>CALCZN010000123.1:0-4913 GCA_937903095.1 uncultured Burkholderiales bacterium
CGGCGGGACAATCCCGACCGGCACCGAGGAAGGCCCCATGACCGAACACACGCGCACCGACGGGCTGCCCGGCATCGACGTGCCGGCGCTGCCGCAGATCCTCGAACGGGGACGACCGCGCAGCGAACGCATGGCGGCCGACAAGATCGAGTGCAACGCCTGCCCGGTGCTGTGCCAGATCGCCCCCGGGCGCACCGGCGCCTGCGACCGTTACGCGAACCACGAGGGCACGCTGGTGCGCGTCGATCCGGTCGTGCTGCTGCGCCGCCGGATCGACGAGAGCGAGGCGCGGCTGGTGTCCTTCGCCGACCGCCCCACCCTGCCCGCGGCGCTGCAGCAGGAGCCGCCGGCCGCCGCCGACGCGCCGGCGGCCGCACTGCCGCCCGATCTCCTTGCCGGCGACGAGGTCTTCGTCACCGGGATCGGATCGTCGACCACCTATCCCGACTACAAGCCGGCCCCGTTCATCGTGGGCTCGAAGGCCGACGGCGTCGACCTCGTCACCGTCGTCACCGAGGGCATCTTCAGCTACTGCAGCTTCAAGCTGAAGATCGACACCGATCGCTACCTCGGGCCCGAGCAGGCCAACGTGCGCTGCAAGGGAGAGGTCGTCGGCCACGTGACCACCGCCGAGTACGGCTCGCAGATGCTGTCGCTGGGCGGCGTGCACCACCTCACCGGCGGCAGCAAGAAGGAAGGCCGCCTCGCGCTCGAGGCGATGCAGACGCTCGGCAACAAGGGCGCAGTCGAGCTCACCATCGACGGCGGTTCGCAGATCGTGGTGCAGGCCGGCCGCGCGCCGATCGTCAACGGCGTCGAGGAGCAGCGCATGCGCGTGGGCTGCGGCTCGGCCACGATCGGCATCTTCGCGCGCCAGCTCTTCGGCAAGGCCGACGAGGTCGTCGTCGTCGACGACCACATCACCGGCGTGCTCACCGAGCACCAGGCCGGGCGCTGCCTCGACATGCCGCGCTCGGGGATCAGGGGGCGCGGGCGCAAGTCCACGCCGGGGCGCTATTTCCAGGTCGCCAACCCGGGCACCGGCTGGGGCGGAACCGACATCGCCGATCCGCTGTCGATCATCGAAGGCTGGGACGAGTCGGTGGCGCGCCCGGGGCTGCGGCTGCTGATGACCTCGACCACCGGCGAGCACGCGTCGTGGTACGTGCTCGACGAGGCGCTGCGGCCGCAGGAACAGCAGATGCCGCCGGCGGTGCGCGCCGTCGTCGAGCGCATCGGCGAGAACTGCGAGCCATCGCTGTGCACCGTGCTGTTCCTCGGCGGCGCCGGCGGCAGCCTGCGCGCAGGCGTCACCGA
Source organism: uncultured Burkholderiales bacterium (assembly GCA_937903095.1). GTDB lineage: Bacteria > Pseudomonadota > Gammaproteobacteria > Burkholderiales > Burkholderiaceae_E > Zeimonas. The sequence continues at coordinate 1,318 of CALCZN010000123.1, forward strand.
GAACCCGGTCCTGCTCACCCGCGCGATCAAGGAAGCGCTGGTGAACGTCACCTGCGGCGGAGCGCCCGCCTACGTCTGGCCGGGCGGCGGCATCACGATCATGGTCGACGTGCTGCGCATGCCGGACCACAGCTTCGGCACGGTACCGACGCCCGCGCTGGTCGCGCCGATCGAGTTCAGCATGCGGCTGGAAGATTTCCGTGCGCTCGGCGGGCACGTCGACCACGTCCGGCCGCTCGACGAAGTCCTGCGCCACGGCGCCTGGCACGACGACGGCGCGCCGACTGCCCGCCGCTGGGTCGAGGCGTCGAAGCGCAACCCGTGGCCGCTGGGTCGCCCGCCGCTGATCGGGTGAAATCGGCATGTCCGCGCAACGCAGGCAGTTGTCCGACGGCCGCTGGCATTTCCAGCACGGCCCGATCGACATCGTGATCGGCGCCGACGGCCGCGACGATGCGGTGCGCACGGCGCACGAAGCCGCGTGGCAACGCTTTCGCGGGGTGCTGGAGGAGCTCGTCGCCGAGCTGCCGCGCCTGCGCGAGCCGATCCGTCCGGGCGACTGCCCGCCGCAGGGTCCGATCGCGCGTCGCATGTGGACGGCGTGCGCGCCCTACCACCGCTCCTGCTTCATCACGCCGATGGCCGCAGTCGCCGGCGCGGTCGCGCAGGAGCTGGTCGCGTACTACGAACGCGACGGCATCGACCGCGCCTGGATCAACAACGGCGGCGACATCGCGCTGCACCTGGCGCCCGGACATGCGCTGCGCATCGGAATCTACGCGGACATCGCGCGCCTGGATGCGCGCGAGGTGCTGCACGGCATCCGCAGCGACGGATGCTTCGAGGTCGCGCATCCGATGGCGGTGCGCGGCGTCGCCACCAGCGGCTGGCGCGGGCGCAGCTTCTCGCTGGGCGTCGCCGACAGCGTCACCGTGCTCGCTGCCACGGCCGCGCAGGCCGACGCCGCAGCGACGATCGTCGCCAACGCGGTCGACGTCGACGATCCGCGCATCGTGCGGCGCCCGGCCTGCGAGCTGAAGGACGACACCGACCTCGGCGCGATTCCGGTCACCGTCGATGTTCCGCGGCTAGACCCGGCCACCGTGCAGCGCGCGCTCGACGCGGGCCTGCGGCGCGCGCACGAGCTGCAGCGCGAAGGGCTCGTCGACTCGTGCGCGCTCGTCTGCCAGGGCCTGGTCGCCGTCGCCGGCCCCATCGCCGGGCCCGCCGGCCCCATCGCTGGCCCTGCCGACCCCATCGCTGGCCTCGCCGACCCCGCCGACCTCGTCATCGGCCCGCCCGCGGCGCTGCGCGTTGTGGAGCGCCGGCTCGAAGTGCACGGCGCCGCCCTTTCCTGAGCCAAATCCACCGGAGAGCCCCGCGATGATCGAGATCCGGCGCATCGTTTCGCAGGTCGAGGACATTCACCACGAGTTCGGCCCGGTCGCGGCGCAGCCGCTGCGACGCGGCTGGATCGCCGCGGTGCTGACCAACCCCTTCGCCGGGCGTTACGTCGAAGACATCCTGCCGATGATGGACGAGCTCAATCCGGTCGGACTCGATCTGGCGCAACGGCTGCGCGCCGCGATGGACGTGCCCGTCGAGCGGATCGAGACCTACGGCAAGGGCGCGATCGTCGGCAGTGCCGGCGAGCTCGAGCACGGCGCGCTCTGGCACGTGCCGGGCGGCTACGCGATGCGCGAGCTGCTCGGATGGAAAGGCGACCGCGCCGCTTATCGTGCCGGCGCTGCCGAGGAGAAGACCGGCCAGCCGGGCAACGCGCTGGCGATCGTTCCTTCCACCAAGAAGGTCGGCCCGCCGGGCGCCACGCTCGACGTGCCGCTCACGCACATCAACGCAAGCTACGTGCGCAGTCATTTCGACGCGATCGAGGTGCGCGTGCCGGGCGCGCCGAAGCGCGACGAGCTCGTCTACGTGCTCGCCATGAGCACCGGCGCACGCGTGCACGCGCGCGTGGGCGGTCTGGCCGCCGCGGCGATCAGCCGCTGGGACGGCCTGCGCTGAGCAGGCAGCGCGCCGCAAGACACGACCAACCACCAGGAGGAATTCCATGGCCGCCAGGATCCGCAAGCTGATCGTGCAGGTCGACGAGACGCGCATCGAGATGAACCGGACGATCGAGCCGCCGACGCGCCGCGCGGTGGCGATGGCCGTGATCGAGAATCCGTGCGCCGGACGGTACGTCGAGAAGCTCGACGAGCTCATCGCCATCGGCGAGGAGCTCGGCGGCCTGCTTGGCAGCCGCTGCGTGCAGGCGCTCGGAATCGAGCCGGCGCAGGCGCACAGCTACGGCAAGGCCGCCATCGTCGGCGAATCGGGCGAGCTCGAGCATGCCGCCGCGATCCTGCATCCGAAGCTCGGCGCCACGCTGCGCACCGCCGTCGGCAAGGGCGCGGCGCTCGTGCCCTCGGCCAAGAAACGCGGCGGCCCGGGCACCGCGATCGACGTGCCGCTCGGCCACAAGGACGCCGCATTCGTGCGCAGCCACTTCGATGCGATCGAGGCGCGCGTGAGCGATGCGCCGCGTGCCGACGAGATCGTCGTCGCGGTCGCAGTCACCGACAGCGGCCGGCCGCTGCCGCGCGTGGGCGGCCTGCAGGTATCCGAGATCAAGGGCGAGGACGGCCTGCGCTAGGCTCGGCGACCACAACGATTCACCCCTGGAGAGACATCCATGGCAACACGCAGGCAGGTTCTTCGAGGCGGTCTGGCCGCCTCCGCACTCGGCACGCTCGGCGTGCTGAAACCGCTTCCCGCGCACGCGCAGGAACCGATCCGCATCGGCGAGGTCAACAGCTACAAGGCCCAGCCGATGTTCCTCGAGCCGTACAGGAAGGGCATGGATCTCGCCGTCGAGGAGATCAACAAGGCCGGCGGCATCGGCGGGCGGAAGGTCGAGCTGATCGTGCGCGACGACAACGCCAACCCGGGCGACGCGGTGCGCGTGGCCGAGGAGCTGGTCTCGCGCGAGCGGGTCGACGTGCTCACCGGCTCGTTCCTCTCGAGCATCGGCCTGGCGCTGACCGATTTCGCCAAGCAGAAGAAGTTCTTCTTCCTCGCCAGCGAGCCGCTCACCGACAAGATCGTCTGGGAGAACGGCAACCGGTACACGTTCCGGCTGCGCCCGTCGACGTACATGCAGGTCGCGATGCTGGTGCCCGACGTGGTCGGCAAGAAGCTCAAGCGCTGGGCGCTGGTCTATCCGAACTACGAGTACGGGCAGTCGGCCGCCGCCACCTTCAAGCAGCTGATGAAGGCCGCGCAGCCCGACGTCGAATTCGTCGCCGAGCAGGCGCCGCCGCTGGGCCGCGTCGATTCGGGCAGCGTCGTGCAGGCGCTGGCCGACGCGAAGCCCGACGCGATCTTCAACGTGCTGTTCGGCGCCGACCTGGCGAAGTTCGTGCGCGAGGGCAACACGCGCGGCCTGTTCAAGGGACGCGAGGTCGTCAGCCTGCTCACCGGCGAGCCCGAGTATCTCGATCCGCTGAAGGACGAGACGCCCGACGGCTGGCTGGTCACCGGCTATCCGTGGTACGGCATCAAGACGCCCGAGCACGACGCGTTCCTGAAGGCCT
>CALCZN010000124.1:0-4913 GCA_937903095.1 uncultured Burkholderiales bacterium
GCTCGGCGGGTGGGCGTCGGCGAGCTGGCTCGCCGACGATCGCGTCTCGACGGACAACGCCTACGTTCACGGGAACGTCGTCGTCGTCACGCCGCAACGCACCGGCACCGTGCTGGCGATACGGGCCGACGACACCGATCGGGTGGAGGCCGGGCAGGTCCTGGTCACGCTCGATTCCGCCGACGCCCGCAACGCGTTGCAGCATCGGTCATCGCAGCTCGCACGCATCGTGCGCGAAACGCGTTCGATGTATCTCGAAGCCGACGCGTTGCGCAGCAACGTGACGATTCGCGAAAGCGACCTCGTTCGCGCCCGCGCCGAGCTCTCGCTCGCGACGGACGCATGGACGCGTCGCGAGACGCTCCATGCGCGCAACGCCATCTCCCGCGAAGAGCTCAGGAACGCCCAGGCGGCTTACGAGTCCGCACGCAGCCGGCTGGCGGCCGCCGAGGCGGCGGTCGCCGCGGGGCGTGAAGCGCTGCGGGCGCATCTCGCGTTGACCGAAGGCGTCCCGATCGATCGCCACCCGTCGGTCGCCGCAGCGGCAGCCGAAGTGCGCGAGGCGTGGCTCGCGGTGCAACGTGCCGAAGTGCGGGCGCCTCTTTCCGGCTATGTGGCGCGACGAAACGTCCAGGTCGGCCAGCGCGTCGACGCCGGCGCGAATCTGATGTCGGTCGTCGAGCTTGACAAGGTCTGGGTCGAGGCGAACTTCAAGGAGGCACAGCTGCGGCGCGTCCGCATCGGCCAGCCGGCCCGGCTCACCGCCGATCTGTACGGAAAGGCCGTCGTGTACGAGGGCCGCGTCGCCGGGCTCGGCGCCGGAACGGGTTCGGCCTTCGCGCTGCTTCCGGCGCAGAATGCCACGGGCAACTGGATCAAGGTCGTCCAGCGTGTTCCGGTTCGCATCTCGCTCGACCGGGCGCAGCTCGCGGCGTACCCGTTGCGCATCGGCCTGTCGATGCGCGTCGCGATCGACACCGCAGACCGGTCGGGGCCGGCGCTCGACGACGCCCGCCACGCGCCTGCCGCGGTCGAAACGACGATCTTCGAGACGCTGGAACGGGGCGCCGCCGATTGGGTCCGCGAGATCGTCGATTCGCACCTCGGACCCGAGCGATCGCGCCAAGCCGGCGCAGCCGTCATCGCCAGGCAGCGAAGCCCGCGATGAGTCGCACGAGCGCTTCAGCCCCGTCGACCGACGCGGGGCCGACGGAGGGCGTCGCTCGCTGGGTCGGCGCATTCGCGCTCTCGCTCGCAACCTTCATGAGCGTGCTCGACATCTCGATCGCGAACGTGTCGATTCCCGCGATCGCGGGCGACCTCGGCGTGAGCCCCAACCAGGGCACCTGGATCGTCACGAGCTTCGGCGTGGCGACGGCGGTCTCGATGCCGTTGACCGGATGGATGGTGCAACGCCTGGGGACGGTTCGCCTGTTCGCGCTGAGCGTCCTCCTGTTCACCACGATGTCGTTCCTCTGCGGCGCCGCGCCGACGATCGAGACGCTCGTCGCGTTTCGCGTGCTGCAAGGCGTCGTCGCCGGGCCGATGATTCCGCTGTGCCAGGCGTTGCTGTTGCGCAGCTTTCCGCCGGACCGCGCCGGATCCGCGCTTTCGCTGCTCGCGCTCACCGCGTTCGCGGCGCCCGTCGCCGGCCCGCTTCTCGGGGGATGGCTGACGGACAACTGGTCGTGGCGCTGGATCTTCCACGTGAACGTCCCGGTGGGAGTGGCTTGCGCGATCGCCGTCTGGCAGATCTACCGGCCGCTCGAGACGGCGACCCGGCGCGCGCCGATCGACGCCACCGGATTGATGCTGCTGGTCGCCTGGGTCGGCTCGCTGCAGCTGATGCTCGATCTCGGCAAGGATCACGACTGGTTCGGCTCGCCCGTCATCGTCGCGCTCGCTTTCTGCGCGATCGCGTGTTTCGCGCTGTTCCTGGCGTGGGAAAGCACCGACGCGAACCCGATCATCGATCTGAGCCTGTTCCGGCTTCGCAACTTCTGGGTCGGCACGCTGGCGATTTCGCTGGCGTACGGGCTGTTCCTCGGCAACCTCGTGCTGCTGCCGCTGTGGCTGCTCCAGTACATGGACTATTCGGCGACGCTCGCCGGCGTCGTGCTCGCACCGATGGGCGTGCTCGCCATCGTGGTCATGCCGTTCGTGGGTCGCTACCTGGACCGGCACGACCCGCGCTGGATGATCAGCGCAGCATTCCTGACATTCGCTTTCTCGCTGTGGATGCGCTCGCGCTTCTCCACCGACGCGGATCTCGTATCGCTCCTGCTGCCGAGCTTCGTGCAGGGCGCGGGCAGCGCCATGTTCTTTACGCCGCTGCTGGCGAAGATCCTGTCGCAGGTGCCTCCGCATCGCGTCGCGTCGGCATCCGGACTGAGCAACTTCCTGCGATATACCGGCGGCGCCGTCGGTACCTCGTTGCTCACGACGGCCTGGGAATGGCGAGCGGTGTTTCACCGCAGTCGGCTGATCGAGCGGCTCTCCGACGGATACGAGCCGCTCGTGCAGGCGCGCATCGCACTCGAGACGGCCGGGCTTCCGGCCGCCATGCAATGGGCGACGATCGAACGATGGGTCGATCGCCAGGCGCACACGCTGGCGGTCACCGAGATGTTCTACGGCTCGGCGGTGACGTTCGTCGGGCTCGTGGCCGTGATCTGGATGGGCAAGCGGGCGGCGAAGCGGACGGTGCCGCTGCTCGGCGAGGCGACGTAGCCGGCGACGACGGGGGGCCGCCTGCCAGCCGGAACCGCCCGGGTCTTGATCGACGTCCCGCAAAGTGGCGCGCCCGGCTGGGATCGAACCAGCGACCCCTGGCTTCGGAGGGGCGGGCGATCTACCGACAGCGTAGCGAAAGCGCCTTGCCGATCAGTGCCCTACAAGGGCGGCTGCACGTGCCGTGCAGCCTTCGGGACACTGACGGGACAGCGTGCGATGGCGACGATCACGAAGCGAAAGCAGGGCAGCTGGCAAGCAAAGGTAAGACGAAAGGGGTATCCGGCACAGTGCAGGACGTTCACGAGCAGAGCTGACGCTGCCCGCTGGGCGACAGCGCTCGAAGCCGAACTGGCTCGGGGCGTGTTCGTCGACGCTCGAGAAGCGGAGCGAATGACTGTGCGGAAGGCGCTACAGCAATTTCGGGCGGAGGTCGTTCCGCTGCGGCGGGGGCAGACGTCCGATCCCTACCGGATTGCAACCCTCGACCGGCACCTCGGTAGCTACGCGCTGGCACATCTTCGACCTCAGGACGTAGCCGCGTATCGGGACAAGCGACTGCGTGAGGTCGGACCGCAGGCGGTGCTGCATGAGTTGAAGCTGCTGAACCGCATCTACACCTGGCTCGCCCAGGAAAAGGGTGTCCAGCTGCCAGCAAGGCCGCCGACAGCACGAATCGCGAAACCGAAGCCCCCACGCGGTCGCGAGCGACGCGTGAGCCAGAACGAGATCGACGCCATCGTCCGAGAAACCGAATCTGCCGAACTCGGCCCGATCGTCAAGTTGGCAGTTGCGACGGCGATGCGCCGCGGCGAAATCGTCGGGCTGCGATGGGAGAACATCAACGTCGAACGACGAATTGCCCTGCTGCCGATGACGAAGAACGGCGAACCCCGTTGCGTCCCCCTCTCACCCGAAGCCATCGCTGTTTTTGTCCAGTTGCCCCGGCGCGCCGGCGGCCCCGTCTTCAGCATGACGGGTAGGGCCGTCCACAAAGCGTTCCAGCGTGCAGTAGAACGCGCCAGGAAGCACGCTCTCGCAGTGACCCAGGATGAAGCGTTCCTGGCAGGGCTGCATTTTCATGATCTGCGGCACGAGGCCACGAGCCGCCTTTTCGAACGCGGCGACTTGAACTTGATGGAAGTCGCGCTGATTACGGGGCACAAGGACCTCCGGATGCTTCAGCGCTACACGCATCTTCGGCCCGAAGCCATCGCGACGAAGCTGGCGCTGGCAACCAACGTTGTTCTCGCAACGGGCCAACCACAAATCGCCGAGAGTCGACCGTGCGTCGGATGATTCCAAGGCTGTCGACCCCGAGCTGTCAGCAGGTCGTTCACGCCATCGCAATTCTCTCGGACGACGGCGGTCGCCGGTATGCACGCGAAAGCGACTTCGTTTCCAAATCGCAGGGAACTGCCCAGAACGCGCCAGGTGCGTTGTTCGCCAAGGGCAATAGGGGGGGTAGCGCCCAAGGCAAGAGGCGCGCGCAGCGAGGCGGAAAAGCCCGTGCAAATCGATTCATCGGTCGCGCCATGACCCGTCACTACAATGTTTTAGTTCGACGGGCCCGGCGAGCGATTTCTTAACTTTTAAAGGAAACCGACATGGAATCGGATCGCCTCGTCACGCCCATCGATTTTGATGATTTCGAAGTGGGCGCAAAGATTGACTATGTAACTATCGCGACACCTGGGCAGTGCCGTCTGCCTGCGCTTGATGGAACCCGCAAGTGGTCAAGAAAGGAGCACTACCGACGCCTATCGATTCATGACCCTTCGCCCGGCGATGTGCACATCCTTCGTAATGCACTGTGCAACCCTGAGATACTCGAACTCGAGGTAGCAGTCGATTTCCGCCCGAAAGGCATGAGCAGCAGGGAGGAGCACTCCGCAAAGCTGAAGCAGGTATACCGTGACCTGCTCGCCGGATTGCATCCGTATGGAGCCATCCTGATGTCTCGGGACGTGATGGGGGTATTCAACCCATTTAAAGGCGGCCTGGAACCTTGCGACATGCGACTACCGACGACGACATACCAAGCCGTGTGGGGTCACCGGACGCACCCAGCCCAGGTCAAGCTGTATGTGAAGGAGATCGATCAGGGACAAGGGCTCGACTGGCAACGACACGTCACCCGGGTCGAAGTGCGATTGTCGGGAGAAGGACTAACCGCGCACGGC
>CALCZN010000125.1:0-16292 GCA_937903095.1 uncultured Burkholderiales bacterium
TGCTGTGGGCGGTGGGCTTCATCTTCGTGTTCGTCATCGGCGGCTTCACCGGCGTCATCGTCGCGCTGGCCCCGCTCGACCTGCAGCTGCACGACACCTACTACGTGGTGGCGCACTTCCACTACGTGCTGGTGGCCGGGTCGCTGTTCGCGATGTTCGCCGGCGCCTACTACTGGCTGCCGAAATGGACCGGCCGCATGTACGACGAGAAGCTCGGCAAGTGGCATTTCTGGCTGTCGATGTTCTTCTTCAACCTCACGTTCTTCCCGATGCACTTCCTCGGGCTGGCCGGCATGCCGCGCCGCTATGCCGACTACCCGATGCAGTTCGCCGACTTCAACGCGATCATCACGGTGGGCGCGTTCGGCTTCGGCATCTCGCAGCTGATCCTTCCGTGGGTGGTGATCAAGTGCCTGCGCGGCCAGGGCGAGAAGGCGACGGACCGCGTCTGGGAGGGTTCGCACGGCCTCGAATGGACGGTGCCCAGCCCCGCGCCCTTCCACACCTTCGAGACCCCGCCGGCGCTGAAGTGACCGCGCGCGGCAACCTGCGCACGGCGTTGATCCTGGCGTCGATCGCGATCGCGTTGTTCGTCGGCGTGATCGTCGATCGCTGGCTGAACGGAGGCTGAGCTGAAGCAGCACGAGGAAGGCGGGCAGCCGCGGGAGGGCGATCAACCGCAGGGGCAAGCGCGTACCGGCGGCGGAACCCCGCCGTCGGCAGTGGGCCGCGCGAACCTGCGAATGGTGGGCAATCTCGCCATCGTCTGCGCCGTGATGTTCGCGTTCGGCTTCGCGCTGATTCCGCTGTACGACGCGTTCTGCGAAGTCACCGGAATCAACAACCTGGTGAAGGCCGACCGCGGTGCGGCATCGTTCGCGCGCAACACGCAGGTGGACCTCACGCGCAAGGTCGTCGTCGAGTTCGACGCCAACGGCCGCGGCGCCTGGCGCTTCAAGCCCGAGGTGAACGCGCTCGAGGTGCACCCGGGCGAACTGGTCACCGTCGTCTACGACCTCGTCAACACGCGCGACGTCGAGACGGTAGGGCAGGCCGTGCCCAGCTACGCGCCGCAGCAGTCGGCGCCGTATTTCCGCAAGCTCGAGTGCTTCTGCTTCGAGCAGCAGGCGCTCGGCGCGCACGAGCAGAAGAAGTTCCCGGTCGTCTTCGTCATCGACCCGAAGCTGCCGAAGGACGTGAACACGATCACGCTGTCGTACACGTTCTTCGAAGTGGCCGGCCGGGGCGGCAAGACGGCCGGCGTCCCGGCAGCGGGCGGTGGTCGTGACGGGTAGCGCGGGAGAGGGAGCGATTTCGCGGGACGGCCGGGAAGACGACGGGCAGCGCGCGGCAGGCGCGAGGGGCTTCGCCGATGCGCTGCGGGCAGTGGCCTGGGCCTTCTTCGGCGTGCGCAAGCGGCGTTCCTTCGAGCGCGACGTGCACCTGAACCCGGTGCACGTGGTGCTGGTCGGCCTGCTGCTCGCGGCCGTGTTCGTCGGGGTGCTGGTGATGCTCGCCCGCTTCGCCGCGGGCTGACGGATGGGAACAACGGATCTTCACGGGAGACAGGACATGGCTTCGGGTGCGCACACGCAGGCGCCTTACTACTTCATCCCCCATCCGTCGAAATGGCCCGCGGTGGGCGCGCTCGCGCTCATCTTCTTCGGCTTCGGGCTGGCGAGCTGGTTCAACGGCGCGTCCTTCGGCCCGTACCTGTTCTGGATCTTCGTGGCGATCATGATCTACATGCTCGTCGGCTGGTTCAGCACCGTGGCGCGCGAGTCCGAGCGCGGCCTGTACAGCGACCGCGTCGACGTGTCGTTCCGCTGGTCGATGAGCTGGTTCATCTTCTCCGAGGTGATGTTCTTCGGCGCCTTCTTCGGCGCGCTGTTCTACGCGCGGACGATCTCGATGCCCTGGCTGGGCGACCTCGACCACAAGATGGTGCTGTGGCCCGATTTCCAGGCGGTGTGGCCGAACGCGGGGCCCGCCGGCACGGTCGAACCCTTCCGCACGATCGGCCCATGGCCGATTCCGACGATCAACACCGCGCTGCTGCTCAGCTCGGGCGTGACGCTGACCATCGCGCACCACGCGCTGAAGGAGGCGCGCCGGGCGTCGACCATCTTCTGGCTGGCGGTCACGGTCCTGCTGGGCTTCACCTTCCTCGGCTTCCAGGTCTACGAGTACGCGCATGCGTACGAAGAGCTGAACCTGAAGCTCACTTCGGGCATCTTCGGCTCGACCTTCTTCATCCTGACGGGCTTCCACGGCTTTCACGTGTGCGTGGGGGCGATCGCATTGAGTGCGGTGCTGTTCCGCACGATCAAGGGGCATTTCACGCCGGAGCACCACTTCGCGTTCGAGGGGGCGGCGTGGTATTGGCACTTCGTGGACGTCGTCTGGCTCGGGCTCTACGTCGTCGTGTACTGGTTATAGCGGGGCTCTGTTCACGCCGGGTCGCCGGGTTTCGGGCCGCCGAGGGGCGCACGGGCTGCGGCCAAGGCGGCCGGGCCGAAGCGCCGGCGGGCGGCGATGTCGCGGCCCCCGCTTCGCGGGGGCTTCCCTCGCCTTCCTCGTCAGCGGCGGGAGGCCGGCAAACTCGCCCCCTTCGGGGGCTCAAACATGCCGGCCTCCTGATCGCCGCTTCCTTCGGAAGCGCTCGGCGCGCCAAAAGCCGCCCGCCGACGCTTCGGCCCGGCCGCCTTGGCCGCAGCCCGTGCGCCCCTCGGCGGCCCGAAACCCGGCGACCCTCAAGGTCGAGGTGTTCGGCCGCTACAACCAGCAGCCGACTCCTCCCGAATGCTTTTTATTCTTTGAACACGATCGGCGTCCCGCTCGACGCCGAGGCGCGGCGCACGAAGCGATTCGAACACCGCGACATCGAGGGGCGAGCGTGGGGGACGGCAGTGCGGGCGGCTTTGTCGCGCCGAGCGCTTCCGAAGGAAGCGGCGAAAAAGGAGGCCGGCATGTCTGAGGCCCCGCAGGGGCCGAGTTTGCCGGCCTCCCGCCGCTGACGAGGAAGGCGAGGGAAGCCCCGCGAAGCGGGGCCGCGACATCGCCGCCCGCACTGCCGTCCCCCACGCTCGCACCGGCGAACACAGAGACAGGCGCTTCGCGCGACGAAACCTCAGCGACCGACCGGCACGCCGGTCGGGTGGATCCACCCCATATACTGCGCGAACAGGATGAATGCGAACAGCGCCACCGAAAACCCCACGCGAAAGCCCAGCGCCCGCATCGTGTTGCGCGTGCGCCCGCGGTCACGCACGAGGAAGAACAGCGCGGACGCGAGGCTTCCGATGATCAGTGCGAAGGCGAAGGCGACGATCCATTTCACGGAAGAAGGCTCCGAGGGCCGACCTTCGATTTTAGTGCAGTGTTTCGCGCTGATCGCCACTTATGAGCCGCGCCTTCGCCCTCGTGGCGGCGTTGCAAATCCTCGCGATGCCCACCCGGCATCGCTGCGGTTTGCGCCTTGCCACAAGGACGAATCCGCTGGCTCATAAGCGGCGCTCAGCACGAAACACTGCACTGGTTCCGCCACCGGCTGCGGGTCTGCGCCGAGCGGGCCCGTGCTGACGAAGCGGGGTTCGACGCCGGCGTGACCAGCGGCCCGGGGAATTCGCGTGCCCGTTTTCGCGCGTGGGCGCCGACGCTCGCGGCGCTCGTCGTCGTCGTGCTCACCGTCTCGCTCGGCAACTGGCAGCTGCGGCGCGCCGACGAGAAGCGCGCGCTGCAGGCGCAGCGCGACGCTGCCGAGCGCGACGCGCCGGTCGACCTGAGCGCTTCGGGCAACGACGCCGACGCGCTCGACGGGCGCCGCGTTCGGGTTCGCGGGCGCTTCGTGTCAGAATTCGAGGTTTTCATCGACAATCGGACCCACCGGGGCGTCGCCGGCTTTCACGTGCTCTCGCCATTGCGCCTTGCCGGTTCCGATTCGCACGTGCTGGTGCTGCGCGGGTGGGTGGCTTCCGATCCGCGCGAGCGTTGGCGCGTTCCGCGGGTGCCGACTCCCGAGGGCGAGGTGCAGGTCGAGGGCATCGCGCAGCGCGAGCTGGCGCACACGCTGGAGCTGGGCCGCACGCCCGAGCCCGGGCCCGACGACCGCATCTGGCTCAATGTCGATCTCGATCGGTATCGTCGCTGGTCGGGGCTCGCGGTTCGGCAGCCGATCGTGCGCGAGCTGGCGCCGCCGCAAACCTCCGCCGGCGACTTCGACGACGGGCTCGTGCGCGACTGGCCGCAGCCGGGAGGCGACGTCGAGAAGCACGTCGCCTATGCGTTCCAGTGGTACTCGATGGCAGCGCTCGCCGCCGGGCTGTGGATCTGGTTCGTGGCGCTCGCGCGCTGGCGCAGGCGTTCACGCGACGGCGACGGGCACGGCGACAGGGACAGCGACAGGGACAGCGACGCGTTGCGCAGATGACGGGCAGGAACAGGCAGGTGACGGATTCGACGGTTTCACACGAACGCACGCAGGATCGAAACGCAGGCGAAGGGCGCACGGGCTACCGGCACGGGGATGCGCCGCGCGCAGGCGAAGGGCGCGGCCGCAGCCGGCTCAAGCTGCTCCTGCTGTTCCTCGTGCTCGCCTCGCCGATCGCCGCGTCGTACTACACCTACTACGTGCTGCGGCCGGACGGGCGCACGAATTACGGGACGCTCGTCGAGCAGCGGCCGGTCGACGCGCTCGGCGGAGCGCCGGTGGTCGGCGACGTGCGAACGCTCGGCGAGCTGCGCGGTCGCTGGGTGATGCTCGTCGTCGCGCCTTCGGACTGCGACGATGGCTGCCGCCGGCGCCTGTACCATGTGCGTCAGGTACGCTTGACCGCAGGCAAGGAACGCGACCGCGTCCTGCGCGTATGGTTGCTGCCGGATGCGGGAACGCCGGACCCGGGCCTGCTCGCCGAGCACGAAGGGCTGCTCGTCATCCGCGCGCCCGCGCAGGCGATCGCGACGAGCCTGCCGGCCACCGAGACGACCTCCGTTTCGGACCACATCTGGTTGATCGATCCGCTGGGGCACCTGATGATGCGCTTTCCGCGCGATGCCGATCCCAGCCGGATCAAGAAGGACCTCGCAAAAGTGTTGCGGGCCTCCGGGATCGGATGACGCGCCCGTTGTCGCGTCAGGAAGCAAGAGAGCAAGAGTCCAGAAGATGAGCGCAACGATCGAGAGTTCTTCCCTGCTGCGCGAACGCCCCCGCGGGCGCACGGCGTTGCGCTACCGGCGGCTGATCGGCTTCACGCTCGTGCTGACCTTCGCGCTGATCATGCTCGGCGCCTACGTGCGGCTGACCGACGCGGGGCTCGGCTGTCCCGACTGGCCCGGCTGCTACGGCACGCTCAGCCCCTTCCATGCGCAGGACGAGATCGCCAGGGCGGTCGCCGCGCAGGGCGGAGAGCAGGGGCCGGTGTCGATGGGCAAGGCCTGGCGCGAGATGATCCACCGCTACTTCGCCAAGCTGCTCGGGCTGCTCGTGATCGCCATCGCGGTCGTCGCGTGGCGCAAGCGCGAGGAGTTGCGCCAGTCGCCCGCGCTGCCGATCGCGCTGGTCGGCGTCGTCGTGCTGCAGGGCATCTTCGGCATGTGGACGGTCACGCTGCTGCTCAAGCCGGCGATCGTCACCGGCCACCTGATCGGCGGGCTGCTCACGCTGTCGCTGCTGCTGTGGCTGTGGCTGCGCCAGACCGAAGTTCCGCGCTACGTCGATGCTGAGCCGGTGGCGACGCTGTACGCGCCCGCGCTGCTCGGCGTCGCGCTGCTCGCCGCGCAGATCTTTCTCGGCGGCTGGACGAGCACGAACTACGCGGCGCTCGCCTGCACCGACCTGCCCACCTGCCGCGGCCAGTGGTGGCCCGAGATGGACTTCGCCAACGCCTTCCATTTCGTGCGCGAGTTGGGTCGCACCGGCGACGGCGCGCTGCTGTCGCAGCAGGCGCTCACCGCGATCCACGTGATGCATCGGCTCGGCGCGGTGATCGTGGCGCTGTACGTCGGCTGGCTCGCCTGGCGCGTTCGCGGCACCGACGGCGTGCGCGCGCTCGGCACCGCGGTGCTCGTCGTGCTCGTCGCGCAGTGGCTGCTCGGCCTGTCCAACGTGTATTTCAGCCTGCCGCTGCCGGTGGCGGTGATGCACAACGGCGGCGCGGCGCTGCTGCTCGGCCTGCTCGTCGCGCTGCTCTTCCGCGCGCGCCAGGCGCGCGCGAGCGTCTGAGGAAACGGGGCTCCGACGCGATGGACATGCCCGCTGTCAGGCCGTCGGGCTGGCGACTGGCCGTTTCGCAATACGTCACGGTGACGAAGCCGCGCATCGTGCTGCTGGCGGCCTTCTGCGCGCTGATCGGCATGCTGCTGGCGAGCCGCGAACAGGTGCACTGGCAGGTCCTGCTGTTCGGCACGCTGGGCATCTCGCTGCTCGCCGGCGCGGGCTTCGCGTTCAACTGCCTGATCGAGCGCCACATCGACGCGCGCATGGCGCGCACGCGCGGCCGGCCTTCGGCCAGCGGCGAGGTCGGCGTGCCGGGTCACACGCTGTTCGCCACCGTGCTGGCCGTGCTCGGCGCCTTCGTGCTGTACGTGTTCGTCAATCCGCTGACGATGTGGCTCACGCTGGCCACCTTCGTCGGCTACGCGGGCATCTACACCGTGCTGCTCAAGCCGTCCACGCCGCAGAACATCGTGATCGGCGGCGCCTCGGGCGCGATGCCGCCGGTGCTCGGCTGGGCAGCGGTGACCAACGAGGTGAGCGCCGCGCCGCTCGTGCTGTTCCTGATCATCTTCGTCTGGACGCCGCCGCATTTCTGGTCGCTCGCGCTCTACCGCATCGACGACTACCGCAAGTCCGGGCTGCCGATGCTGCCGGTCACGCACGGCCCGGAGTTCACCCGGCTGAACATCCTGCTCTATACGGTGCTGCTGGTCGTCGCGTCGGTGCTGCCGTTCCTGATCCAGATGAGCGGCCTGCTCTACCTCGCGTGCGCGCTCGTGCTCGACGCCATCTTCCTCGCCTACGCGTGGCGGATGTGGCGCAATTACTCCGACGAACTCGCGCGGCGCACCTTCGGCTATTCGATCTTCTATCTGTCCGCGCTGTTCGGCGCGCTGCTCGTCGACCACTTCATGAACTGATCGAGGAGGATCCGATCCCGATGACGACTCTCGACGCGCTCGCGCCGCTGTCCGGGCGCTGGACGCGCCGCGCCGCAATGGCCGCGATGCTCTCGGGCGCCCTCTGGCTGGCCGGCTGCCAGTCGAAGCCCGAGTTCCGCAACACCGACGTTACCGGCGCCGATTTCGCGCAGGACTTCCATCTCACCGGCCACGACGGCAAGCAGTACTCGCTCGCCGATTTCCGCGGCAAGGCGGTCGTGATCTTCTTCGGCTACACGCAGTGCCCCGACGTCTGCCCGACGACGATGTCGGAGCTGGCCGAGGTGATGAAGCTGCTCGGCCCGGACGCCGATCGCGTGCAGGTGCTGTTCGTCACCGTCGACCCCGAGCGCGACACGCCGCAACTGCTCGCCAGCTACGTGCCGGCCTTCGATCCGCGTTTCCTCGGCCTGTACGGCGACGAGCAGGCCACCGAACGCACGGCGAAGGCGTTCCGCGTCTTCTACCAGAAGGTGCCGGGCAAGACGCCGGGCAGCTACACGGTGGACCACACGGCCGGCAGCTACGTCTACGACCCGCAAGGCAGGCTGCGGCTGTTCGTCAAGCACGGCGCCGGGCCGGAGCCGATCGCGCAGGACCTGCGAACGCTGCTGGCGGGCTGAGCGGCCCGCTTAAGCGCTCCGCTCAAGCGCTCCGCTCAGGCGCTCCGCTCAGGCGCTCCGCTCAGGCGCTGCGCTCGCTGCCGGCGGCCACGCCCGCGCGCTGCGTCAGTGCGACCAGCACCGTCGCCGCGAGGATCATCGCGCCCCCGGCCAGCGTGCGCGCGCTCACCGTCTCGCCGCCGATCGCCACCGACGACAGCGCCGCGAACAGCACCTCGCTGAGCATCACGATCGCGGTCACGCCCGCCGGCACGCGCGCCACGCCGTACTGCAGCGCGAAGTTGCCGGCGAGGAGCGCCAGCGCCAGCGCGATCGTGCCCGCGATCCACAGCCAGTGCGGCGCGGGCGGAAAGGCCATCGTGCCGCCGAGCGACATCACCCAGGCCATCGTCACGGCGACGACGAAGCCGCCGACGAACATCGCGAGCGCGCGCACGTCGTCGGGCGCGTCGCGGTTGCGCCGGACGAGCACGTTGACGAAGGCGAAGCACAGGCCGCCGGCCAGGCCGAGCCAGTCGGCGAGCGACGAGGGCAGTGGAAAGCCCGCGCCGGGCTGCCACAGGACGATCGCGGCGCCGCCGAGCGCGAGCGCCATCCGCGCGAGCGCCGCGCCCGTGATCGCTTCGTCGAGCAGCCAGCGCGCGAGCAGCATCGACCACACCGGCATCAGGTAGAAGAGCAGGACGACGCGGACGACTTCGCCGATCATCACCCCCCAGTTGAAGGCGACGTTGGTCGCGCCGGCGGCGAGCACGAGCCACAGCAGCGCGGATCGCCGCAGCAGTCCGCGCCAGGCGAGCGGGCGCCAGATGCTGATGACGATGGTCGAGAAGAGGAAGGCGAAGCCGGTCGCCCAGACGCTGTGCAGGCCGAGCGCGTTCAGCTGCCGGAACGGCCACCACGAAACGCCCCATACGAAGGCGTTGAACAGCAGGCAGGCGAGGGCTGCGGCGGGCACGGAGCGCAGCCCGCCGCCTCAAACGTACTCGGCCAGCGCTCCTTTCATCTTCTGCAGCGCCTTCGCCTCGATCTGGCGGATGCGCTCGGCCGAGACGCCGAACTCGTCGGCGAGCTGGTGCAGCGTGAGCGTTCCGCCCTCGGACTCGTCCTTCAGCCAGCGCGTCTCGATGATGCGCCGGCTGCGCGCATCGAGCGCGGCCAGCGCACTGGCGATGCCCTCGCTCTGCAGCCGGTCGCGGTCGCGCGACTCGAGCACCTGCGTGGGCTCGGCCTGCGGCGCCGCGAGCCAGGCGATCGGCGAGTAGCTCTCCTCGCCGTCGTCGAGGGACGGATCGAGCGCGACGTCCTGGCCGCCCAGGCGCGTCTCCATTTCGACGACGTCCTTCTCGCGCACGTTCAGGTCGCGCGCGATCGCGTCGACCTCGGCAGCCGTGAGCGCCTGCGGGCCCGATTTGCGCGAGCGCAGATTGAAGAACAGCTTGCGCTGCGCTTTCGTGGTGGCGACCTTCACCGTGCGCCAGTTCTTCAGGATGTACTCGTGAATTTCGGCGCGGATCCAGTGCAGCGCGAACGAGACGAGACGCACGCCGCGATCGGGGTCGAAGCGCTTGACCGCCTTCATCAGGCCGATGTTGCCTTCCTGGATCAGGTCGCCCAGCTGCAGGCCGTAGCCGTTGTAGCCGCGGGCCACGTGCACGACGAAACGCAGGTGCGAATGCACCAGCTCGCGCGCGGCATCCAGGTCCTGCTCGTCGCGGAAGCGGCGCGCCAGTTCCTGTTCCTCATCGACCGAGAGCACCGGGATCTGGTGCACGGCACCGATGTAGGCATCCAGCGAACCCAGCGCACTGGGAATCGGAAGATTGTTCGCCACAAGGACAGTGGAGGTGTTCTGGCTCATAGGACTTCATCTTAGCAGTCGAACTATTGGACTGCCCGGTACAGAAAAAGTTCCAGCGTTCCATTTTTGTTGAAAAACAACCCTGGAAGCCCCCCTGAAACTCCCCGGATGGATCAACGGGGACATCAACCCAGCCTAGCAGGAAGCCGGTCACCGCCGCATGACAGGGCCCCGCGACGTTCAGCCGCCGGCGAGCTGGGCGTCCAGCGCCGCCCGGGGCGGCAGGCGCCAGTCGATCGGCGCCTGGCCACGACGCACCAGGTACTCGTTGGTCTGGGAGAAATGGCGGCAGCCGAGGAAGCCGCGGTGGGCCGACAGCGGCGAGGGATGCGGCGCCTTCAGCACGCGATGGCGGCGAGTGTCGATGACCTTGCCCTTGGCCTGCGCGTAGCTGCCCCAGAGCAGGAACACCAGGCCTTCGCGCTCGCGGTTGAGGACATCGACCACATGGTCGGTGAAACCCTCCCAGCCCTTGCCCTGGTGGGCACCGGCGCGGCCTTCCTCGACCGTCAGCACGGCGTTGAGCAGCAACACCCCCTGCCGCGTCCAGGGCAGCAGGCAACCGTGGTCCGGGCGCTGGAACGGCGGCGCGACGTTGCCGTCGCCTTCCAGCTCCTTGTAGATGTTCAGCAGCGACGGCGGCACCGGCACCCCCGGCATCACCGAAAAGCACAGGCCATGGGCCTGGCCGAGGCCGTGGTACGGGTCCTGGCCGAGCACCACCACCTTCACCTGCTCGAACGGGGTCGCGTCGAACGCGGCGAAGATCTGCGGCCCCGGCGGGAACACCCGCGCACCGGCGGCCTTGCGCTGGCGCAGGAAGGCCGACAGCTCGCGCATGTCCGGGCGCAGCAGCCAGTCGCCGATGCGTGCCTTCCAGCCCGGCTCGAGCTGGATGTTCGGTGCCGCGCTCACAGCACCGCGGCCGGCTGTGCCAGCCGGGTCAGGCGCAGCTGGAACAGCACCTTGGTCACCAGCAGGCGCTCCTCGATCGGCTTCTGTACCAGGTCGTTGGCACCGGCCTGCAGCAGCGCGGACTGGTTGTGCGGGTTGCTGTCGCCGGTCATCACCAGCACCGGCAGGCGGCGCTTGCCGTAGCCGAAGTCGATGCGCACGCGCTCGACCACGTCGCGGCCATTGAGCTCGCCCTTGAGGGTGACGTCGGTGAGCACCAGGTCGATGCGGCGCGTAGTGCGTCCCAGCGATTCTGCGGTCAGCAGCGAGAACGCATCCTCGGCGGTGAGCACGTGCACCACGTGCAGGTCGTGGCGCTCGAGCATGCGCTTGGTGGCCTCGGCCACCACCCGGCTGTCCTCGACATACAGCACGGTCGCGCCGGGCACCGGCTCGGGCTGCACGTAGCCGCGGATGAAGGTCGCCAGCGCCTCGTGGCCCAGCGCCTTGTCGAAATAATCGGTGACGAATTCGTTGAAGCGGCGCTGCTCCAGGTGGCGCTGGGCATCGCCGGACACCACGATCACCGGCACGTAGGCCTGCCCAGCCGCCTCGCGCACGCTGCGCGCCAGCGCCAGGCCATCGCCATCGGGCAGGGCCAGCGAAGTGGTGACCAGGTGCACCGGGCCGGTCGCCAGCGCCGCACGCGCTTCCTCGATGCCGGCACAGCCCACCACCTCCACGTCCGGCAGCTCGCGCTGCAACACGTCGGAGATCAGCTTGCGCACCAGTTTTGAACCATCGACCACCATCACCCGGGGGGCGTCGCTGATCAGATGCTTGAGTTCGTGGGTGGACATGCGCGTGTCAGGTATCGGTCGGGCGAGTCTGCCTGAGGAAGTGCCCGGTCACCAGCCACGCCCCCAACCAGCCCAGGATCACCGTACCCAGCACCACCAGCCCCGAATGCAGCGCATCGAGCCCATGCAGGGTGAACGCACTGCCGTAACTGCCGGTCAACGCCGCCAGCGGCGGGCGCAGGGCCAGGCCGCAGGCGCCGATCAGCGCCAATGCCAGCGCACCCGCAGCCAGGCCGTACCAGGCACCCAGGTAGATAAACGGACGGCGGATGAAGCCGTCGCTGGCGCCCAGCAGCTGCAGCACGCCGATTTCCTCGCGCCGCGCCTGGATGTCCAGCCGCACGGTATTGCCGACCACCAGCACCGCCCCCAGCCCCAGCAGCAGCGACAGCACCTGCACCAGCCGCGCGCCGAACCCGAGCCAGGCGTCCAGGCGCTGGCGCCACAGGGCATCGTGCTGGACCAGGTCGGCCTGCGGCAGGGCCTGCAGCGACCTGGCCAGGGCCATGTCCTGGTCCCCAACCGGGGTGACGATCAGCAGCGTCGGCAGCGGGTTCTCGCCGAGTGCGTCGATCGCCTCGCCCAGCCCGGCGCTCTGGCGCAGTTCGGCCAGGCCTTCGTCGGGCGTGCGCAGCACCACGCCGGCCACGTCGGCGCGCGACCGCAGGCTCGCGGCCACGTCCTGCGCGGCGGCGCCGTCGACTTCAGGCTTGAGGAACAGATTGATGTCGCGCGACTGCTGCACGCTGCCGGCGAACAGCTTGAGGTTGTCCAGCGCGATCGACAGGCCAAGCGGCAGCGCCAGGGCCAGCGCCATCACCGCCACGGTCAGCACCGTCGCCCATGGCTTGCGCAGCGCGCGGCCAAGGCTGAAGACCACGCTGTGCAGGTGGTGGGCGAACCACACGCGCAGCCGCGACGGCGCGGGCGCGGCATGGGCGGCGGGCTTGTTCGCGGCCTCGGCCTTGTTCGCGTCCCTGCTCATTCGGCCAGGTCCTGTGGCGAGATGTCGTCCACCAGGCGGCCATGGTCGAGGATCAGCACGCGCTTGCGCATGTGCTTGAGCAGCGCCAGGTCGTGGCTGACCACCAGCACGCTGGTGCCGCGGCCGGGCAGTTCGGCGAACAGGGCCATGATCTCCGCGGCGAGGGTCGGGTCGAGGTTGCCGGTCGGCTCGTCGGCCACCAGCAACCGGGGCTCGGCGATGATCGCGCGGGCGATGCCCACGCGCTGCTGCTCGCCGGCCGACAACTGCGTGGGCAGCGCCTTCTCGCGATGGCCCAGGCCCATCCGTTCGAGCACCGAGCGCACCCGTTTGCCGGTGTCGGCGCGCCGGTCGCCGCGCAGGATCAGCGGCAACGCCACGTTCTCGCCGACGCTGCGGTCGATCAGCAGGCGGTGGTCCTGGTGGACCGCGCCGACTTCACGGCGGTGCAGCGCCACCTTGCCGCCGCGCACCTTGAGCAGGTTGCGCTCGCCGAACAGCACGGCGCCGCGGGTCGGGCGCTCGCTGAGGTGGATCAGTTTCAGCAGGGTGCTCTTGCCGGCGCCGGAGTGGCCGGTGACGAACAGCATCTCGCCGGCCGCCACCTCGAAGCTGACGTCCACCAGCGCCTGGTGGCCGCCCGCATAGTGCTTGCTGACATTGTCGAAACGCAGGACGCTCATGCCCCGATTATGCCGGAGCCGAAGCGCGGCGTGCATCGCGATGCCGGGGCCGCGAACGACCCGGGCCGACGACAGCGCCGGCCATGGGCCGGCGCATCGATCAATCGCCCGACAGCATCCGCCGGATCTTGCGGCCCAGGCGGGTCAGGAACGAATCGCTGTCATTGCCGGACGCGCGCATCGGCGTGGCCGGCACCTGCACCGGCCCGTTGCCGGATGCAACCGCGGGTGCGGCGACGGCGGCTTCAGCGCCCTCGACCGGACGCCCATGGCGACGACGGCGGCGCTTGCGCGGCGCGCGCTCGCCTTCCACCGCGGCCTCCGGTGCGCCTTCGGCGCGCGGCGGACGCGGCGGGCGCGGGGCCGCGGCCGGTTCGGCGGCGGCAGCCACCTGCTCGCCCTCGACACGCGGCTTGCGCGGGCCACGCGGCTTGCGCTCGCCGTCGCGGCGTTCACCACGGCCAGCGCCGGAGCGCCCCCCGCTGCGGCCGCCACCGCGGCGCTCTTCCTCCGCGGCACGCGCTTCGCGCGCCTCGCGGAAGATCGCACCGACGCTCTCGTTCTCGTCGGCCTCGCCTTCGGCCGGCGCCGCGCGTTCCGGACGCGGCAGCGCGGTCATCAGCTCGGTGGTGACCGGCTCGACCGGGATCTTCTGCTGGATATAGGCCTCGATGTCCGGCAGGCCCATCGCGTAGCGTTCGCAGGCGAAGCTGATCGCGTCGCCTTCCTCGCCCAGCCGCGCGGTGCGGCCGATGCGGTGCACGTAATCCTCGGCGTCGAACGGCAGGTCGTAGTTGTAGACGTACTTGACCCCGTCGATGTGCAGGCCGCGCGCGGCCACGTCGGTGGCCACGAGGATTTCCAGCTGGCCCTTCTGGAAGCGGTTGAGCAGGCTCTCGCGCTTCTTCTGCGGTACGTCGCCGGACAGCACGCCGACGCGGTAGCCGGCCTTCTCCAGCGAACGCGCCACGCGCTCGACGAACATCTTGGTGTTGACGAACACCATGGTGCGGGCGCCTTCGCTGCGCGAGAGCAGACCCAGCAGCAGCGGCAGCTTCTCCTCGTCGGCCGGGAAGTAGATGCGCTGGCGCACGCGTTCGGCGGTGACGGTCTCGGTCTCCACCACCAGCTTCTGCGGCTCGTTCATGTGCTCGTAGGCCAGCTCCAGCACGCGATGGCTGAGGGTGGCCGAGAACAGCAGGGTCTGGCGGGTGGTGCGTTCGGGCATGCGCCGCAGCAGGAAGCGGATGTCCTTGATGAAGCCCAGGTCGAACATGCGGTCGGCTTCGTCCAGCACGCAGATCTCGCAGGCATGCAGCGAGACCACTTTGTGCTGCTTGACGTAGTCGATCAGGCGGCCCGGGGTGGCGATGATCACGTCCACGCCCTTCTGCAGCAGCTCGCGCTGCTTGTCGTAGTCGACGCCACCGTAGACCAGGGCGAAACGCAGGCCCGAGTCGGACGCGAACTTCATCGCGTCCTTGTGGATCTGGATGGCCAGCTCGCGGGTCGGCGCCAGGATCAGCGCGCGCGGGTCCTCCGGCTTGCGGTCGGCCAGCGCCGGCCGGATCAGCAGCCGGTTGATGACCGCCACCAGGAACGCCAGCGTCTTGCCGGTGCCGGTCTGCGCCTGGCCGGCGACGTCGCCGCCAGGCAGGGCCACCGGCAGGGTCAATGCCTGGATCGGGGTACAGCGGGTGAATCCGGCTCCTTCCAACCCGGCCAACAGCGCCGGGTGCAGCTCGAAGGAGGAAAAAGTCACATCAGTCAGCGGTTTGTCGCTCATTATTTGGTCTTGGTAGTGCCAGCCGGCCAGGTTGGCCGGGCGGCTTGCATCGTATCGGGCACCGTCGCACACTGCGGCCCCTGCGCCGGGTCGCGCGACGCAAGGCCAAGCCTTTAGGTCCGCGCAATGCCCCAGTTTAGCGCAATGCGACAGCCAACCCGGCATGGGCCGTCGCATTGCCCCAGGAGACTCCTCAAGTGAGCGATAAGGTTCTACACGTCGGCGATGCCGATTTCGACGCCGCCGTGCTGCAGTCCGACACCCCGGTGCTGGTGGACTTCTGGGCCGAATGGTGCGGCCCCTGCAAGATGATCTCGCCGGTGCTGGACGAACTGGCCGACGCCTATGACGGCAAGCTGAAGATCGCCAAGCTCAACGTCGACGACAACCGCGCCACCGCGGTCAAGTACCACGTGCGCTCGATCCCGATGCTGCTGCTGTTCAAGGATGGCCAGATCCAGGCCACCCAGATCGGCGCCGTCGGCAAGGGCCAGCTGAGCCAGATGATCGACAAGGCGCTGGCCTGATCCCTCCCGCCGGCGGCCATGGCCGCCGGCTCCGGGCCAGCCTTACCGCGGCCCAACGGGCGTTTCCCGCCACCTTGCACCGCCGTGCGCGGCGGTGTTAGTGTCGCCGCATCCGGCAGCTTTGGCCTGCCGCACCCTCCGGCCGGGTTCTCGTCCGGATCATTCCCAACCAGTTCGCCGCCCTGTCAGGCGCTCGCACGTCAGCGAGAGGAATCAAGCACTTGTCCGAGAACACTCCTTCCGAAACCGGGAGCGCCGACGCGCCCGTCGAGAAGCGCGTGCGCAAGCCGCGTGTCGCCAAGGCCGCCGAGGCCGCCGACAGCAGCAGCCCCGCTTCCGCCCCGGCCCAGTCCGCCCTGCCGCTGCCGGCCGGCGACGCTTCCCCCGCCCCGGCCGCTCCGGCCCCGGGCAACGAAGGCCAGGCGTCCGCGCCGGCCGGCAACCCGCACGGCGGCCAGGAAGGCGGCGAGCCGCGCGACGGCAACAACAACGCCCAGCGCCATGGCCAGCAGAACCCGCAGAATCAGCAGGGCCAGGGCCAGGGCCAGGGTCAGGGCAATCGCCGCGACCGCTTCCGCAACCGCCGCGAGCGCAACCGCGACCGCTTCCGCGACGACGGCCTGCCCGGCGACAACGGCAACGAGACCTTCGTGCCGCGCCCGCACCCGTCGGTGCCGGAGGGTTTCCCGGTCTATTCGCTGAGCGATCTGAAGAAGATGCCGGCGCACAAGCTGCTGGAGATCGCCGAGCAGCTGCAGATCACCGACGGCGTGGCCCGCGCCCGCAAGCAGGACGTGATCTTCGCCCTGCTCAAGGTGCTGACCCGCCATGGCGAGGGCGTGGCCGCCGACGGCGTGCTGGAAATCCTGCCCGACGGCTTCGGCTTCCTGCGCGCGGCCGAGGCCAGCTACCTGGCCG
>CALCZN010000126.1:0-16297 GCA_937903095.1 uncultured Burkholderiales bacterium
CTGCGAAACCGCGTGCAACCGGCAGGGCTACGACGAGGCGATCTCGATCTGCAAGCTCGAGCGGCAGGTCGGCGATACGGGGCTGGCGCAACGGTGGTCGTATCCGATGCCCACGGTCGAGCGCAGCGAACGCATCGCCATCGTCGGCGGCGGGCCCTCGGGGCTGTCAGCCGCGTACCACCTGCGTCGCCGCGGTTATGCGGTGACGATCTTCGAGGCGCAGCCACGGCTCGGCGGCCTGATGCGCGACGGCATTCCCGCGTATCGGCTGCCGCGCGACGTGCTCGACGGCGAGATCGATCGCATCGTCGCGCTCGGCGTCGACGTGCGATGCGGGGTGGCGATCGATTCGGCGCACGACTTCGCGCAACTGCGCGAGCAGTTCGACGCGGTCTACGTCGCGGTCGGGGCGCGGCGTCCGAAGCGGCTGCCGCAACTCGACTACGCGCAGCCGTGGGTCGTCGACGGCGCCGGCTGGCTCGCGCAGGCGAACGTCGGGCAGGCGCCCCGGCTCGGCGGGCGCATCGTCATCATCGGCGGCGGCAGCGCGGCGATCGACGTCGCGCGCAGCGCGCGACGCGCGGGGCATGAAGTCACGATGCTCGCGCTCGAATCGCGCGCGCAGATGCCGGCGCAGCGCGCCGAGGTCGAGGAGGCGCTCGAGGAAGGCGTGCAACTCGTCGACGGAGCGTCGCTGGTGCGCGACGTCGCCGATGCGCAAGGCCGCGGCGTCACGCTCGAGTGCGTGCGCGTGAATTTCGTCGCCGGGGCCGAGCGCGGGCGCTTTCGCGTCGAGCCGATCGCCGGCAGCGAGTTCCGCCTCGAAGCGGACGCGATCGTGCCTTCGATCGGGCAGGATCCCGATCTGTCGCCTTTCGCGCAGGCGGTGCCCGCCGAGGGCGCGCTGTTGCGCGTCGATGCGGCGCAGGCCACCGATGCGCCGGACGTGTACGCGGGCGGCGACGTCGCCAGCATGGCGCGTTTCGTCACCGAGGCGATCGGCATGGGCAAGCGCGCGGCGATCGCGATCGATCGCGCGCTGTGCGAGAAAGGGCAGCGGCCCTTCGACGGCGACGGGTCGGACGCGGCGGATGGGAGCGTCCGCGCCACCGGCAACGGCGGCGGCAACGGCAACGGCGGCGGCAACGACAGCACGGCGCGCGTCGCGCGCGGCGTTCCCGCGCTGGCCGGCGAACGCCTGTCCGGATACGGCTTCGATGTGCAGCGGCTCGTTCCGCTCGATTCGATCGCCACCTTCTACTACCCGCAGGCGGCGCGCGCACCCGAAGCGAGGCTGCCTGCCGCCGATCGCATCGGCGACGCGGAAGTGCAGCTCGGCCTGGACGTCGAGCACGCGCTGGCAGAGGCTGCTCGCTGCTTCTCGTGCGGCACCTGCATCTCCTGCGACAACTGCTTCCAGTACTGCCCCGATCTCGCGATCCGACGCCTGCCCGGCGGCGGTTACGAAGTCGACGGCGACTACTGCAAGGGCTGCGGCATCTGCGTGCGCGAATGCCCGACCGGCTCGATGGAAATGATCGAGGAGGTGAAATGAACGACGTCGCGATGCGAACGCAGCCCGAGCGCAGCGGGAAGGCCGCGCCGCAGGCCCCCGGCGGGACGACGCGCGAGCAGACGATGCTGCTCACCGGCAACCACGCTGTCGCGTGGGCGGCGAAGCTCGCGCGCCCGAAGTTCGCGCCCGGCTATCCGATCACGCCGCAGACGCCGATCCTCGAGAAGCTCACCGAGTTCCAGGCGGCCGGCGAGTTCGACGCGGAGCTCATCACGCCCGAGTCCGAGCATTCGGTGATGGCGGCCTGCATCCCGGCTTCGCTCGCCGGCGTGCGCGTGTTCACGGCCACCGCCTCGCAGGGCCTGCTGCTGATGCACGAGGTGCTGCAGTACGCCAGCGGCGCGCGCGCGCCGATCGTCGTGGCCAACGTGAACCGCACGGTGGCGTCGCCCTGGGCGTTCTGGCCCGACCAGACCGACAGCCTCGCGCAGCGCGACACCGGGTGGATCCAGTTCTACAGCGAGAGCGCGCAGGAGTCGCTCGACAGCGTGATCCAGGCCTTCCGCATCGCCGAGTCCGTGCTCGTTCCGGCACTGGTGAGCCACGACGCGTTCTACGTCTCGCATGCGCTGGAGCCGGTGCGGGTACCGGCGCAGGAGCTGGTCGACGAGTTCCTGCCCGAGTACGCGCCGCCTCATCGCATCGATCCGGCGAAGGTCGAGTCATGGGGCAATGTCGTCACGCAGGAGATGTTCGCCAGGCACCGGCGCGAGCTGGCGGAGGCGATGGCGAAGGTTCCGCAGCTCGCTGTCGAGGTAGACCGCGACTGGGCGCGGCTCACCGGACGCAGCTGGGGCATCGTCGAGCGCTACCGCTGCGACGGTGCACACACGGTGCTGGTGACGATGGGCAGCATGTGCGGCACCGCGCGCGACGCAGTCGATGCGATGCGCGACGAGGGCATCGCGGTGGGGCTCGTCAAGGTGCGGCTGTTCCGGCCGTTCCCCGTCGCGGCGCTGCGTGCGGCGCTCGCGGGCGTCGCCGAGGTGATCGTGCTCGATCGCAACTACTCGCCGGGCTGCGGCGGCGTGCTGCACCAGGAATTGCGCTCGGCGCTGTACGGCATGGCGGACGCACCGACGATCCGCGGGCTGCTCGCCGGCGTCGGCGGCGTGAACGTGCCGCCCGAGCGGATCCGCGAGTTCGTGCGCAACGCGGCTTCGTACGACAGCGGACCCGAGTCGGTCTGGGTCAGCTGAAAGCGCGATTGCGAGTGGAGGAAACGATGAGAAAACTCGAAGTCGTCGAAGAGGCGATGTTCTGTTCGGGGCACGCGGCATGTCCGGGTTGCATCGAGGCGCTGTCGGTGCGTCACGTACTCGCCACGCTCGGGCCCGACACCGTCGCGGTCGTGCCGCCGTCGTGCATGGCGATCATCGCCGGGCCGCAGCCGTTCTCGTCGCTGCGCATTCCGGTGTACCAGCCGACGCTCGAATCGAGCGCCGCGGCCGCCTCGGGCATCCGCCGCGCGCTCGATGCGCAGGGCAAGCGCGACACGCAGGTCGTCGTCTTCGCCGGCGACGGCGGCACCTACGACATCGGCTTCCAGTGCCTGTCGTCGGCGGTCGAGCGCAACGAGAACTTCCTCTACGTGTGCCTCGACAACGAGGGCTACATGAACACCGGCGCGCAGAAGTCGTCGTCGACGCCGCGCTTCGCGTCGACCGGATCGACGCCGGCCGGCAAGCTCTCGCGCAAGAAGAACCTCACCGAGATCATGGCGGCGCACGAGATCCCGTACGCGGCCACTGCCACCGCCGGCTTCCTGCCCGATCTCGTTCGCAAGGTGCAGAAGGCGAAGACGATCCGCGGCACCCGGTTGCTCACGCTGCTGATCCCGTGCATCGACGGCTGGGGGCTCACCGACGACGGCGGCCTCGGCGTGGCGCGCCTGGCCGTCGAGAGCGGCGTGTTTCCGCTCTACGAGGTCGAGGACGGGCACCGCTACACGCTGAACCACGCGCGGCGTACGCGCAGGGTGGCCGAATACCTGGCGCCGCAGCGGCGCTATCGGCACCTGAAGCAGCCCGAGATCGACACGCTGCAGGCCGACGTCGACGCCGGGTGGGAGCGGTTGATGCAGCGGGTGGCGGCGAGCGAGGCGCAGGCGGGGATGACGCGGGCGGCGGTGGCGTAGGGGCGGTGTCAAGGCGGGTCGGTTGTCGTCCGCGGCGGATCGGTTGCCGCAGGCGCGCAGTCGCGCTCGACGAGCGAGAGGCCGAACATGGGAAGTCGCATCGCCGCGCTGATCTTCGACTTCGAAGGCACGCTGGTCGATTTCCAGTGGCGGCTCGCCGAGGCCGAGGCGCAGTTGCGCGAGGCCTTCGCTTCGCTCGGCTACGGCACGACGGGTAATTACGCGGAACTGTGGAATGCGGCGGTCGAGGCGGCGGCGCCGCAGGGGCGGCTGGCGGAACTGCGCCGCGATCTCGGCCCGATCTACGACCGTTGGGACGCCGATGCGCTCACGCGCTGGACACCCCGTCCCGGTGCCGCGGAACTGCTGCGCGAACTCTCCGGATGCGGACTGCGCACGGGAATGGTCTCGAACATCGGGCGCGCAGCGCTCGCCGATGCGCTCGCGCGCTTCGGTTTCGATCGTCGGCTCGCGCCGGTCGTGAGCCGAGACGACGTGGACTTCATGAAGCCGCGCGCCCAGGGCATCCGGCGCGTGCTGACCGAATGGAAGCTGGCGCCGCATGAGGCGCTCTTCGTCGGCGACAGTCGCGCAGACGTGCTGGCGGCCCGGGCGGCGGGGATGCCGGTGGCGATCGTTCGCAACGGCGAATGCGCGGAGTCGGAGTTCGAAGCGCTGCCGCCGGACCGCATGGTGTCGGGGCTGGAAGAGATTCTGGCGTGGTAGCCCTTGCTGTGCGAAACGTCTAAAATGGACAAATGAAGACCGTTTCCGCCACTGAGGCAAAGCAGGCTTTCGCTGCAGTTCTCGACGCCGCACTGCGTGAGCCGATCGTGATTCGGCGACAAAAGCGCGATGTTGCCGTTGTCCTGTCGATGGACGAGTACAAGCGCCTCACGACGTTGAATCTCGCGGAGTTCCAGAGATTCTGTGACCGCGTGGGCGAGCAGGCGGTAGCCCGGGGATTGGACGAGGCCAAGTTGCAGAAAGTCCTGGGCTCGTCGTGACATCGCGATGGTTCAGCGTCGCTGCGTCATCGACACCAACGTACTGATCAGTCGACTCCTGTTGCCGCACAGTGTGGCGGCGCGCGCGTTCGACCGCGTTTTGTCGCAGGCGCGTCCATTGATCTCCGACGCAACGCTCTACGAACTCGCCGACGTTCTCTCGAGGCCGAAAGTCGATGCCTACGTTTCGATCGGCGATCGAAAAGAGTTCGTCCGTCGCACGGCGGCGCTGTGCGAGCGAGTCGTCTGCCTGCGCCGCATCGAGGCCTGCCGCGATCCGAAGGACGACAAGTTCCTCGAAGTGGCCATGAATGGCGACGCGGATTTCATCGTGACGGGCGATCTCGATCTGCTCTCGCTCCATCCGTTCCTCGGGGTCGCGATACTGTCGCCGGGCGCCGCGCTCGACGTCGAGGCCTTGCCGCTTCGTACTCGATGACGGGGCAGGGCTTCGCTGCCCTCCTACGGCACCAGCACGTTCGGCAGCCAGGTCCCCATTCCCGGCCATGCCATCAGCAGCGCCAGCACGAACAACTCCAGCAGCAGGAACGGCATCGCCGCACGGTAGACGTCGCCCAGCGTGATGTGCGGCGGCGCCACGCCCTTCATCACGAACAGCAGCAACCCGAAGGGCGGCGTGAGGAAGCTGATCTCCATCGTCAGCAGATACAGCACGCCGAGCCACAGTAGGTCGATGTCGACCGCCTTCGCCAGTGGCACGAAGAAGGGCACGGTGATCATCAGCATGCTCACCTGGTCGACGAAGCAGCCGAGGAAGAGCAGCACCGCGACCATCGCCACGACGATCATGAATGGCGACAGGCCCGACTCGGAGACCAGTGCGACCAGGCCGTTGGTGGCGCCCGAGAACGCGAGGATCTGCGCGAAGGTGATGGACGCGACGATGATGAACAGGATCATCACGCTGATCTTCGCCGTCTCCACCAGCGAGATCTGCAGGTTGCGCGCGTCGAGCGCGCGGTAGCCGAGCGCGGCGATCGCCGACGCGACGCAGCCGAGCGCAGCCGATTCGGTGGGCGTGGCGATGCCGGCGACGAGACTGCCGACGACGGCGAGGAAGATCAGCGACAGCGGAACGACGTCGACGACGAACGGGCGGTAGCGCGCCCAGCCGCTGGCGTCCGACGCGTCCTCGCGCGGCGCGCGCGACGGGTCGCGCACGCAGACGAAGACGATGTAGCCGATGAAGAGCACCGCCATCAGCAGCGCCGGCAGCACGCCGGCGATCAGCAGCTTCGAGATCGACATGCCGGCGAGGCTGCCGAGCAGCACGGCGAGCGCCGACGGCGGGATCAGCATCGCGATGCCGCCGGTGGCCATGATCGGCCCCATCGCGATGCGCGGGTCGTAGCCGCGGCGAAGCATGTCGGGCAGCAGCGCGCTGCCCAGCATCGCCGTGTTCGCCATCGACGAGCCGGACAAGGCGGCGAAGACCGTTCCGCCGACGACGCTGACGATCGGCAGGCGCCCGGGCACGCGCGAGATCAGCTGCTCGATCGCGTTGATCGCGCGGAAGGCCACGCCGGTGTGCAGCAACAGTTCGCCCATCAGGATGAACAGCGGGATCGGCGCGAGCGAGTAGTTGGTGAGCGCGGTGACCGAATTGCGCACCATCTGCATCAGTCCCGCGTCGCCGCCGAGGAAGACGAGCGCGCCGACGATGTTCACCGCGAAGAACGCGAAGGCGACCGGCAGGCCGAGCAGCAGCAGCCCGACCAGCACGCCGAGAAGCAAGAACAGCGCTTCCTGCCAGGGCATCGTCGTTTCCTCGCCGTGCTCAGAGATCCAGCGTCTGGTGGGCCGTTTCGCGCTGGCCGAGCCGGATCGCGAACTCGATCGCCAGCAGCACCGACGCGAAGGGCATCACGGCGAAGATCCACCACTCGGGGAAGACGACCGCCTTGAGCACCATGCTGCCCTGCTGCCATGCGGCGATCGTCACCCGCGTCGAATAGATCAGCAGCACCAGCGAGATCGCCAGTCCGGTCGCATCGGCCGCGCGACCCACGCTTCGGCGCGCGCGCGCGGGCAACGCACCCACGGCGAAGTCCACCTGGACGTGTCCGCCCTTGCGCAGCACCCACGGGGCGGCTACGAAGGTGGTGACGAAGAGCGCGTACTCGACGACGTCGACGAGGCCGCGCACGCTCTCGCCGAAGACGTTGCGCACGAAGACGTCGTATGCGGTGGCGAGCGCGATCAGCGCGAAGCCGGCGCCTGCGGCCAGGCCGCAGAGGTCGAGCAGGCGTCGGTACAGGGTGGCGATCATCGTGGGAGGCGAGGGCGCCGGGCGGCACCGGCTCACGCGGCGCCCGGCACGAAGTGCTCGTGCGCTGCGTCGGGGAGCGGCGCCGGTGCTTTGCGGGATCGACAGGCCTGTGTCAGGGCGCGAGCAGCTTGCGCAGTTCGGCGGCGTGCTGCGGCGCGATCTCCTTCACGTAGGCCCAGCCCGCTTCCTGCGCGGCGGTGTTCCACTTCTCCAGTTCGGCGCCCTTCAACGTGATCGTCCGGATACCGGCTTCGGCCTGGCGCTTGCGCTCGGCCGCGTTGATGTCGGCGTTCAGCGCGTTGCGTTCCTCGACCCACTGCGCGGCCTTCGTCAGCACGTCGCGCTGTGCGTCGGTGAGCTTCTTCCAGCGGTCGAGGTTGACCAGGATGTTGACGTCGACCTGGTAGAAGCCGGGATCGACGCGGTATTTCGTCTTCTCCTGCCAGCCGAGATCGAAGATGCCCTGGATCGGCCAGCCGTAGCCATCGACGACGCCGCGCTCGAGCGCCGTGTAGACCTCGCCGGGCGCCGTCTGCACGAGATTCGCGCCGAGCGCCGCGAAGAACGCGCGGTAGATCGGCGTGACCCGGATCGTCAGGCCGTGGAGGTCGGCCTTCTCGATCGGCTTGTTCACGTACAGATGGAACGGCACGCCGTCGCCGGTGCGGGCGAGGTACCAGGCGTTCATCTTCTCGTTGTGCAGCTTGTTCAGGTACTCCCATGCGCCGTTCCTGCGCTGCTGCTGGATCGGCTGCGTGGCGAGCTTCAGTGCCTCGGCCTCGGGCATCAGGTTGGTGTAGAACGCGCTCGTCGCGTTGCCGAGATCGACGACGCCCGACTTCACCGCGTTGCCGACCTCGAACGGCGGCATTGCCTTCGGGCCGCCGATGTACTGGATCTGGATCACGCCCTTGCCGTCGGCGTTCACTTTCTGGATGAAGTCCTCGAAGGGCTTCGCGAAAGCCGTTCCTTCCTGGAACGCATTGACGCCGCGCAGCGTGACCTGCTGCGCCCATGCACCGGTGTTCGCGCACAGCGCAAGCGCGGCCGCGAGCGCGCCGGTCTTCCATCGAGCCACCATCGTTTCCTCCCGTTGCGAGCCTGGTCGGCGAGTGTATCCCGACTCGGCCGGTCTGCCGTG
This sequence comes from uncultured Burkholderiales bacterium, assembly GCA_937903095.1. Taxonomy (GTDB): domain Bacteria; phylum Pseudomonadota; class Gammaproteobacteria; order Burkholderiales; family Burkholderiaceae_E; genus Zeimonas. The sequence continues at coordinate 8,152 of CALCZN010000126.1, forward strand.
GGGCCGGCTGCCTGCTCCACGGCAGCCGGACCGCGCTGCGAAACGCGGCATTCTTGCGCGAGCAATGCGTTTCGCGAGCGGAGTTGCTGCTTTTGGCAGCGCAGGCGCCGCCTCGTGTCCGCGACCGAAGACCGGATAAACTGCTCGGTTCCACTCCGCCTGCGCATTCGATGATCCACGCGACTTTCCGGCCCGTGGCGCCGGGGCCGCAGCCGGTGCGAACGCCCCGCAGGTCGGCGCTCGCCGCACCGCTGCTCGCCTGCGCGGCAATCGTTCTCGCCGGTTGCGCCGTCATGCCCCCGCCGGCGCGTGCGCCCGAACTCCCCGCTGCCGAGTGGTCGGCGCCGCTGCCGCACGAAGGCAGCGCCCAGGCGCTGGCCGACTGGTGGTCGCGCTTCGACGATCCGTCGCTCGCGCAGCTGATCGATCTCGCGCAGCGCGAGAACCCGACGCTCGCGCAGGCGGGGCAGCGCATCGTCGAAGCGCGCGCGAACGTGCGCGTAGCGGGCGCGGCGCTCGCGCCGACCCTCCAGGCGAACGCGAGAACGACGCGTGGCAACACGCTGATGATCGGCGCGGGGCTTCCCGCGGCCACGACGATGAGCAGTGCGACGCTCGACGCGAGCTGGGAGCTGGACCTGTTCGGCGCGGCGCGCAACCGCGAGGCGGCCGCGCTCGCACGCGTCGAGGGCAGCCGCTGGCAATGGCACGACGCGCGCGTGAGCCTTGCCGCCGAAGTGGCCGACGCGTACGTGGGGCTTCGCATGTGTGAAGCGCTCGTCGACCTGTTCGACGCGCAGGCGCGGTCGCTGGCGACCACCGAATCGCTCACCGAGCGCAAGACCGACGCGGGTTTCGCCGCGCCCGCCGATCTCGCGCTCGCCCGCGCGAGCGCCGCCGAGGCGCGCTCGCGCGCGACCGCGCAACGTGCCGATTGCGAGGTTGCGCTCGGCCAGCTCGCGATGCTGACCGCGCAGCCGGCAGCGCCGTTGCGCGCGTCGCTTGCAGCGCGGCGCGCGCAGTTGCCCGAGCCGCGCGCCTTCGCCGTCGATGCCGTGCCGGCGCGGGTGCTCTCGCAGCGCCCCGACCTCGCCGCGGCCGAGCGCGCGGCGCTCGCCGCCGCCGCCGAGGTAGGGGCGGCGCAGGCCGACCGCTTCCCGCGGCTGGCGCTCACCGGGTCGATCGGCCGGTCGGCGCTGCATTTCGCCGGGCAGACGCTGACCGGCTCGACCTGGTCCTTCGCGCCTTCGCTCGCCGCGTCGTTGTTCGATGCCGGACGACGCGAGGCGAGCGTCGACGCCGCGCGAGCGAGGCTCGCGATCGCCGAGGCCGACTGGCGCGCCCGCGCCCTGGGTGCCGTGCGCGAAGTCGAGCAGGCGCTCGTGCGACTGGACGCCGCCGATCACAGGCTCGACGATGCGCGCCGCGCCGTCGACGGCTACCGTTCGTTCCTCGACGCGGCGAGCGCGCAATGGGAGGTCGGCGCCGGCAGCCTGCTCGATCTCGAGCAGGCGAGACGCAATGCGCAGAACGCCGACGTCGCGCTCGTGCAGACGCGGCGCGAGCGCGTCTCGGCCTGGCTCGCGCTATACAAGGCGGTAGGCGGCGGCTGGACGGTGACGCAGTAAGAAGAACGAGCGAATGACGAACAAAACGAAGACGATCCTCGGCGGCATCGCCGTCGCGATCGCCGTCCTCGCCGGTGTGCTGGCCTGGACTTCCTCGCCGGGCGACGATCGCGCGACCGAGGCCGCGCGCGGGCGCGACGACGCAGCGGACGCCGCGCGCGGGCGCGACGACGCAGCGGCGAGCGGCGTCGCGCGGGTCGCGTCGCCGACGGCGGGCAGTGCGTCGAGCGCGTCCGGCGCCGCGCGTCCCGCGCTCACCGTCACGACGGCGGCGCCGCGCGAGGAGTCGTGGCCGGTGACGGTGGCTGCCAACGGCAGCGTCGCCGCCTGGCAGGAGATCGTCGTCGGCAGCGAGGTGAGCGGCTTGCAACTCGCCGAGGTCCTGGTCAACGTCGGCGATCGCGTGCGACGCGGCCAGCTGCTCGCGCGCCTGTCGGCCGACACCGTGCAGGCCGAGCGCGCGCAGATCCGCGCGGCGCTCGCCGAAGCCGAGGCTACGCTCGCCGATGCGAACGCCAACGCCGAGCGCGCGCAACGGCTCGACCGGAGCGGCGCGATCAGCGCGCAGCAGATCGAGCAGTACCGCACCGCCGCGCAGACCGCGCGCGCCCGCGTCGAAGCGCAGCGCGCGCGCCTGCAGGCGCAGGAGCTGCGCCTGTCGAACACGCGCATCGTTGCGCCGGACGACGGCATCGTCTCGGCGCGCAACGCGACGATAGGAGCGATCGTGCAGCCGGGCGCGGAGCTTTTCCGGCTCATCCGCGGCGCACGCCTCGAGTGGCGCGCGGAAGTCCCCGGCGCGGAGCTGCCCCGCGTGAAGCCCGGTCTTCGAGCGGCGCTAACCAGCGCGGACGGCACGACGATCGAAGGGCGCGTGCGCGTCGTCGCGCCCACCGTCGATCCGCAGACGCGCATGGGCCTCGTCTACGTAGACCTGCCGCAGCCCGGCTCGGCGCGCGCCGGAATGTTCGCGCGCGGAACGATCGCGCTCGGCGAATCGCCGGCGCGCACGATTCCGCAGTCGGCGCTCGCGCTGCGCGACGGCTTCGCCTACGTGTTCCGCGTGGGCCCCGGCGACAAGGTCGAGCAGCGCAAGGTCTCGGTCGGCCGCCGCATCGGCGATCGGGTGGAGATCGTCGACGGCCTCGAGGGTCCTGGCGCCGATGCGCGCGTCGTCGACTCGGGCGTCGGCTTCCTCGTCGACGGCGACCTCGTTCGCATCGTCGATCGCGCACCGTCATGAACTGGAACGTCTCGGCGTGGTCGATCCGCAATCCCACGCCGTCGGTGCTGCTCTTCGTGCTGCTCACCTTCGCGGGGCTGCTGTCGTTCCACGCGATGAAGGTGCAGAACTTCCCGGACATCGACCTGCCCACGGTGACGGTGAGCGCGCTGCTGCCCGGCGCCGGCCCGGCGCAGCTCGAGACCGAGGTCGCTCGCAAGATCGAGAATTCCGTCGCGACGGTGCAGGGCGTCAAGCACATCTACACGCGGCTGCAGGACGGGGCCGCGACGATCACCGTCGAGTTCCACCTCGAGAAGCCGGTGCAGGAGGCGGTGGACGACGTGCGTGCGGCGGTCGCGCGCGTGCGCGCCGACCTGCCCGGCGACCTGCGCGATCCGGTGATCACGCGGATGGATCTCGCCGGGCTGCCGATCCTCACCTACACGATCGCCTCCGCGCGGATGGACGACGAGGCGCTGTCCTGGTTCGTCGACAACACGGTGAGCAAGGCGCTGCTCGCGGTGCCCGGCGTGGGTGCCGTGGCGCGCGTGGGCGGCGTGACGCGCGAGATCGCGATCGACCTCGATCCGCACCGGATGCTGGCGCTCGGGGCGACAGCGGCCGACGTTTCGCGGCAGTTGCGGCGCATCCAGCAGGACGCTCCGGGCGGGCGCACCGACATCGGCAGCGCCGAGCAGTCGGTACGGACGATCGCCACCGTCGCCTCCGCCGACGAACTCGCGCGCATGTCGATCCCGCTGTCCGACGGGCGCAGCATCCGGCTCGCCGACGTCGGCAGCGTGCGCGACACCGTGGCCGAACGCCGCTCCACGGCGCTGCTCGACGGCGCGCCCGTCGTCGGCTTCGAGGTCACGCGCAGCCGCGGCGCCGGAGAGGTCGAGGTCGCCGAAGGCGTGCGCGCGCGGCTCGCCGCGCTGCAGTCCGAGCGCCCGGACCTGCGCGTGGCCGAAGCGGTGAACTTCGTCGCGCCGGTCGAGGACAACTACGAGGGCTCGCTGCGCCTGCTCTACGAGGGCGCCGCGCTGGCGGTGATCGTCGTCTGGTTCTTCCTGCGCGACTGGCGCGCGACCTTCGTCGCGGCCACGGCGCTTCCGCTGTCGATCGTCCCGGCCTTCGCCGGCATGTACCTGTTCGGCTTCTCGATCAACGTCGTCACGCTGCTGTCGCTGTCGCTCGTCGTCGGCATCCTCGTCGACGACGCGATCGTCGAGATCGAGAACATCATGCGCCACCTGCGCAGCGGCAAGACGCCGTATCGGGCGGCGATGGAGGCGGCCGACGAGATCGGGCTCGCGGTGATCGCGACCACCTTCACGCTGATCGCGGTGTTCCTGCCGACGGCGTTCATGAGCGGCGTGGCCGGACGCTTCTTCGTGCAGTTCGGCTGGACCGCCTCGCTCGCGGTGTTCGCCTCGCTCGTCGTCGCGCGCATGCTCACGCCGATGATGGCGGCCTACGTGCTGAAGCCCGACGTTCCGCACGAGGACGGCCGCATCATGCGCGCCTACCTGCAGGCCGCGCGCTGGAGCCTGCGGCACCGCCCGGTCACGACGATCGCCGCGGCCGTGTTCTTCGCCGGGGCGCTGCTGCTCGTTCCGCTGCTGCCCACCGGCTTCATGCCGCCCGACGACCTGTCGCAGACGCAGGTGCACATCGAGCTGCCCCCGGGCAGCACTTTCGAGCAGACGCTGGCCGCCGCCGAGCAGGCGCGCGCGCTGGTGCGGCGCAACGCGCACGTCGAGCGCGTCTACACCGCGGTGGGCGGCGGTTCGGCCGGAGGCGACCCGTTCGTCCCGCAGGGCGTCGCCGAGGTCCGCAAGGCGACGCTGACGCTCGACCTCACGCCGCGCGAGGAACGCCGCGGCACCAGCAAGCAGGAAATCGAGGACGGGTTGCGCCGCGCGTTGACCGCCGTGCCCGGCGCGCGCATCGAGGTGGGCCTGAGCGGCTCGAGCGAGAAGTACGTGCTCGTGCTGGCCAGCGAGGACGGCGACGCGCTCGCGCGCCACGCGGCGCGGGTCGAACGCGAGCTGCGCACGCTGCCCGGCATCGGCAACGTCGTTTCGACCTCGAGTCTCGCGCGCCCGGAAGTGATCGTGCGTCCCGACTTCCAGCGAGCGGCCGATCTCGGCGTGACGTCGGCGGCCATCGCCGACACGCTGCGCATCGCCACCGCCGGCGACTACGACCAGGGACTGGCCAAGCTGAACCTCTCGCAGCGCCAGGTGCCGATCGTCGTGCGGCTCGATCCGGCTGCGCGCGAGGATCTCGCGCTGATCTCGCGCCTGGCGGTGCCCGGCGCGCGCGGACCGGTCGCGCTTGACAACGTCGCCGACGTCTCGATCGGCAGCGGCCCCGCGCAGATCGATCGCTACGATCGCCTGCGCAACATCAATTTCCGCATCGAGCTGAACGGCCAGCCGCTCGGCGACATCGAGAAGAAGGCGCTCGCGCTGCCCAGCCTGCACGAGCTGCCGCCGGGAATCCTGCAGCGCACAGTGGGCGACGCGGAGGCGATGGCCGAACTCGGGCGCAGCTTCGCGATCGCGATGCTCACCGGTGTGCTGTGCATCTACGTCGTGCTCGTGCTGCTGTTCCGCGACTTCGTGCAGCCCGTCACGATCCTCGTCGCGCTCGTGCTGTCGGTGCCCGGTGCCTTCCTCGCGCTGTGGATCGCCGGCCTGTCGATCTCGATGCCGTCGATGATCGGGCTGATCATGCTGATGGGAATCGCGACGAAGAACTCGATCCTGCTGGTCGAGTACGCGATCATGGCGCGGCGCGACCGCGGCCTGGCCCGGCTCGACGCGCTGCTCGACGCCTGCCACAAGCGCGCGCGTCCGATCGTGATGACGACGGTGGCGATGGGTGCGGGCATGACGCCGATCGCGATCGGATGGGGCGTCGATCCGAGCTTCCGCTCGCCGATGGCGATCGTCGTCATCGGCGGGCTGATCACGTCCACCTTCCTCAGCCTGCTCGTCGTGCCGGTGGTGTTCACCTACGTGGACGACGCGGTGCAGGCCCTTCGAGGGCGGGCGAGCCGGTAATCGGTGCGGGAGCGCGCTACGGTTCCGACGTGCCCATTCCCTGCAGCATCGAACCGAGGTCCTCGGCGTGTTCCTCTTCTTTCGCCAGGATCTCCTCCATCACCCGCCGCGAGGTCGGGTCCCGGTCGGCGAGCCACTGGACGATTTCGCGATAGCTGTCGATCGCGATCCGCTCGGCCACCAGGTCTTCGCGGATCATGTCGACCAGGTTCCTGCCCTCGACGTATTGCGAGTGGCTGCGCGCGCTCAGCGTCTGCGGATTCAGATCGGGCTCGCCGCCCAGTTGCACGATGCGCTCGCACAGTTGGTCGGCGTGCTGCTGTTCCTCGTTCGCGTGCTCGAGGAACTCCGTCTTGACCGATTCCGATGCGATCCCCTGCGCCATGAAGTAATGGCGCTTGTAGCGCAGCACGCAGACGATCTCGGTGGCCAGCGCCGCGTTGAGCACCTCGACCACCGCCTGGCGGTCGGCGCCGTAACTCTGGGTGATCGCTCCGCATTCCATGTTCTCGCGCGCGCGGCGGCGCAGCGCTTCGACGTCCTGGACGAAGGGCGACGAGCCCGACGACGCGGGCGGGGAACCGGTGGCAGACGAACTGCGGGCGGTGCTCTTGTGGGGCATGACAGCGCTTCTCCTCTCGATTCGCGGCGGCACGGGAACGACGCGGCGCGCGCCGCTGCCTGTCGCCAGCGTTCGACCCAGCATTCGGCGCGCCCGCCGACCGTTTCAGGCGTGGGACGTGCTGCGACGCTCGACCTGCGCCGACAGCCGGGCGATCCAGCCGGCCGCATTGGTCGATGCGCGTTCGACGACGACGATGGCGTCGTCCTGGGTGACGGGCAGCATGCGCTCGAGTTCCTCGGCGAGCGCCTCGAGCGGCTTCTGTGCGGCAACCAGCAGGTGCACCGGATCGTCCGAGGCCGCCGGAACCTCGTCGCCCGCGCCGGGCTGCCGTTCGGCGTCCGCCGACCCGACACCGCGATTCGCCGCGCGGAACGCGTCGAGAAGTTGCGCGCTTTCGGCGTCGCCGGCGGCACGCAGGCGATCGGCGAGCGAACGGTATTCGGACGCGATGGCCGCGAGACGCTGCTCGACGAAGCGGCGCAGCTCGTCGGCCGAGGCAGCGCGCGCCGGCGGCGCGGCAGGCACGGCCGGCGCGGCTGCTGCCGCGAGGCGGCGTCGCTCGCGGTGGTATGCCGCGCGCCGCCAGCGGCGAAACTGCGCCGCGTGTTCCAGTTCCTCGGCGGCCAGCCGCTCGGCTTCGACAGCGACGCTGCGTTCGGCGGCGTGCGCCACGAGATACGCATAGAACGAGAACGCGCGCTGTTCGTTCTCCACGGCGATCGCGAATGCCCGGTAGGGTGTGAGCAGCGCGCTGCCGGCGATTTCATCCCACGACGTCGCAAGCTCCGAAGGCAGCGCCGATCGGAACTCGTCGGCATCGGCAACCGCGACCTCGAGTTGCGCGGCCCAGCGCGCGACGGTTGCGGCGTGCTCGCGCTCCTGCTCGATCATCTTGCGGAAGGCGTCGGCGGTGTCGATCTCGCCGCGACGCCGCATCGTCCGTTCGAGTTGCTCGTAGCGGCGAATCGCCTCGTGCTCGATCGCCGTCGCGACGCCGATCAGCGTTTCGAGCGACACCGATTCGAGTCGTGGATCGTGGCGCAACAGCGATTTACGCATGGGGCTTCTCCGGGGCGGGCGTATACTGCCCTGCCGCCGCTTTCCATGATCGGGCCAGGGTTGTCGCCGCTATCTGTGTCGCGCAGGCGTTTCCTGTCGGTGGTCGGCGCGTCCGCTGCCTGCGCAGGCTTGCCCGTCGGCCGGGCCGACGCCGCCGGCGCGCCGGATCCCGTCGTCTGGAAGGGTACCGCGCTCGGCGCGGTGGCGTCGATGACGCTCGTGCACGAGGATCGCGCGCACGCGCTGCGTGTGCTCGGGCAGTGCATCGACGAGATCGAGCGGCTCGAGCGCATCTTCAGCCTGTACCGTCCCGATTCCGCATTGTCGCGCCTGAACGAGACGGCGCAACTCCTCGATCCGCCCGTCGAACTGGTCGAGCTGCTGTCGGCGTCGCTCGCCCTTGCGCGCGCGAGCGACGGAGCCTTCGATCCCACGGTCCAGCCGCTGTATCGCCTGTACGAAGCGCATTTCCGTTCGCCGGGAGCCGACCCTGCGGGCCCGGGCAGCGAGGCGATCGCGCGCGTGCTGCGCAGCGTCC
>CALCZN010000127.1:0-13882 GCA_937903095.1 uncultured Burkholderiales bacterium
CGATGCTCGCCTGCGACGAAGCGATGCTCGCCTGCGACGAAGCGATGCTCGCCTGGTCGGGCCATGCGGACTGGGCTCGCGCCTGGCCAGCCTTCGACGCGCATCTCGACGAGCTTCGTCCCCGGTTCGCCCGATGGAGCGCGACGCTGGGTCGGCAGGACGACCTGTGCACGCGATTCGTCGAATTCTGCATCGAAAGGCTATAATTGCAGGTTACCCTGAACCCCAACCGTTTCACCCTGAAGCCTCATGAAACTCGCCCAGGAACTGCGCGTCGGCAACGTCGTCATGATCGGCAAGGATCCGATGGTCGTGCAGCGCGCCGAGCTGAACCGGTCCGGCCGCAACGCCGCCGTCGTCAAGCTCAAGCTGAAGAACCTGTTGAACGCCTCCGGCACCGAGTCGGTCTACAAGGCCGACGAGAAGTTCGACGTGCTGATCCTCGACAAGAAGGAAGTCACCTACTCGTATTTCGCCGATCCCATGTACGTGTTCATGGACAGCGAGTACAACCAGTACGAGATCGAGCGCGACAGCATGGGCGAGGTGCTCAACTACCTCGACGACGGAATGCCCTGCGAAGTCACGTTCTACGACGGCCGCGCGATCTCCGTCGAGATGCCCAACAGCGTCGTGCGCGAGGTGGAATACACCGAGCCGGCCGTCAAGGGCGACACCTCGGGCAAGGTGATGAAGCCCGCGCGCATCAAGCCGACCGGCTTCGAGATCCCGGTGCCGGCCTTCGTCGAAATCGGCGATCGCATCGAGATCGACACGCGCACGGCGGAATACCGCAACCGGGTGAAGTGAGAAGGCGGTGAAGGGTGAAGCCCACCCTTACGCCGCGAACCGCAGTTCCTTCACCATCCGCCGCCGCTTCGCGTAGCGGCGCAACTGGCGCTGCACGGTTTCGTGCAGCGTCTGCATCGAGACGGGTTTCACCAGGTAGCTGTTGCAACCGGCGAGCGCTCCGCGCGCCAGGTCGAAAGGCGACGATCGGCTCGTGAGCAGGATCACCGGCATCGCGCGAAGGCCGCGGTCGCGGCGCACGGTACGCGTCAGCTGGTAGCCGTCCAGCCCGGGCATCACCACGTCCGCGAGCATCAGCTCGTAGCTGCGCATCGCCAGCACGTCGAGCGCCTCGTCCGCGCTCGACACCGCCTCGCCGTCCAGGCCGATGCGGTTCAGCGCCAGCGACAACTGCCGGCGCACCGTCGGGCTGTCGTCGACGATCAGCGCGCGCGGCCGGCGCCGAACGCCGTCCTCGGCAACGATGCGTCCGGCATCGATCGCCGCCGCCTCGCGCTCGGCGCGCTCGCGCGAGCGCCTGGCGTCGACCACCCGGTTCAACGCATAAAGCACCTGGCCGACGAAGCTCGATTGCAGCAGGTCGTCGCGCGGCCGTCCCGCATCGCAGCGGCGTCCGACGCGCAGCACGGCGCGCTCGTCGAAGATCTGCTCGAGCGTGAGCGCCGCATCGACGCCGCCGGCGCTGGTCATGTCCACCAGAGCGACGTCGAAGTCGCCGGGCCCGCGCGTCGTCGACAGCGCGTATCGATAGCGATTGTGCCGCGCGTGCCGCAGCACGACCTCGAGCAGGTGGTGCAGGCGGCTCGCGAGGCCGAACACGGCCACGCGATACTGCGGCCGCGGATCGGCCGTCGCGTCGATGCTCATCGACCTTTCCTCCCCGGGGCATGTGCCTACCCGTTGGGCGCAGATTCTACCCCCCGGGCTGTCGTTTTCGACACACTCTGTGTGGAAAAAGCCAATGGGATCGACAACTTAGGCGCGTCCGCGGAAGCTCTTTCGCAAGCCTCGCCGCCGTCGCCCGCGCGGGCCCCGCCCCATCTCCTACAATCGACACCTTCCCCGCCTCCTGCCTGCCTCCACGCCGGATACCGCCATGGCCGCCACCGTGCCCCTGATGAACACCTACAACCGCCAGCCCGTCGCCTTCACGCACGGCGACGGCGTCTGGCTCTACGACACGGAAGGACGGCGCCATCTCGACGCGCTGGCGGGCATCGCGGTGAACACGCTCGGCCATGCGCACCCGAAGCTGGTGGCGGCGCTGCGCGAGCAGGTCGCCCGCATCATCCACAGCTCGAACGTCTTCGAAGTGCCGCTGCAGACCGAGCTGGGCGCGCGCCTGGTCGAGCTGTCGGAGATGACCAACGCGTTCTTCTGCAACTCCGGCCTCGAGGCCAACGAGGCGGCGATCAAGATCGCGCGCAAGTACGGGCACCAGCGCGGCATCGATCGTCCGGAGATCGTCGTCTGCGAGCGCGCGTTCCACGGCCGCTCGCTCGCCACGCTGTCGGCCACCGGCAATCCGAAAGTGCACGAGGGATTCGAGCCGCTGGTCGAGGGCTTCGTGCGCGTTCCGCTGAACGACGCAGCCGCCCTCGAGCGCGTCGCCGCCGAGCGGCCGAACATCGTTGCCGTCTTCTTCGAGGCGATCCAGGGCGAAGGCGGCATCCAGCCGGCGCGCATCGACTACCTGCGCGCCGCGCGCCGCCTGTGCGACGAGCGCGGCTGGCTGCTGATGGTCGACGAGGTGCAGTGCGGCACCGGCCGCACCGGCAAGTGGTTCGCGCATCACTGGGCCGACGTGCGCGCCGACGTCGTTCCGCTCGCCAAGGGCCTTGCCTCCGGCGTGCCGATCGGCGCAGTGCTCGCGCGCGGCGCGGCGGCCGAAGTGTTCCAGCCCGGCAACCACGGCACGACCTTCGGCGGCAATCCGCTGGCGATGCGCGCCGGCCTCGTCACGCTGCAGGTGATGAAGGAGGAAGGACTGCTCGACAACGCGCGCGTGCAGGGCGAGCGCATCCTCTCGGGGCTGCGCGCGGCGCTCGACGGCGTCGACGGCGTCGTCGACGTGCGCGGCCAGGGCCTGATGATGGGCATCGAGCTGGACCGCCCGTGCAGCGCGATCATCCGCAAGGGACTCGCGGCGGGAATCGTGTTCAACGTGACGGCCGAGCGCGTGATCCGGCTGCTGCCCCCGCTCATCTATCGCGCCGAGCACTCCGATCTGCTCGTCGAGCGGCTCGCGCCGGTGATCCGCGCGTTCCTGCGCGACACCGAGCCGGCCGTCTCGCGCTCCTCCTGAAGGCCGCCCGATGACGCTCCGCCACTTCCTGCAGTTCCGCGACCTCTGCGCCGAGGAGTTCCAGTACCTCTTCGCCCGCACGCGGATCATCAAGGACCGCTTCAAGCGCTACGAGAAGTACCATCCGCTCGTCGACCGCACGATGGTGATGATCTTCGAGAAGGCGAGCACGCGCACGAGGCTGTCCTTCGAGGCCGGCATGCAGCAGCTCGGCGGCGCGGCGATCTACCTGAACACGCGCGACTCGCAGCTCGGCCGCGGCGAGCCGGTCGAGGACGCCGCGCAGGTGATCTCGCGCATGTGCGACATCGTGATGATCCGCACCTTCGAGCAGGACACCGTCGAGCGCTTCGCGGCGCATTCGCGCGTGCCGGTGATCAACGGACTGACGAACGAATACCACCCGTGCCAGATCCTGGCCGACATCTACACCTTCATCGAGCACCGCGGACCGATCGCCGGGCGCAAGGTGGCGTGGATCGGCGACTCGAACAACGTCTGCAACAGCTGGCTGCAGGCGGCCGAGCTGCTCGATTTCGAGGTGCGGGTCTCCACTCCCCCGGGCTACGAGATCGAGCCCGAACGCGCCGGCCGCTTCGGCGGTCGCGTCGAGCAGTTCGAGGACCCGATGCAGGCCTGCGCGGGCGCCGATCTCGTCACCACCGACGTGTGGACGAGCATGGGCTTCGAGGAGGAGAACGAGCAGCGCCGGCGCGCATTCGCCGACTGGTGCGTCGACGCCGACATGATGCGCATGGCGAAACCCGACGCGCTGTTCATGCACTGCCTGCCCGCGCATCGCGGCGAGGAGGTCAGCGCCCAGGTGATCGACGGTCCGCAGTCGGTCGTCTGGGACGAGGCCGAGAACCGGCTGCACGCGCAGAAGGCGCTGATCGAATACCTGATGCTCGGGCGGGTGCAGGGCGAGGGCTGACCCCTCGGCCTCGACACTGCGCGGGCGCCACGGCCTCGCCCGGCTTTCGCCCGCGATGCCTCAGCCGGCTTCCGGCGCGGCGCCTCGCTCGGCCAGAACCCGCTCGATCGCGCCGACCGCCACTTCGCAGCGCCCTTCCACGCACAGGCCCTGCACGCCGGCGTCCTCCCACGCTTCGGCCACCGCCTCGCGGCACGCATCGCGCACCGCCTGGGCCACTTGCAGCGCCGCGTCGTTCGAGTTCATCGGGTCGATGTTCCTGCGAGAAGGAATATTAGCGAGCCTACTCCTCGCGGCCAGTCTCACCGGCTGATGGCGCTGTTGTCGTCGCGGCCGGAGATGCGTCGCGACGCGGCGCCGCGCTGCAAGAGGCAGCATTTTCAGCGCTGTAATCGGCTACGCCGCCGAATTCGCTGCCTTTCGCAGCAGCGTGACATGGGACGCGCATACCTGCCGCAACTGCGCGAGCGCACCGGCGACCGTGAGCGCACCGGCGACCGTGAGCGCGGCGGCGACCGTGAGCAGACCGGCGACCGCGAGCGCGCCGGCGGCGCTGCGCCTCGTACGCGTGAAATGGGGGAATGCGCGCTTTTCACGCATTCCTGGCCGCCCGTCACCCGAGGCGGACAAGGCTGCGCGGAAGGCGTGCATTGCGGGCAGCGTGCCGTGCATGCCTGCGTGAAACGCGCACTTTTCGCGCATTTCGGCACGGGCGCGCGGGCGCGCATACCGCTGCATTTTCCTCGCTCCGCTCGCACCCGCGGCGTCGGACCCCGCAAATCACGTCGCCCAGGCGATGCCCCCTTCTCCCTTCCCTTCTTCGTCTTTCATATAATCGACGGTTTTTCATTCACACAACGGCCCCCAAATGAGCGACGTGCGGAAGGTTGTCCTCGCGTATTCCGGCGGTCTCGACACCTCGGTGATCCTGAAATGGCTGCAGGACACCTACGGCTGCGAGGTGATCACCTTCACGGCCGACATCGGCCAGGGCGAGGAGCTGGAGCCCGCGCGCGAGAAGGCGCGCCGCGCCGGCGTGAAGAAGATCTACATCGAAGACCTGCGCGAGGAGTTCGTGCGCGACTACGTCTTTCCGATGTTCCGCGCCAACACCGTCTACGAAGGCGAATACCTGCTCGGCACCTCGATCGCCCGTCCGCTGATCGCCAGGCGGCTGGTCGAGATCGCGCGTCGCGAGAATGCCGACGCGATCTCGCACGGCGCCACCGGCAAGGGCAACGACCAGGTGCGCTTCGAACTCGGCGCCTATGCGCTGATGCCGAACGTGCGCATCATCGCGCCGTGGCGCGAGTGGGACCTGCTCTCGCGCGACAGGCTGCTCGCCTACGCCGACGCGAACGGCATCCCGGTCGATTTCAAGAAGCGCAGCGGCGAGGCTCCGTTCTCGATGGACGCGAACCTGCTGCACATCTCGTACGAAGGCGGCGTGCTCGAGGACCCCTCCCGCGAGCCGCCGGCCAAAGGCATGTGGCGGCTGACCGTGCCGCTCGAGAAGGCGCCCGGAAAGCCCGAGGACATCGAGCTGGAGTTCCGCAACGGCGACCTCGTCGCGATCGACGGGCGCCGGATGAAGGCGCACGAATTGCTCGCCGAACTGAACCAGCGTGCCGGCCGCCACGGCATCGGCCGCCTGGACCTCGTCGAGAACCGCTACGTGGGAATGAAGTCGCGCGGCTGCTACGAAACGCCCGGCGGAACCGTGCTGCTGCGCGCGCACCGGGCGATCGAATCGCTGACGCTCGATCGCGAGGTCGCGCACCTGAAGGACGACCTGATGCCGCGCTACGCCAGCCTGATCTACAACGGCTACTGGTGGTCGCCCGAGCGAGAGGCGCTGCAGACGCTGATCGACCACACGCAGCGCAACGTCAACGGCAAGGTCACGCTGCGGCTGTACAAGGGCAATGCGATCGTCGTCTCGCGCAGCTCGCCCGATTCGCTGTTCGATGCGCGCATTTCCACCTTCGAGGACGACCAGGGCGCCTACGACCAGGCCGACGCCGGCGGCTTCATCAAGCTCAACGCGCTGCGGCTGCGCATTGCGGCAAATAAGGCTGCAAATAAGGCCGCCAACAAGGCAGCGAACAAGGCCGCCGCGCGTGGCGGCAAGGCGACCAGGCCGCCGGCGAAATCGTCGAAAGGCGCGAGCGCCGCCGCAACGGGCAAGGCGACGAAGTCCGCCCCGCGCAAGGCGGCGCGCGCGCGCAACGCCGGCGGCTGAATGCGATGAAGCGATGTCGCTGCTGACGCTGCGCGACGTCGACCTCGCCTACGGGCACGTCGCGCTGCTGCGCGACGCCGAGCTGTCGATCGAGGCGGGCGAGCGCATCGCGCTGATCGGGCGCAACGGCACCGGCAAGTCGTCGTTGCTGCGCGGCATCGCCGGACTGCTCGCCTTCGACGACGGCGAAATCACCCGCCAGAGCGGCGTCTCCGTCGCCTACGTCGCGCAGGAACCGTCGCTCGACGAATCGCACACGATCTTCGAGGCGGTCGCCGAAGGCCTCGCAGGCCAGGCGCAGCTCGTCGGCGAATACGAGTCGCTCGCCGCTTCGATCGCCCGCGGCGCGCATTCGGACGAAGCGGCACTCGAACGACTCGCGGCGCTGCAGGCGCGCATCGAGACGCAGGGTGCCTGGGCCGTCGTCCACCGCATCGACAGCGTGCTCACGCGGCTCGGCCTCGACGGAGAGCGGCGGGTCGGCGAGCTGTCGGGCGGCGTTCGCAAGCGGGTGGCGCTGGCGCGCGCGCTCGTCGCCGAGCCCGACCTGCTGCTGCTCGACGAGCCGACGAACCACCTCGACATCGATTCGATCGGCTGGCTCGAGGAGCTGCTCGCCGCCTGGCGCGGCGCGCTCGTCGTCGTCACGCACGACCGGCGTTTCCTCGATCGGGTCGCCACGCGCGTCGTCGAGCTGGACCGCGGCCGGTTGCGCTCGTATCCGGGCAGCTTCGCCGATTACCAGCGACGCAAGAGCGACGAGCTGGCCGCCGAGGCCGTCGCCGACGCGAAGTTCGACAAGCTGCTGGCGCAGGAAGAAGCGTGGATCCGCCAGGGCGTCGAGGCGCGGCGCACGCGCAACGAAGGGCGCGTGCGCCGGCTCGAGCAGCTGCGGCGCGAACGCGCGGCGCGACGCGAGCGTCTCGGGCGCGCGCAGCTGGCGGTCGATTCCGGCGAGCGTTCCGGCAAGCGCGTCGTCGAGCTGGTCGGCGTGAGCAAGGCCTGGGGCGATCGCGTCGTCGTGCGCGACTTCTCCACCATCGTGCAGCGCGGCGTCCGCGTCGGCCTGGTCGGACCCAACGGTTCGGGCAAGACGACGCTGCTGCGGCTGATGCTCGGCGAGATCGCGCCCGACTCGGGCGTCGTGCGCATCGGCACGAACCTGCAGATCGCGTACTTCGATCAGCTGCGCGCGCAGCTCGACGATTCGGCGACGCTGGTCGAGACGATCAGTCCCGGCTCCGACTGGATCGAGATCGCCGGACGCAGGACGCACGCGATGAGCTACCTCGAGCGTTTCCTGTTCGCGCCGGCGCGCGCGCGCTCGCCGGTCGGCTCGCTGTCCGGAGGCGAGCGCAACCGGCTGCTGCTCGCGCGGCTGTTCGCGCGGCCGGCGAACCTGCTCGTGCTCGACGAGCCGACGAACGACCTGGACATCGAGACGCTCGAACTGCTCGAGGAACTGCTCGGCGAATACGCTGGCACCGTGCTCGTGGTCAGCCACGACCGCGCTTTCCTCGACAACGTCGTCACGCAGACGATCGTCTCGCTGGGCGACGGCCGCTGGCGCGAACAGGCCGGCGGCTACTCCGACTACGAAGCGGCGCGCGCCGACGAGGCACGGATGGCCGCCGACGCGAAGGCCGCGGCCGCTCCAACGCCACGGGAGACGGCAGGTGCCGCGCCGGTACGCGCGGCGGCGCCCGCTACCGCACGACGCAGACTCGGCTACGCCGAGCAGCGCGAGCTCGACGCCCTTCCCGATCGCATCGCCGCGCTCGAGCAGGAGCAGAAGGCGCTCGAGCAGCGGCTCGCCGATCCGGACAGCTGGCAGGACCCGGCCGCCGCGCGCGCGATGAACGAGCGCTTCGCGGCAATCGAGTCGGAACTGCTGGAAGCGCTCGAACGCTGGGAGGCGCTCGAGTCAAGGCGCGGCTGACTCGTCGATCGTACGCACGCGCCCCGGGTCGGCGACGATCGTCTGCGGAGGTTCGCGCAGGTCGCGACGCGCCCCCGCCAGCATTTCGCCGAACCATTGCACGAGAAGCATCGTGTATTCGCGCTGGCTCGCCTCGCTCGACAGAGCGTGGTCGGCGCCCTTGATGCAGCGGTAGGTCAGCGAATGCGCCTGCGCGAACGCGGCGCGGTAGCTCGCGATCACCGGCGGCGGAACGATTTCGTCGCGCTCGGATTCGACCACCAGCACGTCTCCGCCAAAGCGCGCGCAGGCGCGCAATGCGCGATTCTCGGCGGCCGGAACGAAGCTGCGACGGTAGGCGACGAGGTCCTGCTCGCGATGCAGTTGCAGCTTCGGCAGTTCCCAGCCGGCGTCGCGATACAGCGCGGGCACGCGCAGCCCCAGCCAGCGCACCTTGCGCATTTCGGTGAGAACCGCCGCCAGGTAGCCGCCGTAGCTGCTGCCGACGACGGCGATCGATTCGGGATCGACCTGCGGGTGCGCGGCGAGGATCTCGTATCCGCCCAGCACGTCGCGCAGGTTCCGTTCGCGCGAGACGGTTTCGCGCTGTGCCTGCGTGCGCGCGTGCCCGCTCAGGTCGAGCGTCAGGCACACGCAGCCCAGCGCCGCGATGTCGCGCGCGCGCGCGAGATATTGCTGCTGCGTCGCGCCCCATCCGTGCACGAAGAGAACGCCCGGCAGCCCCTGGGCCGGCACGACCAGCGTGCCGTCGATCCGGTCGGAGCCGACGACGATGTCGACGTGGCGCTCACGCGTCTGCATCGTCGAGCAGGCGCGCGTACTTGGTGATCGGGCCGACGTGCTCGTCGACGCCACGAAAATGCACGAATGCGCCCTCGGGCAGCTCGGGATCGGCGCAATGCAGTTCGACCGTCTCCGCGCTCGCCTTCTCTCGCGCCGGTTCGTCGCGCAGCGCGTGCAGCGCGACGAGTTCGGCGGCGCTCGCGCCGCCTACCCGCCATGACTGCTCGAGCACGCCGGTACGCTCCATGCCGTCCGCATCCGCTCCCTGGACGACGTCGTAGTTGCAACGCGACGCGAAGATCCCGGGGAACGACGCGAAGGCGGCGTCGTGATACACGCGCGCGAAGTCGATCGCGCGCCGCAGCGATTGGTCGCCGGCCACGTGCGCTTCGAGCCCCTCGAAGCCGCCGCGCACCAGCGTGATCGACGAGCCGCCGTAGACCTCGGCGCCGTGCCGATCGCGCGTCGTTCGCTGGATGCCGAAGTAACTCGCGCGCAGCCGGCCGATACGCAACTGCCCGATGCTCCAGGTTCGTGCGTCCCGCAGGTCGGGCTCCACGACGGCGCCTCGGCGCACGATCTCGGTCGCGTCGAGGCAGCCGAGCCGCTCGACCCGTTCGCGCTCGGAAGGGATCACGATCTGCCCCAGCCCGCCCATGCCGCCGGCGGGCTTCACGCGAACGGGTCCGCCGGGAAGCAGCGCGCGGACGGCGCGGTCCAGGTCGCGCATCGAGAACACCGCATATCCGGGCAGCACCGCGCCGGCGACGCGGTCGGCGAATTCCGCGTCCCAGCCCGGCGGGCAAGGCGCATCCGCCGCAACCAGCGGATGCGAGATGACCTTGGTGGCGACGAAGGGGAACGGCACGACGCCGCCGAACAGGTCGTCCTCGCTCTCGATGCCCCAGCGCAGCGCCGCGCCGGCGCCGACGATCGTGTCGTTCGGCACGACGTAGCCGAGCGCGGTCTGCGCATCGGGTTGTCCGGCGTCGACGTAACGGTCGAAACGCCCGCCGATCAGGCGCGCAAGCTCGCGGGCGATGCCGATCTGCGAAACGAGTTCGTGCTCGCGCGCGCCGGGCCTGCAGCACAGGAACGAGACCCGCGAGTGGCGGGTCAGCGGAACACTGGCGGCGAGCGCTTCGATCGGCACCATCGGCCTCCGTTGCGTGACTGCCGGGACGGTGCGAACGACATGCCTGTCGTCCCCCTGCGGAGGACGGAGAAGGGTGAAGGGTGAAGGGTGAAGGGTGAAGGGTGAAGGGGAAAACCGGGGGGTGCGCGGCGCAAGTAGAATGCGCGCGTTCGTCAGCACACAAGCCGAGGTGAGCGCATGCCCTCTTTCGACGTCGTTTCCGAGGCCGATGCGGTCGAGGTCCGCAACGCGGTAGCGCAGGCCAACAAGGAGATCTCCACGCGCTTCGACTTCAAGGGCTCGGATGCGCGCATCGAGCAGAAGGAGCGCGAGCTGACCGCTTACGCCGACGACGACTTCAAGCTCGGGCAGGTGCGCGACGTCCTGCTGGGCAAGCTGGCGAAGCGCAACGTCGACGTGCGCTTCCTCGACTACGGCGACGTGCAGAAGATCGGCGGCGACAAGGTCAAGCAGTTGATCACCGTGCGCCACGGCGTTTCCAGCGAGCACGCGAAGAAGCTCGTGCGGCTGATCAAGGACAGCAAGCTGAAGGTGCAGGCCAGCATCCAGGGCGATTCCGTGCGCGTGAACGGCGCCAAGCGCGACGATCTGCAGTCGGCGATCGCACTGCTGAAGAAGGAGATCGTCGACGTACCGCTCGCCTTCACCAATTTTCGCGATTGATTTTCAGGATTGAACGGCACCGCTCGGCCTGATTCTCACGATTCGCTCACGAAGCCCAACCGCCGGTCTCACGGCTCTTGGGGCATCGTCGCCGCCATGCCGCCGGCCGTCGCCTGTTCTCCCCGCAACGACGCGCGCGCGCGCGACGGGCGCAGGCGCGCCTGGGCCGCGTGGGTCGGCTGGCTCGCGCTGGCCGTCGCCTGGTTCGCGCCCCTCGGTCACCGGGCGCTGGTCAATCCCGACGAAGGCCGCTACGCGACGATCGCGCTGGAGATGCTGCGCGACGGCGACTGGATCACGCCGCACCTGAACGGCTTCCTCTACTTCGAGAAGCCGCCGTTCGGCTACTGGATGTCGGCCGCGGCGATGAGTCTGTTCGGCGTCGGCGAGTTCGCGGCGCGCCTGTGGCCGGCGGCGAGCGGATTCGCCTCGGCGGCGATCGTCGCGTTCACCGCGCGCCGGCTCTGGAGCGAGCCGGCCGGCTCCTTCGCTGCCCCGGTGGCGGCGGGCTCGGTCTGGATCGTCGCCAACGCGCATTTCCTGAGCCTCGACATGGGGCTCGCCTTCTTCCTCACGCTCGCGCTGTGCGCGTTCCTGCTCGCGCAGCGCGACGAAGCGGCCCCGCTCGACCAGCGCCGATGGATGCTCGTCGCCTGGGTGGCGATGGCCGGAGCCACGCTCACCAAGGGACTGGTGGGCCTGCTGATCCCGGGCGCCGCGCTGGTCCTGTACTGTCTCTGGATGCGCACCGCGCAGCCGCTGCGCCGGCTGCAGTGGGTGGCCGGGCCGGCGATCTTCCTCGCTCTCGCTGCGCCCTGGTTCGTCGTCGTCTCGCTGCGCAATCCCGGCTTCGCCGATTTCTTCTTCGTCCACGAGCACTTCCACCGCTACCTGACCGACCAGGCGCACCGGGCCGGCCCCGCGTGGTATTTCGTGCCGATGCTGCTCCTCGGATTCCTGCCGTGGTCGACGATGCTGCCGTCGCTCGCCCGCTTCGCCGCGGTCCGCGAACCGGGCCGCGCTTTCCAGCCGCAACGCTTCCTGCTCGTCTACGCGGCGTTCGTCTTCGTGTTCTTCAGCGCGTCGCGCTCGAAGCTGCCCTCGTACATCCTGCCGATGTTCCCCGCGCTGGCGCTGCTCGCCGGCGCGTGGCTGGCGAAGGCCGACCCGCGGCGCCTGCGCGTGCACGTCGCGGCCCCGGCCGTGGCGGGCGTCGCATTGATGGCGCTCGCCCCGCTGTTGGCGCGCTTTGCCACGCGCGACACGCCGGTCGAAGTGCTCGAAGCGATGGCGCCCGGCGTCGCCGCCGGCGGCGCGCTCATGCTCGGCGCAGCCACCCTCGCGCAGCGTGTTTTCGGGCAGGGGCGAGCGCTGGCCGGCGTCGTCGTGCTGGCCGCGGGAACGGTGCTCGGAACCCTGGCCGTGCTCGACGGCCACGACGAGCATGCGTCGATCAAGAGCAGCCGGGACGTCGCCGCCGTGCTGCGACCGCGGCTGTCGGCCGATACGCCGGTCTTTTCGGTGGCGATGTACGATCAGACCCTCCCCTTCTACCTGGATCGGAGCGTGACACTGGTGGCCTGGACCGACGAATTCGCCTTCGGTCAGCGCCGCGACCCGGGGCGGTGGATTCCGACGGTCGACGAATTTGCCGTCCGTTGGCGAGCGCTCGACGACGGCGCCGCGATGATGAAATCCGACGTCTGGTCCTCGCTGTCCGCATCCGGCCTGCCGATGCACGTCGTCTACCGCGATGCGCGGCGCGTCGTCGTCCTGCGCCGCGCCCCCGACCCGTGCAAGCCTGGAGCCCCGTGCTTCCCTTCGCACGCCCTCTGATCGGCGACGACGAACGCGCCGCGGTAGACGCCGTGCTGCGCTCGGGCTGGCTCACCACCGGCGCGCGCTGCCGGGAGTTCGAGGATGCGCTGTCGTCGTACTTCGGGGGGCGCCCGACGCGCGTCGTCGCCTCGGGCACCGCGGCGCTGGAGATCGCGCTGCGCCTGGCCGGAATCGGCCCGGGCGACGAAGTGATCACCTGTCCGCTGAGCTGGGTGGCCACGGCGAACGTCGTGCTCTCCGTCGGCGCCACGCCGGTGTTCGTCGACGCCGATGCGCACACGCGCAACATCGACCTGTCGCGCATCGAACCGGCCATCGGCCCGCGTACCCGGATGCTGCTGCCGGTCGATCTCGCCGGGCTGCCGGTCGATCGCGACAGGCTCGCCGCGATCGCCGGGCGCCATCACCTGCGCGTGCTCGAGGACGCCGCGCAATCGATGGGGGCGAACTGGCGCGGCGCGCGAATCGGCAGCTTCGGCGATCTCGTCTCGTTCAGCTTCCATGCGAACAAGAACATGACCACCGGAGAGGGCGGCTGCCTGGTGATGAACGACGCCGACGAGGCGCTTCGCTTCGAGAAGCTGCGGCTGCAGGGCGTCACGCGTTTCCCCGACGGTTCGATGGACGTCGACGTGCTCGGCGGCAAGGCGAACCTCACCGACATCGCGGCCGCGCTCGGAATCGTGCAGCTGCGCCGGCTCGAGGAATTCAATGAACGGCGACGTACGCTCGCACGCCTGTACTTCGAGCACTTCGACCGCTCCCTCGGCTTCGAGCTTCCGCCGGCCGATCTGGCGCAGTCGAACTGGCACATGTTCCAGCCGCTGCTGCCGCTCGATCGGCTGCGCATCGGCCGCGGCGGGTTCATCGACGCGATGCGCCGCGAAGGCATCGCGGTGGGCGTGCACTACCCGGCGATGCACCTGTTCGCGCTGTACCGCGCGCGCGGCTACTGCAAAGGGCAGTTCCCGGTGGCCGAGGACATCGGCCGGCGCACTGTCACGCTGCCGCTGCATGCCGGCATGCGCGACGAGGACGTGCTGCGCGTGTGCGACGCCGTGCGCCGCGTGACGAGGGCGGCGCTGCGATGAGCGCGGGCGCAGTCAGCTTCGCCGCCGCCTCGGACGTCGCGGCCGGTGCCGCCCCGACGGCCCCCGCCGCCGCGTCGGCGCCGCGGGTTTCGGTGATCGTTCCGGTCTACAACGAGCAGG
>CALCZN010000128.1:0-6890 GCA_937903095.1 uncultured Burkholderiales bacterium
GGCCAGACGTCGCCCAGCCAGACGTCGCGGCCTTCGCGGTCCTTGCCGATCGGCTGGGTCATCAGGTCGACGTTCACGTTGCCGGCGATCGCGTAGGCGACGACCAGCGGCGGCGAGGCGAGGAAGTTCGCGCGCAGGTTCGGGTGGATGCGCGCCTCGAAGTTGCGGTTGCCCGAGAGCACGGCCGCGCAGACGAGGTCGTTGGCGACGATCGCCTCGTTGAAGCCGGCAGGCAGGTCGCCGGCGTTGCCGATGCAGGTGGTGCAGCCGTAGGCGGCCAGGCCGAAGCCGATCTCGGTGAGCGGCTCCAGCAGCCCCGCGCGCTGCAGGTAGTCGGTGACCACGCGCGAGCCGGGGGCGAGCGAGGTCTTCACTTTCGGGTCGACCTTCAGTCCGCGCGCGACGGCCTTCTTCGCGAGCAGGCCGGCGGCCAGCAGCACGCCCGGGTTCGAGGTGTTCGTGCACGAGGTGATCGCGGCGATCAGCACGTCGCCGTTCTTCAGCTCGGTGCCGTCGGCCGCGCGATAGCTGCGGCCGAGGTCGGCGGGGTCCTTGGCGAAGCCGTTCTGCGCCACCGGCTTCGAGAACAAATCGGCGAAGGTGCTCTTGACATTGCCGATCTCGATGCGGTCCTGCGGGCGTTTCGGCCCGGCGAGCGAGGGCGCGACGGTGCCGAGGTCGAGCTGGACCACCTTCGAGTAGCGCAGGTCGCCGAGTTCCGGGACGCCGAACAGGCCCTGCGCGCGGAAATAGCTCTCGAGCGCGTCGACTTCCGCGGCGGTGCGGCCGGTGCCCACGAAGTACTCGAGGGTCTTCTCGTCCACCGGGAAGAAGCCCATCGTCGCGCCGTACTCGGGCGCCATGTTCGCGATGGTGGCGCGGTCGGGCACCGCCAGCGAGCGCGTGCCTTCGCCGAAGAACTCGACGAACTTGCCGACCACCTTCTCCTTGCGCAGCATCTCGGTGATCGTCAGCACCAGGTCGGTGGCGGTGCAGCCTTCGCGCAGCCGGCCCTTCAGGTGCACGCCGACGACGTCGGGCGTGAGGAAATACACCGGCTGGCCGAGCATCGCCGCTTCGGCCTCGATGCCGCCCACGCCCCAGCCGACGACGCCGATGCCGTTGATCATCGTCGTGTGGCTGTCGGTGCCGACCAGCGAGTCGGGGTAGGTGACTCCGTCGCGCTCGTGCACGCCGCGCGCGAGGTACTCGAGGTTCACCTGGTGGACGATGCCGATGCCCGGCGGCACGACCTTGAAGGTGTCGAAGGCCTGCATGCCCCACTTCATGAACTGGTAGCGCTCGGCGTTGCGCTCGAACTCGAGCTTCATGTTCAGGTCGAGCGCGTCGGGACGGCGGTAATGGTCGATCATCACCGAGTGGTCGACGACGAGGTCGACCGGCACCAGCGGCTCGATGCGCTTCGGGTCCCTGTCCATGCGCGCGGCGACGTTGCGCATGGCGGCGAGGTCGGCGAGCAGCGGCACGCCGGTGAAGTCCTGCAGCACGACGCGCGAGACGACGAAGGGGATCTCGTCGACGCGCTTGTCGTTCGGCTTCCAGTTGGCCAGCTGCGCGACGTGCGCCTCGGTGATCTTCCTGCCGTCGACGTTGCGCAGCACCGACTCGAGCACGATGCGCAGCGAAACGGGCATCTTCGCCACGTTCGGGAAGCTGCGCGCCAGCGCGGGCAGCGAGTACATCGTGGATTTCTTCCCGGACTTCAGCCGGAATTCCTTCAGCGTATCGAACGCGTTGTGGGGCATGGCAGTGAGGCCTCGTGGGAGAGCGAATGCGGGGAGGGGATGGGAGCGGCGGCTTGCGCCTTCAATGCGGGTTCTGCGCGCCTGCACGCGGGCGCGCCCGCGATCCGGTGCGGGGCGGCGTTTCGGGCTCGGCCCGGAACTGGCCGTCGACCATGTTCAGCGTGCCCATGCCGGGCACGACGACGTCGCCGGGTTTCTGGCCGCTGGCGCAGGGGCCGAGCCAGCGTGCTTCGAGGGCGTCCTTGTCCTCGCGGCGCACGCCGGCCAGCGGCGGGTCGTACTGCACGACGGTGTCGATGCGGTAACGGTGAAGGAAGTCGCCGCTCGCAATCGAGCGGCTGGTGACCGTCGTGCGTCCTTCGCGGCAGACCGATTCGGCGAGCCATGCCTTTCCGGCGCGCCGGAAAGGCCCGAAGTCGCAGGCGCCGCGGCGGCCGACGCTGCGGTCGAGATGGTTCGTCTCGGTGTCGGTCTGCGGGCCGACGCAGAACTTCGTCGATTCGAGTCCTGCAGCCTGCGCGCCCACCGATCGCACTTCCCAGAGTCCGACGCGCCGTTTCGGATGATCGGGATGCAGCGCGACGTCCGACGCGACGGAATTCGACGTCGCGACGACGAGGCCGAGGCAGGTGAGCATCGCTCGGGACGGGCAGGCCGGCAGCACGACGTTTCACCGCTCGATTTCAACAGCCGGATCGGGGCGCCAGATCGGATCGCATTCGGATCACGCTCGGATCACGCTCAGATTACGTACAGGTCGACGTAGTCGGGCACCGTCATCGCTTCGAGCTTCGCGCGCTCGAGCGACGCATCGAGGATGCGTTGCTGCTGGCGGGCCGGGAAGCGGCGCGCGAGATTCGTGCGGAACTTCTCGACCAGCAGCGGAAGCCCCTCGGCGCGCCGGCGGCGATGTCCGACCGGGTATTCGACGACGACTTCCGGCAGCCTGCGGCCGTCGGCGAACTCGATCGTGATGCCGTTGGCGATCGAGCGCTTTTCGGGGTCGAGATAATCGCGCGTGAACTGCTCGTCTTCCACGCAGCTCATCTTCGCGCGCAGCGCGTCGATGCGCGGATCGGCGGCGACCGAGTCTTCGTAGTCGGCGGCGGTGAGCCGGCCGAAGATCAGCGGCACGGCCACCATGTACTGGATGCAGTGATCGCGATCGGCCGGGTTGTCCAGCGGGCCCTTCTTGTCGATGATGCGGATCGCCGATTCGTGCGTGCGGATCGTGATCTTCGCGATGTCCTCGACCGGGCGGCCGGCTTCCTTCAGTTGCCGGTGCAGCGTCATCGCACACTCGACCGCGGTCTGCGCGTGGAACTCGGCGGGGAACGAGATCTTGAAGAGCACGTTCTCCATCACGTAGCTGCCGTACGGACGCTGGAAGGTGAACTCCTTGCCCTTGAACAGCACGTCGTAGAAGCCCCAGGTCTTCGCGCTGAGCACCGACGGATAGCCCATCTCGCCGGTGCGCGCGATCAGCGCCAGGCGCACGGCGCGGCTGGTGGCGTCGCCCGCCGCCCAGCTCTTGCGCGAGCCGGTGTTCGGCGCGTGGCGGTAGGTGCGCAGCGACTGGCCGTCGACCCAGGCGAGCGAGACCGCGTTGATCAGCTCGTCGCGCGAAAGGCCCATCATCCGGCCGCACACCGCGGTGGAGGCCACCTTCACCAGCACGACGTGATCCAGCCCGACGCGGTTGAACGAGTTCTCCAGCGCGATCACGCCCTGGATCTCGTGCGCCTTGACCATCGATTCGAGCACGGTGCGCATCGTCAGCGGCGCCTTGCCCTGCGCGATCGCGGTGCGGCTGAGCCAGTCGGCGGTGGCGAGGATGCCGCCCAGGTTGTCCGACGGATGCCCCCATTCGGCGGCGAGCCACGTGTCGTTGAAGTCGAGCCAGCGGATCATCGCGCCGATGTTGAACGCGGCCTGGACCGGGTCGAGCTGGAACTGCGTGCCCGGCACCTTCGCGCCGTTGGGCACGACCGTGCCCGGAACCACCGGGCCGAGCAGTTTCGTGCACGCCGGATAGTCGAGCGCCTCGAGGCCGCAGCCGAGCGTGTCGATCAGGCAGGCGGCCGCGGTATCGAGCGCTTCGCGGCTGCCGATGTCGTAGTTCAGGGCGTAGTCGACGATGTCGACGAGGACCTTGTCCGGCTGCGGCCGGCCGGTCGTGGAAATGTGGCCACCCATGTCTGCTCTCGTTCCTGCGAAGGGGGTTTCTCAGCCGCGCTCGGCGAGCGGCACGTATCGGCGGTCGTCCGGCCCGACGTAGTTCGCGCTCGGGCGGATGATCTTGCCGTCGAGGCGCTGCTCGATGACGTGCGCCGCCCAGCCCGAAGTGCGCGAAATGACGAACAGCGGCGTGAACATCGCGGTGGGCACGCCCATCAGGTGATAGCTGACCGCGCTGAACCAGTCGAGATTGGGGAACATCTTCTTGACGTCCCACATCACCGTCTCGAGCCGCGCGGCGATGTCGAACAGCTTCGTGTCGCCGGCCTGCTTCGACAGCGTGCGGGCGACTTCCTTGATCACCTTGTTGCGCGGATCGGAGATCGTGTACACCGGGTGCCCGAAGCCGATGACGACTTCGCGGTTGGCGACGCGCTGGCGGATGTCGGTCTCGGCCTCGTCGGGATCGGCGTAGCGGCTCTGGATCTCGAAAGCCACTTCGTTGGCGCCGCCGTGCTTCGGTCCGCGCAGCGCGCCGATCGCGCCGGTGATCGACGAGTAGAGGTCCGAGCCGGTGCCGGCGACGACGCGCGCGGTGAACGTGGACGCGTTGAACTCGTGCTCGGCGTACAGGTTCAGCGACGTGTGCATCGCCCGCACCCATGCGGCCGACGGTTCGCGTCCGTGCAGCAGGTGCAGGAAATGGCCGCCGATCGTGTCGTCGTCGGTCTGCACGTCGACGCGGCGACCGTTGGTGGCGTAATGCCACCAGTAGAGCAGCATCGAGCCGAGCGAGGCGAGCAGGCGGTCGGCGATGTCGCGCGCGCCGGCGACGTTGTGATCTTCCTTCTCCGGCAGCACGCAGCCGAGCACCGAGACGCCGGTGCGCAGCACGTCCATCGGGTGCGCCGAGGCGGGCAGGGCTTCGAGCGCCGCCTGCACCGCCGCCGGCAGCCCGCGCAGCGAGCGCAGTTTCGCCTTGTAGGCGACCAGCTCGGCGCGCTTCGGCAGCCGGCCGTGCACGAGCAGGTAGGCGATCTCCTCGAACTCGGCGACGTCGGCCATCTCGAGGATGTCGTAGCCGCGGTAGTGCAGGTCGTTGCCGGTGCGCCCCACCGAACACAGCGCGGTGTTGCCGGCGACGACGCCGGACAGGGCAACGGATTTCTTCGGCTTCGGTCCGGCAGGGGTGGCCGTGGCGTTGTCGGTCATCGCGTCGTTCCGTATCGGGGGGTTCGGGGCGCGCGCTTCACTTCGGGCGCGAGAACAGTTCGTCGAGCTTGCGTTCGTAATCCCAGTAGCCGATCGCGTCGTACAGTTCCTGGCGCGTCTGCATGCGGTCGAGCACCGCCTTCTGCGTGCCGTCGCGGCGCAGCGCCGAATAGACCTCCTGCGCCGCCTTGTTCATCGCGCGGAAGGCCGACAGCGGATAGAGCACCATCGACACGCCGACGCTCCTCAGCTCGTCCACGGTGAACAGCGGCGTCTGCCCGAACTCGGTGATGTTGGCCAGCACCGGCACCTTCACCGCGTCGGCGAAGCGCCGATACATCGAAAGCTCGGTCATCGCCTCGGGGAAGATGCCGTCGGCGCCGGCCTCCACGCAGGCGATCGCGCGCTCGATCGCGCGATCGAGCCCTTCGACGGCGAGCGCGTCGGTGCGCGCCATCAGGAAGAAGTCGGGATCGGTGCGCGCATCGGCTGCCGCGCGGATGCGGTCGACCATCTCCTGCTGGGAGACGATCTCCTTGCCCGGGCGATGCCCGCAGCGCTTGGCGCCGACCTGGTCTTCGATGTGCATCGCCGCGGCGCCGGCCTTGATCATCGAGCGGGTGGTGCGCGCGACGTTGAACGCCGAGGCGCCGAAACCGGTGTCGACGTCCACCAGCAGCGGAGCCGTGCAGACGTCGGTGATGCGCCGTACGTCGATCAGCAC
Source organism: uncultured Burkholderiales bacterium (assembly GCA_937903095.1). Taxonomy (GTDB): domain Bacteria; phylum Pseudomonadota; class Gammaproteobacteria; order Burkholderiales; family Burkholderiaceae_E; genus Zeimonas. The sequence continues at coordinate 5,881 of CALCZN010000128.1, forward strand.
GTCTTCCAGGCCGCTGATGCCGAGGTCGGGCACGCCGAGCGAACCGGCGGCGACGCCGCCGCCCGACACGTAGATCGCGCGAAAGCCCGCCTGCTGGGCGAGCAGCGCGTGGTTCGCGTTGATCGTCCCGACCACCTGCAGCGGCTGCTCGGCGGCGAGCGCTTCGCGAAAGCGCTTTCCGGCGCTGGGCATGATCGTACTCATCTAAGCGTACTCATCTGAGCGTACTCACCTGCGCGTACTCACCTGAGGGCGCTCAACCGAGCAGGTGCGCGATGCCGTCGCGCTCTTCGAGCAGCTCGTTCAGCGTGTGATCCATCTTCGAGCGGCTGAACTCGTCGATCGGCAGGTCGCGCACGAGCTGGTATTCGCCGTTGCCGCGGCACAGCACGGGGAAGCCGTAGATGATTCCTTCGGGAATGCCGTAGGCGCCGTCCGACGGGATGCCCATCGTTACCCAGCGCTCGCCGGCGCCCAGCGCCCAGTCGCGCATGTGGTCGAGCGCGGCGTTGGCTGCCGAAGCGGCCGACGACAGCCCGCGCGCCTCGATGATCGCCGCGCCGCGCTTGCCGACGGTGGGAATGAAGACGTCGCGGTTCCAGGTTTCGTCGCCGACCAGCTCGCGTACCGACCGGCCGTCGACGGTGGCGAAGCGGTAGTCGGGGTACATCGTCGGGCTGTGGTTGCCCCAGACGACGAGCTTCTCGATGCGATCCACCGGCTTGCCCAGGCGCGCGGCCAGCTGCGACAGCGCGCGGTTGTGGTCCAGCCGCAGCATCGCGCTGAAGTTCTTCCTCGGCAGGTTCGGCGCCGATTTCATCGCGATGTACGCGTTGGTGTTCGCCGGGTTGCCGACGACGAGGATGCGGCAGTCGCGGCTGGCGACTTCGTCGAGCGCGCGGCCCTGGACGGTGAAGATCGCGCCGTTGGCCTCGAGCAGGTCCTTGCGCTCCATGCCCTTCGTGCGCGGGCGGGCGCCGACCAGCAGCGCGTAGTCGGCGTCGCGGAAC
>CALCZN010000129.1:0-7475 GCA_937903095.1 uncultured Burkholderiales bacterium
ATCCACTGCCAGGCGACGAAGGCGATAGCCGCGACGAGCAGCAACAGCGCCAGCCAGCGACGCTCGTCGGGCACCAGATCGGGCCCGTTGCCGTCGATGCGGCCGGTGATCATCGGCTTCATGCGGTTGCGTCGGCGCAGCAGGCTCGAACCGGCGAGCGCGCCGACGTGCGCGAGCGCCACCGCGAGGAACGCGTTGCCGAAGAACTCGTGCACGTCCTCGAGCCAGTCGCCGGTCCACTCCTGGTAGACCGCGAAGCCGCTGAGCGTCAGCGGCACGACCGCGAACAGCATCGTGGCGATCGCCAGCGCGATCAGCAGGTTCTCGCCCTGACGCCAGTCCGCTTGCAGCAACGGTCGCTGCCGCAGTGAACGCAGCCACCGACGAACGCCGCCCGCGCGGTTCAGCAGCGGCGCGAGACGCGCCTGGCGCGGTCCGAACAGGCCGTACAGCACGCGCAGCACGAGCAGTCCGGCGAACAGATAGCCGAGCGTGGCGTGCATCGCGCGCCAGCGCTCGCCGTCGGCGGTGACGTAGGCGCCGATGAAGCTCAGCGCGAACAGCCAGTGGAACATGCGGATCGGCGCGTCGACGACGCGTCGCCCGCGCGGCGAGGCGGGCTGCGCATCGGCGATGCGCGGCAGGATCGTGGTGATATGCAAGCTGTTCTCCTTCGCCTCAGTCGCCGCTCCAGGCGCCCCGGTAGCGCGCGGGCAGTCCCGGCGGAACGCGCAGGTCGTCATCGTCGAAATACCCGCGCTCGGCGCCGGGGTGACAAGCTCCGCAGTTCGCGGCGCTCTTGACGCTCGTGTGCTGCCAGACAGCCGCATCGACCTTGCGGTGCTTGCGCTCGAACCAGGTCGAGCGCGTGATGCGGTCCTGCGGCGGCGCCTCGCGCACGCGCTTCCAGGTGCCGGCGTTGCGCTGCAGCCATTCGTCGATGCGGGCGGTCGACGCGTCGTCGAGCGATGCGTCGGTTCCGTAGTGGCGCTCGAGTCCGTCGACGATGCGTCGCCACGACACGGCGGGCAACGCACCCGGCGGATACGCGACGTGGCAGGCGCCGCACTCCTTCGCGTAGACCTGCGGCACGTCGGGCGGCATTCCGCGCCGGCCTGCGTGCGCGGACAGCGCGAGCAGCGACAGCAGCAACGGCAGGACAAGCGCGAACGGGCGAGCGGCGATCATCGCTTCAGCTCCATCAGGTACGCGAGCACGTCGGCCTTCTCGCGGGCGTCGCATTCGCGGGCAAGCACGTCCTTGCAGTTGCGCCGGAACCACTTGTCGACGTGCGCGGCATCGGTGAACGCCGCGGGATTCGCCGCCGGAGCGAGCGGATCGATCGTCTTGCCGGTGCTCTGGTGCCTCCCGGCGGCGAGCGGCGGATCGCCATGGCACGATGCGCACGACCATTCGGCGCCGTGCCGGCTGGTGAAGAAGGCACGCCCGCGGGCGGCGTCGCCGGAGGCGCCGGCAGCGGCGCTCCAGCGCGCGAGCTGCTGTGCCGGCGTGGTGTCGGCCGCGCGCACGCCCGCCATCGGCAGCGCGAGCGTCAGGCAGAGCAGGCCCACAGTGCGATGCCGGCGGGAAGAAGAACGGGCGAAGGTCATCGGAGTTCACCAGGGCGAAGCGCTCGAATGCAACGAGCGCATTCTTCGCGCGCACGGTGAAACGAAACTGAAACGCGAGACCGTTGCTCGCGATCAAACGCAGCGGCCGCTTCGCAGTCCGGCGGCCTCCTCGGGAGCGCAGCCCGGGGCTACTCTTTCATCCGCAGTACCTGCCGCAAGCCCCGTTGCCGCTGGAGATCCTCATGGATAGCTACCTGACCGACCTGCGCAAGTACACGGCGAACGTGAACGAGAGCGCAGTCTCCGCCATCGTCAAGTACTGCGGGATCGCGCTGCGCGACGCCGATGCCTCGCTGGTAGCAGGAACGAACCGCGCGGAACTGGTCACCGTTCGCGACGGGTTCGCGGCGAAGAAGCTGGGACTGGCGGCCGAAGCGGCCGACGCGGGAATCAGGTCCGTGCTCGCAACGATGCAGGGTGCGCAGCGCAAGCACCGCGTCACGTTCTACTACCTGCTCGCCGAAGCGACCGGCACGCTCGACAAGCTCGCCTGAGCGCCGCAGCAGTCCGCGGCGGGGTCCGCCGCGGGTCTGCCGCAGGTCCGCCGCGCGCTTCGTCATGGGGGACAGCCGCGGCAGCCCTGTGTTGTCGCGCCGAGGAACTGCGCGCCTTCGGTCTTCGCCGATTCCAGGTTGGCCCCATCGAGGTTCGCGCTGCGCAGGTCGGCGCCGCGCAGGTCCGCACCGGCGAGCGAGGCGCCCCGCAGATCCGCCCCGCGCAATTGCGCCTGGCGCAGGTCGGCATCGGCGAGATTCGCGCCGGGGAGCTCGGCAGCGGTGAGGTCGGTGTTGCGTAGCGTGGCGCCCTGCAGCCTCGCGTTCGCAAGGTGCGCGTCGCGCAGCCTCGCATCGGAGAGATCGGCGCCCGACAGATCGGCGCCACGCAGCAGGGCGCCGAGCAGGTCTGCTTCCTCGAGCACGGCGTTGCGCAGGTCGGCCTCGCGCAGCTTCGCCTGCTGAAGGTTCGCCGCGCGCAGCTTCGCGCCGTCGAGACGGGCGCCCGTCAGGTCGGCGTTCGTGAACTGCGCGTTCGACAGATCCGCCCCGTGCAGGTCGGCGCGCCGCAGGTCGGCCCCGGGGCAAAGGGTTCCGGGCCGGATCGTGCAATCGCCGATCGATCGAAGCGATTGCGCCGCTGCCGGCGCGGCGAACGACGCAAGCGACATGAGCAACGTGGCGATCGCGAACAGCCGAATCCGCATGATTCGCTCCGTGTTCGTTGTGTCGATCTCCCCGAGCATAGTGCCGGCCGCCACGGCCCTCGGCGGCGCGTTGTCATTCGCTGCGACCGGATCTCGACGACGACGCGCCGGCCTGAAATGGCCGGCGCTCGAACCGTGATCTCACGCGGCGCCGGCAACGAGATCCGGATCCAGCTCCATCAGCGCGCTCCATTGCGCCTTCCACGGCATGAGATTCCAGTCGCGCGGGCTCTCGCGCGAGACGATCGAATCATCGACGGAAGGTGACATCAGATCGAGATCGCGAACCGGGATGCGGGCGGCGCCGGCGATCGAATGGAACACGCGCACCACCGGGCGCGTGAGGTCCTCGGCATTCAGCTCGAGCACGAACGCGAGATGATCGGAGCGCAGGCGCACGAGCGTGCCCACCGGATACACGCCGATGCTGCGGATGAACGCGCGCAGGATCGCCGGATCGAAATGTCCCTCCCATTTCAGCATCCGGGCGAGCGAATCGCCGGCTTCCCACGCGGTCTTGTAGGCGCGCTGGGAAGTCACCGCATCGTACACGTCGCAGATCGCGCCCATGCGGGCAAAGATTCCGATGGCGTCTCCGGACAGGCCGTCCGGATAACCGCGGCCGTCGATCCTCTCGTGGTGATGCAGGCAGACGTCGAGCACGATCTCCGATTCAGTGCCGGCGTCGCGCAACAGCCTATGCCCGTGGCCGGGATGTTCCCGCATCAGCGCGAATTCCTCGTCGCTCAGGCGCCCGGGCTTGTTGAGCACCTGCCCGGGAATGCCGACCTTGCCGATGTCGTGCAGCAGCCCCGCAACGCCCAGTTCGCGCACGAGCGCCTCGTCGCCGATCCGCAACTGGCGTGCGAGGTTCACCATCAGTGCGCAGACGGCCACCGAGTGCAGGTAGGTGTAGTCGTCGGCGGTTTTCAGCCGCGCGAGCGTGGCGAGCGCCGACGAATTGCGCGCCACCGACGACGAGATCTCGTCGACCACCGACAGCACGCGTGCAGTCTCGATGACCCTGCCCAGGCGCGCCTGGTTGAACATCTGCATCACGACGCGCTTGGAACGGTTGACGATCTGCGCGGCGCGGGCGACCTCCTCGACGACGCTGCACGACTGCGGGAGCGGAGCAGGATCGGCGGACGGCGCCTTCGGAGAAGCGGGCGCTCGCTCCGCGACGCGGACTGCGGCCTGTGAAGCTGGCGGCGGCGCCGGGCGCACTTCCGCTTCGACGACACTCCTCGCCTCGTCGATCAGCACCGCTTCGACGGCGCTCGCCCGAAGCGCGGCCAGATCGGCCGGGTCGGCGAGCACAAACTTCGTCTTCCAGAATGGGTGGCTGAGCCACGAGCCGTCGATCGCGTGGATGAAATGGCCGAGGCGCACCTCTCCCGGCGCAATCCGCCTCAGCACCGGCGCTGCCTCGCCCGGAGCGCCGGCGCTCTGCCCCGCGCGCACGGGCTCGCGGATCGCTGCCCCAGAACTCATCCGATTCTTCTCCGTGGACGTGGACGATGCGCAGACCGCCGATCCATCGGCGACTGCATCGGATCGGTATTCGGCAGCGCCGCGTAAAACTGAAGCGGCGAATCGGCGAAAAGCTTGCTCGATGTCGTGGAAAGGCGCGAAGCGCTACCCTTCCCGATACCCCGATTGGAGTTCCCGGATGACCGACCTCTCTGCCTTCCCGATCACGAGGAAGTGGCCCGCGCGCCACCCCGATCGCATCCAGCTCTATTCGCTGCCCACGCCCAACGGCGTGAAGGCGTCGATCCTGCTCGAGGAGACCGGGCTGCCCTACGAGCCGCACCGCGTGAGCTTCGAGACGAACGACCAGCTCTCGCTCGAGTTCCTGTCGCTGAACCCGAACAACAAGATCCCGGCGATCATCGATCCGGACGGTCCCGGCGGAAAGCCGCTGCCGCTGTTCGAGTCGGGCGCGATCCTGATCTATCTGTCCGACAAGTGCGCGCGCCTGGGCCGCCAGGCCTTCGTGCCCGCCGATCCGGCCGCCCGCTACGAGACGATCCAGTGGCTGATGTTCCAGGTGGGCGGAATCGGCCCGATGTTCGGGCAGGTCGGCTTCTTCCACAAGTTCGCAGGCAAGGACTTCGAGGACAAGCGCCCGCGCGATCGCTACGTGAACGAGTCGAAGCGGCTGCTGCGAGTGCTCGAGCAGCGCGTCACCGGGCGCAAGTGGATCATGGGCGACGAATACACGATCGCCGACATCGCGATCTTTCCGTGGGTGCGCAACCTCGTCGGCTTCTACGGCGCGCGCGATCTCGTCGGCTTCGACGACTTCCCCGAGGTGGCGCGCGTGCTGGCCGCTTTCGTGGAGCGGCCTGCGGTGGCGAAAGGGCTGGCGATTCCGGAACCGGCGAGCTGATCCGACGAGCCGATCCTCCCGATGCGGAAGTCCGTGCGAAATCGTTGATCGATCCGATGCGCCGCGCTTGCGCGCCTGTACGCTTCGTTCGACGATGATGGAAGGGATCCGCACGGAGGGCGGCGCATCATGGCGATCGACGGCAATACCATCGGCATCGCGCTGTCCGGCGGCGGATTCCGCGCAACGCTGTTCGGACTCGGCTCGCTGCTGCGGCTGAACGACGCGGGGCTGCTCGGCAGGCTCGACCGCATCACCAGCGTCTCGGGCGGCTCGATCCTCGCCGGCGTGCTCGCGCATCGCTGGAAGGAGCTGCGCTTCGTCGACGGACGGGCAGCGAACTTCGATTCGCTGGTGGCCGAACCGGTGCGCAGGTTCTGCAGCCGAACGATCGACATCGGCGCGGGCCTGAAGGGCCTGCTGACGCCGTTCAGGACGGCCGGCGACTTCCTCGCCGCCCGCTACGACAAGGATCTCTTCGCCGGCGCGATGCTGAAGGACATTCCCGACGCGTCGCTTCCCGGGAACCCGCGCTTCGTCTTCTACGCGACCAGCCTGCAGACCGGGCGCAGCCTCCGCTTCCGGCAGGACTTCGTCGCCGACTACCTGCTCGGCATCAACCCTGCGGCGCAGGTGCCGCTGTCCGTCGCGGTCGCGGCGTCGAGCGCGTTCCCGCCGGTGTTCTCGCCGATCGTCCTCGACACCGACCCCGATGCATGGCGCGAAGGCAGCAAGGCGCCGGAACTCGCGCCCTTGCGCAGCCGCGTCGTGCTCACCGACGGCGGCGTCTACGACAACATGGGGCTCGAATCGCTCGTCGATCGCGTCGACCTCGTGCTGGTGAGCGATGCGGGCGCGCCCTTCGGCATCGACGAGGAGCCCTGGGAAGACAACGTGCTGCAGCTCGGCCGCGTGCGCGACATCCTGATCGACCAGACGCGCGCGCTGCGCAAGCGCTGGCTCGTCTCCGAGTTCGAGGCGGGCCGCAAGCGCGGCGCGTACTGGGGTATCGGCACGCGCATCGGCGACTACAAGGCTGCCGATCCGCTGGCCGTCGACAGCACGATCACGGGCGAGCTCGACGAGGTGCCGACGCGGCTGGCCGCGTTCGACGAGCGGCTGCAGGGCCGGCTGATGAACTGGGGATACGCGCTGTGCGACGCCGCGCTGCGCACGCGCGCGAAGCTCGCGTTGTCGCCGTCGCCCGGCCTTCCCGCGCCCGGGTACGGCCTGGCCTGATCGCTCGCGAGCTGCAATGGATCGCCGGCATCTGGGCGCGTGGAGCCTCGGCATCGACGACGAACGCTTCGTCGCGGCGCTCGCAGCGCTCGGCGTGCTGCAGGACTTCGATCGCAAGGCTCCCGGCCACGCCCTGCCGCCGGAACTGTCGCAGCGCATTGCCGCGATCGACGCGGCCGACCCCGCGCCGACGGTGCCTGCTTTCGTGGAACTGCTGCACGCCATCGCGGCATGGCAGCGGCTGCACGCAGACGCAGCGCAGGCAGGCGCGGCGGCGGGCCTGCTCGGATGGAGCGTGCCGCCGACGCCCGAGGCGGGCGCGCATGCTCCCGTGTGCCTGCGCAAGTGGCCCTCGGCCGCGCATCTGGCCGATGCGTGGAACGCTTTCGCAGCGGACGCATCATCGCTTCGCCTCGAGGTACGCGGCGACGACGAGCACGACGAGCGCATGCTCGACTTCGTCGAACTGCTGTCGCACGACGCGGCACGGCTCACCGGCGTGCACGCGGTCGCTTCGTGGACGCCGCAGCGGCCGACCGAGTGGCGCTGGCCGTTCACGATCGCGACGCTGCCCGACGATTCGCTCGGCGAAGGTCTCGCCGCGGCATGGGCGGGAGATGCGGAGGCGCCGCCGGATGCGCGCGTCGTCATCGCATCGCGCCGCACACCTCGCGTCGAGGCGCTCGCGCTCGGCCATCCGCTGCCGCGCGCCCTCGCGCGTGCACTCGAAGCCGCGTCGCCGCCGCGCTGTGCGCTCGCCATCGTCGCCGCACCGGGCCCCGAATCGCCGACCCGTTCGGCACCGCTGCTGCGCGCGCTGGCTGCGCACCTGCAGGCCGATGGCGTCGTCGTCGCCCCGGGGATGCCGCGCGACCGGTTCATCGGCGCGCTGCGGCAATTCACCGGCCAGATGTCGTCGGGATGCCCGCTCGACATCGCGCTGATGCGATCGATGGGACCAGGCCACGTCGCGTGGCTCGGCGCGGCGCTGATCGAGCGCAGCGAGCGC
>CALCZN010000130.1:0-7455 GCA_937903095.1 uncultured Burkholderiales bacterium
GGTGCTGCGCATGCGCTTCGGCATCGAGATGAGCACCGACCACACGCTGGAAGAGGTCGGCAAGCAGTTCGACGTCACGCGCGAGCGCATCCGCCAGATCGAGGCGAAGGCGCTGCGCAAGCTGCGTCACCCGAGCCGCGCCGACAAGCTCAAGAGCTTCCTCGAGGGCGGGCAGGGCTGAACGGCACTGCCACCGGAGGAAGGGGCCGCTTTTCGCGGCCCGTGTCGCTCTGCTTTACAGTTTCGACAGCGAGCGGCGGATGCGCCAGTGGAAACCTTGCCAAATGAACGGCTTGCACAAACCGGCACGAATGATGCTTCTCTCGTTCGGGCGCTGGCTGGGGCGCCCCCCGGCACACGGGTCCCTTGAAAAACGAAGGAGGCTGAAATGCGTATCTGGATCGGTGCGGTTCTGTCCCTGATGAGTGTCGCGGCGCATGCAGGTGCTCCGCAGCCGGTGCCCGAGCCCGGAACTCTCGGCCTGCTGGCCGCTGCTGCCGTCGTCGGCCTCGTGGTGCGTCGCGGCCGCAAGAAGTAGGCTGCGAACGTAGAGGAACCTTCCGCTCAGAGTTCTCCTCGGTTCAACGCCGCGGCAATCGCATCCGCGGTGCGAATCGCCAGCGCCTCGATCGTCAGCGAGGGCGATTCGCCGCCCCCCGAGCTGGGGAACACGCTCGCATCGGCGACGTACAGGTTGCGCCAGCGATGCGCGCGACCCGTCGGATCGACCACCGATTCGCTTTCGCGCGTGCCCATGCGACACGTGCCGAACACGTGCGTCGCGCTGAAGTGGTCCCAGGTGCCGAACTCCTCGACGAGTTCCCTGGCGCCCGCTTCGCGCACGATCTCGCGACACCTCGTCGCCATGAAGCGCAGGCGGCGCAGCTCGCTGTCGGGCAGATGGCTGTGGATGCGCGCGACCGGATCGCTCATCTCGTCGCGCTCGCCAGGATCGAGATCGACGTACGAGCCCTCGTTCGGCAGCGACTCGCCGATCGCGCTCACCGAGAGCAGCCGCCCGAACGATTCGCGCATCGCGCGCTTGTGCGCGGTGCCCCAGCCGGCAACCGCGCGTGTCGCGTAGGCGATCGGGCCGACGAACCCGGCATCGACGGCGCCGGCGGCGAAGCGGCAGCCGCCCACCGTGCCGGGAATCGCATCGGGTGCGTTGTGCGTCCAGCTGACGACGTCCGACGGCACGCCGCGAAAGCTGCCCAGCGCTTCCGGATGCACGCCGCTGGTCAACCACGCGAGCGTCTCCATGAAGTTTCGCCCCACGAGGCCGTTCTCGTTGGCGACGCCGTCCGGCGCGTGCGTTCCCCTGGAGAGCAGCAGCAGCCGCGGTGTCTCGACCGCTCCGCAGGAGAGGACCAGAACGCGGGTCCGCACGCGTTCGCCGCGCCCCTGGCCGCCGACGATGATCGAGCCGATCCGTCCGTCGGCGCCCGGTTCCACCCTGCGCACCGGCGCGTCGGTACGCAGCGTGCAGCGGCCGCTCTCGCGCGCCTTGCGCAGGAAGGTGACATCCGCGCTTCCCTTGTCGGTGCGCGGGCAGCCGCGCAGGCAGTTCGCGCAGTAGTTGCAGCCCGGACGCCCGTCGTAGGGGCTCGAGAGGATCGCCTGCGAGTTCGCTTCCCACTGCATTCCGAGCGCCGCGCCCGTGGCGACGATCCGCCGGCTCGCGTAGCCGGTCGCGTGCGGGGGCAGCGGATGATCGCTGCGGCGCGGCCGCAGGGAGCGTCTGCCGGGGCCCGCGACGCCGACGATGCGCTCGGCGATTTCATAGTACGGCTCGAGCGTCCCATAGTCGAAGGGCCAGTCGGCCGCCACGCCGAAACGCGTGCGCATGCGCATCGCTTCGGGGTTCAGCCGGTGCGCATCGCCCTGGAAATGCAGCGTCGCGCCGCCGACGCCGCGCACGTGGTGGTAACCGTGAACCTTGCGGCGCTCGCCGGCATTCGTCGGCCCGGCCACCGCGTTCCAGCTGCGCAGGTCGTTCCACGCGTCGTCGAGCAACTGCATCGGCGCGTAGCGATAGCGCCCCCGATGGCGTGCCTTGCCCGCCGGGAATGCCGACCGCTCCCAGTCGTTTCGATGCAACCGGTAGTCGACAACGGGCTCGAAGACGGGGCCGGCTTCGAGCACGAGCACCTTCGCCCCCTTCTCGCACAGTGCCCACGCGGCGGCAGCCCCGCCCGCGCCGGCGCCGACGATCACGACGTCGTAGTCGGGAGCGTCGCTCATGCCGGCCGCGCGGCAGGCGGGCTCGCGTAGCCGGGGAAGCCCGTGGGCTGGGGCGGGCCCTCGAACCCGAGCGAAGGCCAGCTCTCGGGCCGCGCGTAGTACGCGCTCATCGTCGCGTGGCGCAGCAGACGGAACACGCGCGCGGGCGCGCTGCCTTCGGGCGCCGCCTCCATCCGCTCCATCAGCGCGATTTGCTGCGCCTCGCCCAGCGCGAGGAAGTCGCGGCCGGCGTCGGCGCGCGCCTGCGCGTCGAGCCACAGCGCCGCTTCGGCCACCCAGCGCGCGTCCCATCGCTTCTTCTCGACGTCGGCGAGCAGTTCGCGATCGAGGCCGAGTTGCAGCGCGCCCGGCGTTTCGTCGGGGGGAACCAGAAGGTCGACGATTCGCGAGACGACCTGGCGTTCGAGGTCGGTGATCGGCGCCAGCCGGATGCGCAGGCGTCGCGGCAGCGCGAGCAGTCCGGCGCCGGGCAGCACTGCGCCCGACGTCGTGAGCTTCAGCCAGTTCCTGCGGTCCAGTGCCACCGATCTCCCTCGTCACGCCGAGTCTGCCTCGAAAGCGCGGGCGTATCCAGTGCCGCTACTTCTTTCGGGCAGCTTGCCGGCCGCGCTCGCGCCGCCAGCGGCGCGCTCCATGCACAGGCAAAGCCGGACAACCTGGATGCGCTCAAGCAGTTCAAGGTGGCCTCGACCTCGCTTCGTGGTGTTCCTCCATGGCGATCGAAGCGAAGACGCCGTAAGGATCAGCCGCGCCTGCCGCATCGCGTTGACGTGGATGTGTCCGTGATGCATCATGACAGCAATCAAGTTGCTGTCATGATGATATGCGTACGACCGTAACCATCGATCCCGACGTCGAGGTGCTGATCGAGCGCGCGGTCAGGCAGAGCGGTCGTCCGTTCAAGCAGGTCCTGAACGATGCGCTTCGTCTCGGCCTGCGCCGTGCCTCGCGCCAGGAGGAACCCACGAGGCGAAGCGCCCGCCAGCCCGTATTCGACATGGGGCAGCCGTCGGTCGACCTCACGAAAGCGAACCTCGTCGCGTCGATGCTCGAGGACGAGGAACTCGCCGAACGGATGCGCCGCGGTCGATGAAGCTGCCCGATACGAACGTCCTGGTCTACGCCGCCAACAAGGCAGCCCGCCAGCACGCGGCGGCCCTTCGGTGGCTGCAGGACGCCTTCGACCAACCGGCCGGCGTCGGTCTGGCATGGTCGGCCCTGCTCGGCTTCGCCCGGATCACCACCCATCCACGGATCCTCGGCAGGCCGCTGTCGGTCGACAACGCGCTGCGAACCGTGGGCTTCTGGCTGGATCAGCCGAATGCCTCCGCGCTCGGTCCCGGCGAACGGCATTTCGAACTGTTGCGCGGACTGCTGCGGGAAAGCGGTGGAACAGGCAACCTGGCGAGCGACGCGCACCTCGCGGCGATCGCGATCGAGAACGGAGCGACCCTCGGATCCTTCGACAGCGATTTCGAACGTTTCGAAGGATTGCGCTTCGAACGACTGCGAGCCTGACGCGATCGCGGAGGAGGCGCGTCGATGTTCGGTTATACGGAAGAGCAGATCGCCGAGTTCGGCGTCACCTTCGGCATCGGCGGGTTCATCCTGTTCATGCTGTTCATCATCTGGCAGCTCGCGCGCGAATCGAAGGCGGGGCGCATGGGAACCTTCGTACTGTTCCTCGTGCTGGCGCTCGGCATGCTCGGGTTCATCGCCAAGAGCGTGATCCAGAAGGTGCTCGGGATCTGATCGGCGCGCGGGGCCCCCGGACGGCGCACGTCCGCGCGCAGGCCCGAGCGGCGCACGCGTCGAGCCTGCGTAGCGCACGCACACGCGCCGGCGGCGCAGGGGCGCAGGCGGCGCACGTCGGCGCAAGGTCCTGCACAGCGCACGCGCAGAGCGGCCGATGCGTCCCGCGCTGCATGATGCAGCAATTTTGATTACGCAAACCGTTTCGCACGCGGAAACGCCGTATTCCGCAGCCCGCCCGCGCGTCGCCGCCCGGCCTCAGGGCCTCGGCGGCGGGGCGGCCGCGGGCGCCGCCGCACTGCGGCTCTCGCGCAGGAAAGCCAGCATCCTCGCCTCGTCGTAGCCGTTTCCGCGTTCCAGCTCGGCGCTCGGCTGCGAGCGGACGACCCGCCCCGTTCCATCGAGAACGAACAGGTGCGGATAGCCGGGAATCGCCGGCCAGCGCGACAGCAGCGCTTCGTTGCGGTTCGCCGGCGAGAAGTTCACCTTCACCCAGACGAACTCCGCCTCGATCAGGCTTCGCACGCCGTCGTGCGCGGCGATGAAGCGATCCATGACGTGGCACCACGCGCACCATTCGCCGCCGACGTCGACGATGACGTTCCTGCCTTCGGCCACCGCCCGTGCGACCGCCGCGGCAACGTCCGCGGCCGCATCGCGCTGCGGGTCGAAGCGCGATTGCAGCCCCTGCGCCGCCGCGGGTGCAACGGCGCAGAGCAGCGCGACGATGAAGAGGAAACTCCTGCGCAGCATGGCGAGCGGAATCAGAACCGCGTCGTCACGCCGAGCATCCACGCGTGCGGCGCCGTCAACTGCACGCCGTTCACGCTCTGGTGCAGCGGCTGCTGGTAGAACGCGTAGATGCGCACGGCGTCGGTGAGCTCGTAGCTTAGCCCCGGGCTCAGAAAGAGCGCGCGGCTGCCGCTGTCCTCCGGTTCCGCCTGCGCGCCGTGGTCGCGCTGCTTGATCACCGCGTTGAGCTGCAGGAGGCCCGAGAGCCGGTCCGCGAGGCGCCGGGCGAAGCCGAGGTCCGCCGTGAACTGGCCTCCCGGCGCGAAGCCGGCGCGCTGGTTCAGCGGATGCTGGTATTGCGCCTGCGCGAACCACGACGACGCGCTCGCCGCCAGCTGCTGATGGAAGAACGCGCCGACGACGGCATCGGTCGTGCCGGTGCCCGGCTGCAGGCTGCGCTCGGCGAGCGCGCCTTCCCCGTTCTTCACGCCGGTTCGGCCCGTCGGCAGCTTCATCCCGAAGAGCACGCCGGCCGTGCGAGCGCCGCGCTCCTGGTCGCCCACGGCCTTCTGGTAGCGGCCGGTGAGCCGAACGTCGCCCAGCTCCTGGAAGCTCCACTCTTCCGGAAGCTGCGCACCGTGGTGATTGTGGACGTGCAGGTGATCGCGGTCGACCACCGGCGCCATCAGCGAATAGCCCCAGCCGGAGGCGAAGTTGCGGTCGTAGCTCAGCAGCAGGTTGCGGTTGGTCGTGCGCACTTCGTCGTGGTGATGCGGGATCTCGCCGACGTCGACGCGGCGCGACCCGGCTCGCAGCTCGTCCTGGCGGATGTACTCGTAGCGCAGGCCCAGGCTGCTGCCTTCGCCGACGCCGAGCGCCTGCGAGGTCCAGTCGGTGTTGATCGAGCAGAAGGCCGAGCCGCACGAAGCGAGCGCGGGCAGGTGAAACAGGTAGGCGGCCAGCGGCGCGAGAGCGCGGGCAACGCCGATACGTTCGATGGGAGGCATGGTCGTCCGGAGAAGGCGCCACGGCCGCCGCTACGTTCGCGGGCGGCACGGGCGACGAGTCGATAGGGTGCGCCGCACGGAGTGCGCGCACGTTGCGCGAGCGCACGCGCGGCGCGCGACCGGCTTCTGGCTCAGGCGGCCAGCGGAGGACCTCGCGCCGGCAGCGGAGCGCCGACGGTCGATGCGATGTGACGCGCGACAGGGCGATCCGGCAAGAGCGCGACAAAGGGAGTCGTTGCCGGCTGCGCGGCGACCTCCGGCGTCGGCGGCCCCCATAGCGGCAGGCACAGCGGACACTCGATCGAGTGCAGCGACGGGCCCTGATCGTCGTGCCCGCCGCGATCCTCGGGCGCGCCGCCCGCGGCGGAGCAGACGGCGTCGGCCGCATGCGTGGGCATCCACGGGGCAACCGAACCCGCGACGACGAGCAACGCGAACCACGCCAGCACGAGGCGGGCGATGGCGCGCGAGGCGCGGAGGCGGTTCATCCGGCGATTGTCGCCGCGAGTTCCGCCGCTTCGCCAGTCGTGTGGCGGGCGGTCGTTCCGAATGCGCGCGTCCTGTGTAGGATGACGCTCGCGGGCCTCTAGCTCATGTTGGTTAGAGCAGCGGACTCATAATCCGTTGGTGCCGGGTTCGACTCCCGGGGGGCCCACCAAAAAATCAAGCAGTTACGGCAGACCCTGAAAACTGCGACCCCGGTGGCGACCCCTTCTGGTGCGGCAACAAAGCCTTGCGGTCGGGAGAGCAACCTCCGGTAGGGCGAGCAGGGTGCGGCGCCGCCGAGTAGCGCAGGCCCCCACCTCGAGTTGTAGATTTAGTGTCGATATTTCTTACAGCGAGCGCGCCTGCGCGCCCTCAGACGCTTGATTCCTTGTCGCGGCTCGTTTCTTGCATGTAAGTAAGAAACCACCAACGGAGGGTAGAGGATGAGGGCATTCCTGTGCGCGCTGGCGTTCGTGCTCTGCGGGCCGGCGCAAACTGCGACCATCTGGAACGAGGCGACGGACGGCGATCTGGCTGAGCCGTACTACAACTCGCCGACGCTCAACTTCAGCTTGGGGATCAACCGGATCATTGGCGAGGCGCACTATCTTCGGACTCAGGAAGGATGGAGCGACTGGGACAACGACGAATTCCGGTTCACGATTCCCGACGGCGCCAACCTCCGGGCGATCACACTGCGGTTCAGCATCCTTGATGGCGCGAACTCGTCCTTCCTGCAGCCGGGCTACCAAATCAGCGAATGGGCGTGGCCGTACCCGGTGGTGCTGGAGCTGCCCGTCTGGCTTATCAACGAGCAGGACCCCAGTTTGGTCACCCATCAAGTTCATGTCGGCGGGCTCGAACTGGCCGCGCCGCAGTATGTCTGGAACGATCGGGGCATCTTAAGCGGCTACGGCACGCGCTGGGCCTATCGGTACGACTTTCTCGTCTCGGCGGTTCCGCTGCCCGGCACGCTCGCCCTGCTCTTGCTGCCGATGCTTTTCCTCACAGCACGAGCATCACGCAGCGCGAGGCAGTTCCCCGCGCGCGGGGAGAGTCTAATCGGTTAGTCGCCTCCGCTGGCGGGCGCAAAAAAACCCGGCTCGCGGCCGGGCTTGGGGTCGGCGACCAGCGCCCGTCACTCCGTGAGCACGAACCGCTTCCCCTCGAACGTCGCACGGCCCTTCGCCTTCAGCTCGGCGCGGAACCGGATGTGCTTAGCCAGCGGCAGCCC
>CALCZN010000131.1:0-3976 GCA_937903095.1 uncultured Burkholderiales bacterium
TGCTCGGCATCGCCGCGAGCTTCGGGATCCTGTTCCTGCTCGTGCGCTGGCTCTATCACGGCCGCGTGCGGCGGGCCGCGCCGTGGGCCTGCGGCTTTCCGTGGCAGAGCGCGCGCATCCAGGACACGGCCGAAGGATTCGGCCAGCCGATCCGGCAGATCTTCGAGCCCTTCTTCCGCATGAAGCGCGAGTTGCCCACGCCCTTCGATGCGCAGCCGCGATACCGCGTGACCGCCGAGGACTCGATCTGGTACTGGCTGTACCTGCCGATCGCGCAGGTCGTCGCCAGACTCGCGCGCGTGGTGGGGCTGCTGCAGCAGGGGCGCATCGCCGTGTACCTGCTCTACAGCTTCGTGACGCTCGTCGTCGTGCTGCTGCTGGTGCGACCGTGAGCGCCCTGTACGCCTTCGTCTCGCAGGCGCTCGCGATCGTCGCCGCGATGCTGCTCGCGCCGATCCTCAGCGGCTGGGTGAACATGTGCCGCGCCTGGCTGCAGAACCGCTCGGCGCCGAGCCTGTGGCAGCCATATCGCGTGCTGCACAAGCTGTTCGCGAAGGAATCGGTGATCGCCGAGCACGCATCGCCGATCTTCCGGGCGGCGCCGTACATCGTGTTCGGCTGCCTGCTGGTCGCCTGCGCGATCGTCCCGATCCTGTCCACCGACCTGCCGCTGTCGAGCGCGGCCGACGCCATCGCGCTCGTGGGGCTGCTCGCGCTCGCGCGCGTGTTCGTCTCGCTGGCGGCGATGGACGTCGGCACGGCCTTCGGCACGATGGGTGCGCGCCGCGAGATGCTGGTCGGCTTCCTCGCCGAGCCGGCGCTGCTGATGGTCCTGTTCTCGGCGTCGCTGATCTCGCAATCGACTTCGCTGCCGACCATCGTCGGGCTGCTCGCGCATCGCGAGCTGGCGATCCATCCGGTGCTCGCCTTCGCCGGAGTCGCGTTCACGATGGTGTCGCTCGCCGAGAACGCGCGCATCCCGGTCGACAATCCGGCAACGCACCTCGAACTGACGATGATCCACGAGGCGCTGCTGCTCGAATACTCGGGCCGGCACCTGGCGCTGATGGAGTGGGCGGCGAGCCTGAAGCTGTTCGCCTACTCGTGCATCGGGCTCGCGCTGTTCTTCCCCTGGGGCATCGCGGAGGCCGAGGCGCCGCTCGAGCTGGTGTTCGCGCTGCCGGCGCTGGTCGCCAAGCTCGCGGCCGGCGGAGCGGGCCTGGCGCTGCTCGAGACGCTCAGCGCGAAGATGCGCATCTTCCGCGTGCCCGAGTTCCTCGCCACCGCGTTCCTGCTCGCCGTCATCGGCCTGCTGGTGCAGATCCTCCTGGGCTGAAGCGAACGGCCGACATGAGCATCCTGTTCGCCCAGCTCGTCAACCTGCTCGGCGCCGTGCTGCTGCTGCTCGCCTTCGCGATGATCTCGCAGCGGCGCATCCTGTCGCTGATCGACCTGTTCACGCTGCAGGGCGCGACGCTCGTCGTCTCCACGGCGGCGGTCGGCTACGTCACGCAGCAGCCGCACCTGTACGTCTCGGCCGGGCTCACGCTCGCGCTCAAGGTGGTGCTGATCCCGGCGCTGCTGCATCGGGTCGTCGACCGGCTCGACGTGCGCCGCGACGTCGAGACGCTGATCAACATCCCCACCACGATGCTGATCGGCATCGCGCTCGTCATCTTCGCCTTCGCGCTCTCCGCGCCGATCGCGAAGCTCTCTTCGACGATCGCCGGCGGCTCGCTCGGCATCGCGCTCGCCTGCGTGCTGCTGTCCTTCCTGATGATGATCACGCGCACGAAAGCGGTGCCGCAGGTGATCGGCTTCCTCGCGATGGAGAACGGCCTGTTCTTCGCCGCCACCTGCGCGACCTACGGCATGCCGATGGTCGTCGAGCTGGGCATCGGACTCGACGTGCTGATCGGCGTGCTGATCCTCGGCGTGTTCATGTTCCAGATCCGCGAGCAGTTCGACAGCCTGGACATCCACCATCTCGAACGGCTCAAGGATGACTGAGCTCGAACCGCTGCTCTTCGTTCTCGGCATCCCGCTCGCCGGCGGCGGCGTGCTGGCGCTGTGGGGTCATCGCGACTCGGCGATGGCGCTGAACGTCGGCTTCAGCTTCGCGACCTTTCTCGCCGCGCTCGTGCTCACCGGCCAGGTGATCGCCGACGGACCGCGCTTCGTCTGGCAGCGCGAGTTCTTCATCGACGCGCTCAACGTGTTCCTGGTCACGCTGACCGCCTTCGTCGCCTTCACCACGGCGATCTTCTCGCGCCCCTACATGCGCGTGGAGCGCGACCACGGAAAGATGACGCCGCCGCGCCTGCGCCTGTATCACAGCATGTACCAGCTGTTCAGCTTCACGATGCTGCTCGGGCTGATGACCAACAACATCGGGATCCTGTGGGTCGCGATGGAAGCGGCCACGCTCACCACCGTGCTGCTGGTGAGCGTCTACCGCACGGCGGCGAGCCTGGAGGCGGCGTGGAAATACTTCATCCTGTGCGGCGTGGGGATCGCGCAGGCGCTGTTCGGCACCGTGCTGCTCTACATGGCGGCCGAGCGCGTGATCGGCCCCGAGCAGGCGACGCTGCTGTGGACCGACCTCGCCGCGATCAAGACGCAGCTGAACCCGAACATCGTCACCATCGCCTTCGCGTTCCTGTTCATCGGCTACGGCACGAAGGTGGGTCTGGTGCCGCTGCACAACTGGCTGCCCGATGCGCACGCCGAGGGCCCCACGCCGGTGTCGGCCGTGCTCTCGGGGCTGCTGCTGAACGTGGCGCTGTACGCGATCCTGCGCTGCAAGGTGCTCACCGACGGCGCGCTGGGCATGCCGCTGGCCGGCCGGATGATGATCGGCTTCGGCCTGCTGTCGGTGCTGGTCGCGTCGTTCCTGCTGATGCGCCAGCGCGACGTCAAGCGCATGTTCGCGTATTCGTCGATCGAGCACATGGGGCTGATGACCTTCGCCTTCGGCCTGGGCGGGCCGGTGGCGAATTTCGCCGGCCTGCTGCACATGACCGTGCACTCGCTGATCAAGTCGGCGATCTTCTTCACCGTGGGCCACGCCGCGCAGAAGGCGGGCACGCAGGTGATGGACGACATCCGCGGCCTGATCCGCATCAGCCCGACGATCGCCTGGGGCATGATGCTCGGCTCGCTGGCGATCCTCGGCATGCCGCCCTTCGGCGTGTTCGCCAGCGAGTTCCTGATCATCACGACGGCGATGCGCGAGCAGCCGTGGGCGACGCCGCTGCTGCTCGTCGCGCTCGGCGTGGCTTTCGCATCGATCTTCAGCCGCGTGCAGCCGATGGTCTTCGGCGACACCTCGCTCGGGCGCCTCGCGCATCCGCCGGCGCTGGTGCCGGTGTTCGTGCACCTGGGGCTGGGGCTGATGCTCGGGCTGTACATCCCGCCGTGGCTCGACGCGTGGTATCGCGAGGCGGCGCGGATGATCGGCGGTTGAGATGCCGGTGCGCGACCTGATCCCCGATTTCCAGGCGCTGCCCGCGCCCCTGCCGATGCGCCGCGCGTCGGTTTCGCGCGAACAGTGGCGGGCCGCCGCACTCGCCGTCGCCGCCGCCGGCGGGCGCCTCGTCGCGCTGTGGGGCAGCGACCGGAGGTGGGCGGGCGCGGGCTTCGCCGCGTGCGCGGCCTACGCGCTCGTCGACGGCCTCGCCTGGCTCGATCTCGCGCTCGATCGCGAGGCGCCGAGCGCGCCGGACATCGGCGCGGTCTTTCCCTGCGCGGTGCGGATGCAGCGCGCGATGACCGATCTCGTCGGCATCGAGATAGCAGGCGCTTCCGATGCGCGCCCGTGGCTCGACCACGGTCTGTGGCCCGGAGGGTTTCGGCCGCTGCGCGACGAGACGGTGCCGCGGGGCGACGATCACGACCTGCCGGCGCCTTACGACTTCGTGCGCGTCGAAGGCGATGGCGTGCACGAGATCGCCGTCGGGCCGGTACACGCGGGTAT
>CALCZN010000132.1:0-8262 GCA_937903095.1 uncultured Burkholderiales bacterium
GTCCGAACCAACCAACCCTGGAACAACTCGCTTCACGGCGTTTGACTTCGAAGACAGTTACTCAGTACTGCACTTAGTACTGCGCTGCGGCAGTCGATGCGCCGGACAACGCGGCCGCCTGCCGAATCGCGGCGAGCAGACTCGCCGGGTCTGCGAGGCCGCGCCCGTCGGCGCCCGTTTGTCCGGCCTTGTCGAAAGCCGTGCCGTGATCCGGGCTCGTGCGAACGAAAGGCAGGCCGAGCGTGACGTTCACCCCGTCGTCGATGCCGAGGTACTTCACCGGGATGAGCCCCTGGTCGTGATACATCGCGACGACGAGATCGAACTCGCGCATCCCGCGGGCGCGCATGAATACGGTATCGGGAGCGAAGGGGCCGCTCACTTCGATGTGCTCGGCCCGCGCCCGCGCGACGGCAGGGCCGATGATCTCGATCTCCTCGCGACCGAACAGCCCGCCTTCGCCGGCGTGCGGGTTCAGCCCGGCGACCGCGATGCGCGGCCGCGCGAGGCCGGCGCGACGCATCGAGGCGTTCGCGATCCGGATCGTGCGCAGGATGCCGTCGGCATCGAGCCGCTCGACTGCCTCGCGCAGCGCGACGTGGATCGACACGAGCACGACCCGCAGTTCCGGATTGGCCAGCATCATCCGCACCTCGACGCCGCCGGCGAGTTCGGCGAGCAGTTCGGTGTGGCCCGGAAAGCGGTGGCCGGCGGCGTGCATCGCTTCCTTGGCGATCGGCGCGGTGACGACGGCGCGCACCTCGCCGCGCAACGCCAGCTCCGCGGCGCGCACGATGCAGCGGTACGCCGCGTCGCCGGCGCGCGCATCGATGCGGCCCACCGCGAGATCCTCGGGCAGCGCGATGACGTCGTCGACGTCGGCGGGCATCGGCAGCGACAGCCGCGCCGCCTCGCGCGCCAGCCAGCGGGCGTCGCCGATCACGCGCAGGGGTACCTGCAGCGAGCGATCGGCGCAGGCCTTGAGTACGATTTCCGGTCCGATCCCGCAGGCGTCGCCCATCGTGATCGCGATCGGACGCTCGGCGGCCGCGGCGGTGGCGTCGGGCGCCGGGGCGTACGCGGGATCGCGGATCGACGGGGCAGGCATCGCATCGATTCTACGGCCGCGATGCCGGTCCGGGCATCTGCGCACGGCTTAGACTTGATGGATGGACTCGGGCGAAGCGCGGCGAACGCGCGGAAGGGGGAACGGGGTGAACAGCGGTAACGGTGGTGCGGAATTGGCGGCCGAATTGGGGGCCATTCGCTCGGGCGGGCCGAAGGGGGACACGGCGATGCCCGCCGAGGATGCGGCGCCGATCGAGGTCGGGCACTGGATCGGCGGTGCGGTGGCGCCGCCGCGCGCCGGCCAGCGCCACGCGACGCTGTGGAACCCGGCGACCGGACGCGAACGCGGCCGCGTGGCGCTGGCCGATGCGGCGGAAGTGGATGCTGCCGTGCAGGCGGCCGCGGGCGCCTTCCCTGCCTGGTCGGCCACGCCGCCGGTGCGCCGCGCGCGCGTGATGTTCCGCTTCCGCGAGCTGGTCGAGACGCATCTCGACGAACTCGCCGGGCTGATCGTCGCCGAGCACGGCAAGATCCTTTCCGACGCGAAGGGCGAGGTGCAGCGCGGGCTCGAAGTGGTCGAGGTCGCCTGCGGCATCCCGCAGCTGCTCAAGGGCGAGTTCAGCGAGCAGGCGGGCCCCGGTATCGACGCGCATTCGGTGCGCCAGCCGCTCGGCATCGGCGTCGGCATCACGCCGTTCAACTTCCCGGCGATGGTGCCGATGTGGATGTTCCCGGTGGCGATCGCCTGCGGGAATACTTTCGTGCTGAAGCCTTCCGAGCGCGATCCGTCGGCTTCGCTGCTGATCGCGCAGCTGCTGCGGCGCGCCGGCCTGCCCGACGGCGTATTCAACGTCGTGCAGGGCGATCGCGAGGCGGTCGAGTCGCTGCTCGCGCATCCGCAGGTTGCCGCGGTGAGCTTCGTCGGCTCCACCGCCATCGCGCGTTCGGTGCACGAGACCGCGTCGCATCACGGCAAGCGCGTGCAGGCGCTGGGCGGGGCGAAGAACCACATGGTCGTGATGCCCGATGCGGATCTCGACCAGGCGGTCGACGCGCTGGTCGGTGCGGCCTACGGCTCGGCGGGCGAGCGCTGCATGGCGGTGTCGGTCGCAGTCGTCGTCGGCGGCGTGGCGGACGTGCTGGTCGAGCGGTTGGCCGAGCGCGTGCCGCGCATCCGCGTCGGAGCGGGTACCGATCCGAATGCCGAGATGGGTCCGCTGGTCACCGCCGCGCATCGCGAGCGCGTGCTGCGCTACATCGACGCCGGCGTCGACGAAGGCGCGACGCTCGTGGTCGACGGCCGGGCGGCGTCGGTCCCCGATGGCGGCGACGGCTTCTTCGTCGGCGGCACCTTGTTCGACCGCGTCGAGCCGCACATGACGATCTACCGTGACGAGATCTTCGGGCCGGTGCTGTCGATTGTTCGCGCCGATTCCTTCGAGCAAGCGCTTACTTTCGTCAACGGGCATGAATACGGCAACGGCGTGGCGATCTTCACGCGGGACGGCGATGCGGCCCGCGAGTTCGCCTCGCGCGTGCAGGTGGGCATGGTCGGCGTGAACGTGCCGATTCCGGTGCCGATGGCCTTCCACTCGTTCGGCGGCTGGAAAGCGTCGCTCTTTGGCGATCACCACGTCTACGGGCCCGAGGGCGTGCGCTTCTACACCAGGCTGAAGGCGGTGATGCAGCGTTGGCCCACCGGCATCCGCGCCGGCGCCGACTTTTCGATGCCCACCTCGGAGTGAGCCAATGAGCGTTGCGAAGGCGTGGACCTGGCTCGTCGTGGCGGGGCTGTTCGAGATCGTCTGGGCGCTCGGGCTGAAGTACAGCGATGGCTTCTCGCGGCTATGGCCGTCGGTGGTCGTCGTGGTGGCTGCGGCGGCGAGCTTCTGGCTGCTGGCGATCGCGATGCGCGTGCTGCCTGCGGGAACGGCCTACGCGGTGTGGACGGGGATCGGCGCGACGGGCACCGCGCTGCTCGGCATCGTGCTGCTCGGCGAATCGGCGAACGTGGCGCGGCTCGTCTGCATCGGGTTGATCGTCGCCGGCGTGCTCGGCCTGAAAGCCACTGCCGGCGACTGACAGAGTTTCCTGCTTCGGAGAGATGGCGATGACGATGCAACTGAAGGACATGCGGCTGCTCAAGCGCAACGGCTACATCGACGGCAAGTGGGTCGATGCGGATTCGGGCCGGAGCTTTCGCGTCACCGACCCGGCGAACGGACAGACGATCGCGGAGCTGAGCGACATGGGCGTGGCCGAGACGAAGCGCGCCATAGCCGCGGCTTCGCGCGCGCTGCCCGCCTGGCGCGCCAGGACGGCGAAGGAGCGCGGCGCGATCCTGCGTCGCTGGTACGACCTCGTGCTCGCGCATGCGGAAGATCTCGCGCTGCTGATGACCACCGAGCAGGGCAAGCCGCTCGCCGAGGCACGCGGCGAGGTCGCCTATGGCGCGTCGTTCATCGAGTGGTTCGCCGAGGAGGGTCGCCGCGTCTACGGCGACGTCATCCCCGCCAACGCGCCCGATCGGCGCCTGCTCGCGATCAAGCAGGGGATCGGCGTGTGCGCGGCGATCACGCCATGGAATTTCCCGATCGCGATGATCACGCGCAAGGTGGCGCCGGCTTTCGCCGCCGGCTGCACGGTGGTGGCGAAGCCGGCCGGCGCGACGCCGCTGTCGGCGCTGGCGCTGGTCGAGCTGGCCGAGCAGGCCGGCTTTCCGGCGGGCGTCTTCAACATGGTCGTCACCGGAACGCAGTCGTCGAAGATCGGCGAGGAGATGTGCACGAACCCGGTCGTGCGCAAGGTGTCGTTCACCGGCTCCACCGAGGTCGGC
The DNA here is from genome assembly GCA_937903095.1 of uncultured Burkholderiales bacterium. Taxonomy (GTDB): domain Bacteria; phylum Pseudomonadota; class Gammaproteobacteria; order Burkholderiales; family Burkholderiaceae_E; genus Zeimonas. The sequence continues at coordinate 3,905 of CALCZN010000132.1, forward strand.
CGCATCCTGCTGCGCCAGTCGGCCGACACGATCAAGAAGCTCTCGCTCGAGCTGGGCGGCAACGCGCCCTTCATTGTCTTCGACGACGCCGATCTCGATGCAGCGGTGGAGGGCGCGATCGCATCGAAATATCGCAATGCCGGGCAGACCTGCGTCTGCGCGAACCGCATCTACGTGCAGGCGGGCGTCTACGACGCGTTCGCGCAGAAGCTCGCGGCGCGCGTGTCGCAGTTCAAGGTCGGGCCGGGCGTCGAGGAAGGCGTCGTGATCGGACCGCTGATCGACGACAAGGCGGTCGAGAAGGTCGAGGAGCACGTGGCCGACGCATTGGCGCAGGGGGCGAAGCTCACGCTGGGCGGCAAGCGTCATTCGCGCGGCGGCCTGTTCTTCGAGCCGACGATCCTCACCGGCGTGCGCTCGTCGATGCGCGTCGCGCGCGAGGAGACCTTCGGGCCGGTGGCGCCGCTGTTCCGCTTCGACACCGACGACGAGGCGATCGCGATGGCCAACGACACCGAGTTCGGGCTCGCCGCGTATTTCTATTCGCGCGACATCGGGCGGATCTTTCGGGCGGCCGAAGCGATCGAGTCGGGGATGATCGGCGTGAACACCGGGCTCATCTCCACCGCGGAAGCGCCGTTCGGCGGGGTGAAGCAGTCGGGCCTGGGCCGGGAAGGCTCGCGCTACGGCATCGAGGAGTACCTCGAGATCAAGTATCTGTGCCTTGCCGGTATCTGAACGAAGCACGGGAATCTCGGGGAGGGGGCGATGCCGATCCGGATGCGCGCGGCAGTGCTGCGCGAGATCGAACTGCCGGCGCCGTACGAGCGGAGCCGGCCGTTGTCGATCGAGGAAGTGGAGCTGGACGGGCCGGGGCACGGGGAAATCCTCGTGCGCATCCACGCGGCGGGGCTGTGCCACTCCGACCTCTCCGCAATCAACGGCGACCGTCCGTGGCCGCTGCCGATCGTGCTCGGCCACGAGGCGGCGGCCGAGGTCGTCGAACTGGGCGAGGGGGTGGACGACCTGGCGGTCGGCGACCACGTCGCGCTGGTCTTTCGTCCGGGCTGCGGCAGTTGCGCACGTTGCGCTGTGGGACGTCCGGCCCTGTGCATTCCCGGGGGGCAGGCGAACAACGGCGGAACGCTGCTCGGGGGGCAGCGCAGGCTGCGCGCGCTCGCCGGGAGCGGAGCGGATGGCCTGCTGAACCATCATCTCGGCTGCGCCGCTTTTGCCGAGTATGCGACGGTCTCGCGTCGGTCGGCGGTGCGCATCGATCCCGATCTCCCGTGGGAGGAAGCTGCGCTCTTCGGGTGCGCGGTAATCACCGGAGCCGGGGCGGTCGTCAATACGGCGAAGGTCGAGGCGGGGTCGACGGTGGCGGTCGTGGGGCTGGGGGGTGTGGGTTTTTCGGCGCTGCTCGCGGCGCAGGCAGCGGGCGCCCGCACCGTGATCGCGGTCGACCGGCTGCCGTCGAAGCTGGCAAAAGCCCGTGAACTGGGGGCAACGCATTGCTTCGAGGCGACATCTCCCGATATCGTCGCGCAAGTCAAGGAGGCGACGGGAGGCGGCGCGGACTACACGTTCGAGATGGCGGGCAGCGTCGATGCGCTCGAACTGGCGTATCGGCTGGCGTGCACGGGTGGTACGACTGTCACGGCGGGCCTGCCCAATCCGAATGCGCGGTGGTCGCTGCAGGCGGTATCGCTGATCGGGGAGGAGCGGACGCTGAAGGGCAGCTACCTTGGATCCTGCGTGCCGTCGCGCGACATTCCGCGCTTCATCGCTCTCTATCGAGCGGGCAAGCTTCCGGTCGATCGGCTGCTGTCAGAACAGATTCAGCTCGACGACATCCATCCGGCGCTCGATCGCCTGGCGCGCGGGGAGTCGATTCGTCAGGTCATTCGGATGGCCTGAAAGAAGGAATGGCTGGATTGGCGTTTCACGTGAAACATCGCCGGCTGCCCTCCGGCAACACGCTTCCTTCGCAGTTCGCTATTCCGCGTCGATGGACCACGTCGAGACGGTCGTCGTAGGCGCCGGCGTCGTTGGCCTGGCCATCGCTCGCGCGCTCGCCGCATCGGGTCGCGAGGTCGTCATCGTCGAGCGCGCAATCTCGTTCGGAACCGAAACCAGTTCGCGCAACAGCGAGGTGATCCATGCGGGGCTCTACTATCCGCCCGGATCGTTGAAAGCGGAGCTGTGCATCGAAGGCGCGGCCCGTCTGTACGAATATTGCCGAGAACGACAGATCCCGCACCGACGCTGCGGCAAGCTGATCGTCGCCTGCGAAGACGAAGAACGCGGGGCGTTGGCGTCGATCGCCGAACGAAGCGCGGCCTGCGGCGGCGGGCCGCTGCAGTGGCTCGACCGGCCGGAGCTGCCTGCGCTCGAGCCGGCGCTGCGCGGCGCGGCCGCTCTGCTTTCGCCGAACACCGGGATTGTCGACAGCCATGAGTTGATGCGGGCGCTGCTGGCCGACGCCGAGGATCATGGCGCGACACTGGCGGTTGCGAGCCAGGCAGTCGGAGCCGAGGCGACGGCGAGCGGTTTCGTGCTGCGCGTTGTATCGGAAGGGGCGGAGCTTCGCCTCGCGGCGGGGGAACTGGTGAACGCGGCCGGGCTGGGTGCGCAGGAGTTCGCAGCGCGGATCGACGGGCTTGCGCCGCAGACGATTCCCCCGCTGTACCTGGCGAAGGGCAGTTATTTCACGACTTCCGCGCGCGTGCCCTTCTCCCGTCTCGTCTACCCCGTGCCGGACGAGGCCGGGCTGGGAGTGCATCTCACGCTCGATCTCGGCGGCCAGGCGCGCTTCGGCCCCGACGTCGAATGGGTATCGACGATCGACTACCGCGTCGACGCGCACCGTGCCGCTTCGTTCGAGGCGCAGGTGCGTCGGTACTGGCCCACGTTGCCGGCGGGGTCGCTGCAGCCGGCGTACTCGGGGATTCGGCCGAAGCTGGTGGGATCGGGCGGGGCGGCTGCCGACTTCCGCATCGACGGCGCCGAAGTGCACGGAGTGCGGGGGCTTGTGTGTCTGTATGGGATCGAGTCGCCGGGGCTCACGGCGTCGCTCGCCATTGCGGATCGGGTGCTGGAGGCGCTGGATCGACGGTAGGGCGGGGCACGGGGCCCCAGGGCACGACGGCGGCACGGGGGCGACACGACGGCACGACGGCACGACGGCACGACGACTTGCGCATTGCGAAACTGGCGAATCGGCTTGGTTCGGCGCGTTGGCGCCGGTTCGGTCTGTTTCACTCCGGAAACCGAAGAAGCTCAGCCTGGCTTCGATGTGCGGCTGGCGGACTTCAGATGCACCCCGCGCCGGGCGCAAACGTCGCTTGGTCGAATAGACGCAAGTCGCGCTTCAATATGTAGCCTTCTGGCTTGTGGAATCGATTCCACAGGCAGTAACGCTTCAATTTGCAGCGTGGGCCTTGATCCTGCTTTCCGTTCGAAGACGGGAACTGATGCTGGCGTCGAGCTCCTGACCCGGGAGCGGGCGGCCAGCGGAATACCGCATTGCCGCGCGCAACGATTTGCGCACGCAAGAGTGCTGCGTTGTGCAGCGTATGGGACGCGGCGAGCGGCGCGTGACGGTTCGTATGCGGATGCAGGCCCGAAGCTTCCTCCGAAGCTCCGAAGCTCCGAAGCTCCAACGCGCAACGCGCAACGCGCAACGCTCGACGCCCGACGCCCGACGCCCGACGCCCGACGCGCTGAGGCTCACACGCCGAGGCCGGCACGCCGAAACCGACGCGCCGAGACCGACGCGCCGAAGCCGATGCACCGAGGCCGATGCACCGAGGCCAATACACCGACGCCGATACACCGACGCCGATACACCGACGCCGATACACCGACGCCGATACACCGAGGCCGATACACTGAGGCCGATACACCGAGCCCAACCCGGCGCTCCGAACTCCTGCGCTGCGCCGTTCCCTCGCGCGTTACGCTTCCTTTCGCTTCATCGGGCAGGTATTCAGGCCCAGCATGCTGTACATCGGGCAGCGGCCGATGAGGCCCGTCGCCAGCGGCACGATGCCGATCCAGCCCCAGGCGCCGATAGTTCCCATCAGGGTGAGCGCGACCAACACCAGTCCGACGATGATACGAAGTGTGCGGTCCCAGGATCCCACATTGCGGTTCATCGAATTCCCTCGCGTTTGTCGATGTGCAAAGACCATTGTCGGACGGTGCGTGGCCCTTGCTTTGAGGACGATCAACGTGGCCGCAGTGTGGACGGCCGGTCTTGTGGTTCCACGTGAAACGTACGGCGGCCGCTTGCTCGTGTCCGCAACGGGTTCTGGTCGCCTAAGTGTCGAGCCTGATCGACTGCACGTTCCACGTGG
>CALCZN010000133.1:0-1386 GCA_937903095.1 uncultured Burkholderiales bacterium
TTCCCGCAATACGGCTTCGACCGCCACAAGGGCTACGGAACGCCCGAACATCTGCGGATGCTGCAGCTGAACGGCCCGTGCGTCGTGCATCGACGCAGCTTCGCGCCGGTGCGCGCGCTGCTCGTCCTGTCCGACGACACCATGTCGCCGGTGGAGTCCTTCCGCGCCGGCCTGTTCGCGGCGGGCGCCGACAGGCTGCTGCCTGACGATAACTGAGGACGAACTGAGGATGACTGAGGATGACTGAGGACGCGCCACGCGTCGTCGCCTCGGCGTCGAACGCGCGCTACCGGCGGCTGCTCGCCCTCGTCGGCTCGTCGCGCGAGCGCGCGCGCGCCGGCGTCGTCGTGCTCGAAGGCGTTCACCTGCTGCAGGCCTGGGCCGGGCGCTTCGGGCGCGACGCCGAACCGGTCGAAGTGTTCGTCGCCCGGCGCGGCATCGCCGACGCCGGGATCGGCTCCTGGGCGATGCGCTATCGCCGGCAGGCGGTCGTCCTCGAAGACCGCCTGTTCGACCGCGCGAGCAGCGTCGAGCACGGAGCGGGGCTGCTGGCGATCGTCGCGCTGCCCACTGCGCATCTGCCCGCGCAACTGGACGACGACGCCGTCTATCTCGATCGCCTGCAGGACCCGGGAAACGTCGGCAGCGTGCTGCGCAGCTGCGCTGCTGCCGGCGTGCGGCGCGTTCTCTGCGCGCCCGGAACGGCCGCCTGCTGGTCGCCCAAGGTGCTGCGCGCCGCGATGGGCGCGCATTTCGGGCTCGAGATCCACGAGGGCGTGGAGGCTGCCGAGCTGCAGGCGCGCTGTCGCGTCGAGCCGATGGCCACCGACGCGGGCGCGCCGCGCTCGCTCTACGACGTCGACCTGCGCGCGCCCGTGCTCTGGCTGTTCGGCAACGAAGGGCAGGGGCTCGCCCCGACGCTGAAGGCGTGGACGCGCGCGCGGCGCGTGTCGATCCCGCAGACCGAAGCGGTGGAGTCGCTCAACGTCGGCGTCGCCGCGGCGTTGTGCCTGTACGAGCAATGGCGCCAGCGCGGCTTCGCGGGCAGCCGCTGCGGCGCCGGGAGCCGTTCGGAGGAATCCTAGCTAGGCCAGATCCAGCTCGTGCAGCACGGTCGCTGCGATCTCCTCGATCGACTTCGTCGTCGACGACAACCAGCGAATCCCTTCGCGGCGCATCAGCTCCTCGCCCCGGCTGACTTCGTAGCGGCAATTCTGCAGCGATGCGTAGCGGCTGCCCGGGCGCCGCTCGTTGCGGATCTCGGCCAGGCGCTCGGGCGCGATCGAAAGACCGAACAGCTTCGACTTGTAGCGGTACAGCACGTCCGGGAGCCGGCCGCGCTCGAAGTCCTCGGGGACGAGCGGATAATTGGCGGCGCGGATGCCG
>CALCZN010000134.1:0-27800 GCA_937903095.1 uncultured Burkholderiales bacterium
GTTCTTGTCGTCGTGCGTGGGGTACTTCGCGACCAGATCGGGCCGCGTGCCGTAGATCGGCTCGCGGTGCAGCGGGATCGGGTCGGGAAAGTTCCAGACGATCGCGCGCGCCCTGCCGTTGCCGAACGGGTAGCAGCCGTGGTTCTTCATGACCACGCGGATGATCCCGCCCGAGTTGTCGGTCTTCCAGTTCTTGCCGTCGGCCGCCTTCTTCTCGTCGTCGGTGAGTTCGTCCCACCAGCCGAGCTTCTTCATCAGGACCGAATCGAATTCCGGGTAGCCGCCGTGGATGTCGGCGCCCTTCGAGTACGAACCCTCGGCGGCGAGCAGCGACACGCCGTCGCGCTCGACGCCCCAGTTGGCGCGGAAGTTGCCGCCGCCGTCCATCACGTTGCGGCTGGTCTGGTAGAGGTTCGGTGAGCCCGGGTGCTTGAGCTCCGGCGTGCCCCAGCACGGCCACGGCAGTCCGAAGTAGTCGCCGTCGCACGGCCCGCCCACCGCCTTCAGCGTCTTCACGTCGAAGGTGTGCAGGTTCTTCATATGCAACTTCAGACGCTCGGGCGACTGCCCCGTGTACCCGATCGTCCAGACGCCGCGGTTGATCTCGCGCAGGATCGACTCGGGCTCCGGCTCGTGCCATTCGATCCCGTGCTTGTTCATCGGAATCAGCTTGTAGTTCTTCGACAACTGCTCGCCGAAGCCCAGGCGCTCGGCGAAGGCCTGCATGATCGTCTGGTCGGGCATCGACTCGAACAACGGCTCGATGGCGCGCTCGCGCCACTGCAGCGAGCGGTTCGACGCGGTGACCGAACCGGAAGTTTCGAGTTGCGTGCACGCCGGCAGCAGATAGACCGCACGGTTCGGGTTGATGTTCTTGTTGTCGCTGCCGCGCATCGCCGCCATCGCGGCGGTGGCCGACGGATACGGATCGACGACGACCAGCAGGTCGAGCTTGTCCATCGCCTTCTTCATGTCCAGGCCGCGCGTCTGCGAGTTCGGCGCGTGTCCCCAGTAGACGACGGCGCGCACGTTCGACGGCTGGTCGAGCTGCTCCTTGTCGAGCAGCACGGCGTCGAACCAGCGCGAGACGGTGGTCCCGGCCTTCTCCATCATGCCCGGGGCGAACTGCGCCTTCATCCAGTCGTAGTCGACGCCCCAGACCGCGGCGAAGTGCTTCCACGAACCTGCGGCGACACCGTAGTAGCCGGGCAGCGAATCGGGGTTCGGTCCGATGTCGGTGGCGCCCTGCACGTTGTCGTGACCGCGGAAGATGTTTGCGCCGCCACCGGGGATGCCGACGTTGCCCAGCGCGAGCTGCACGATGCACGAGGCGCGCACCATCGCGTTGCCGATCGAATGCTGCGTCTGGCCCATGCACCAGACGAGCGTGGACGGGCGGTTCTTCGCCATCATTTCGGCCGCCTGCGCGAGCACGGCCTCGGGAACACCGGAAGCTTCCTCGACCTTGTCGGGCGTCCACTTCGCGAGCACCTCCTCGCGAACCTTCTCCATGCCGTAGACGCGGTCGTTGATGTACTGCTTGTCTTCCCAGCCGTTCTTGAAGATGTGGTACAGCATGCCGAACAGCACCGGGATGTCGGTGCCCGAACGGAAGCGGATGTACAGGTCGGACTTCGCCGCCGTGCGCGTGCGGCGCGGGTCGGCGACGATCAGCTTCGCGCCGTTCTCCTTGGCGTGCAGCATGTGCACCATCGACACCGGGTGCGCCTCGGCGGCGTTCGACCCGATGTAGAACGCGCACTTCGTGTTCTGCATGTCGTTGTAGGAGTTCGTCATCGCACCGTAGCCCCAGGTGTTGGCCACGCCCGAGACGGTCGTCGAGTGGCAGATGCGCGCCTGGTGGTCCATGTTGTTCGTTCCGAAGAACGACACCATCTTGCGCATCAGGTACGACTGCTCGTTGCTGTGCTTCGACGACCCGATCCAGAACGTCGCGTCGGGTCCCGACTCCTGCTTGATCTTCTTCAGCTGCTCGGTGATCTCGTCGAGCGCCTGCTTCCAGCTGATGCGCTGGTACTTGCCGTTGACGAGCTTCATCGGCGTCTTCAGGCGGTATTCGCCGTGGCCGTGCTCACGGATGGCAGCGCCCTTGGCGCAATGCCCGCCGAGGTTCAGCGGAGAATCGAACACCGGCTCCTGGCGCACCCAGACGCCGTTCTCGATGACGGCGTCGATCGCGCAGCCCACCGAGCAGTGCGTGCAGACGGTTCGGTGCACCTCGATCTTGCGCGGCGCATCGGTCTGCGCCTGCGCCGGCTCGACCATGTCGAACGAGAACGCCCCGGCGGCAGCGCCCGCGCCGACGCCGATGCCCGAGCGCCTCAGGAAAGTGCGCCGGTCCATCGTCGTGGACAGCGTCGAACGCACGCCGCGCGCGAGGCTGGCGGTAAGCGCGCCGGGCGCCGGCGTGGCAGCCGATTTGCGTTGCAGTTGCATGTCGCGTCTCCTCGTTCTCAAACCAGCGTGCTGCGGTAGTAGCGCTTGACATGGTCGGTGACGTGGTATCCGCCGCCGCCGCGTTCGTCGAGTTTCGCCTTCGCCTTCGGAACCGGCGTCTGCAGTGAGCCGCCCCCCGTGGCGACGACGGCTGCACCCGCCGCCGAAGCGAGCCCGGCGCCGAGCAGGAAGCCCCTGCGCGAGTTCTCGTTGGCTGCCTTCGGCTTGTTCGTGCTCATGGCTGCAGTCCTCCGCAAAAGATCAGTCCAGGGATTCGAAGTCGAACGCCTGTCGCTCCACGGCGAGAAACTCGCCGAGCAACCGGGCGGCGTGCTTGTAGAAATCAGTAGTGCCGCAGTGCTCGATCGCAGTCACGAGCGACTCGTACCACGGCGAGAGGAAACGCTGGAAGAACACCCGCTGGGTGGAGAGGTTTCGCAACGACTCGGGGGCCGCGACGATCAGCCAGGCCGTCGTCTCGAGCAGCGCGGCCAGATGATCTTCGGTTTCGGAGATATCGGCCCGGCGCGCCACGCCGAGCAGCGCCAGATGCTCGCGCAGATCGACCAGCGGGCGCTCGTGCAGGTATCCGCTCAGGTGCCACGATGCGTTCAGGAACACTTCGGCCTTGCCGACGCCGATGAACGTCGCTTCGTATTCCTCGCGCACCGCTTCTGCATCGGCATGGGCGCAAGCGTGCGCGAAAGCATTCCATGCGCGCCCCAGCGATGTCGGGTCGGCCTCGGATGTGTCGGGCGACGCCGCCTGCAGGCCGATCTCGCGCAGCCGCTGCACCGACGGCGGCGCGCGGAAGAACTCCGCCAGCGTCGCATACCAGCGGGCACGCGCGATATCTTCCGGCGACACCGGGCGCGACTGGGACGACGCCGGTGTCGTTGCGTTCATGGTCGTTTCCGGTCCTCGAGCGCGACGATCGTCGTCTCGTCCGTGCGGGAAAACATGTCGACGACACGGCAGTCGGCGCACATCTGCAGCCGCCGCGTGGCTTCGCCGCCGAACATCGAGTGTCCGGCCAGTTTGCCCAGCATGTTCTCGATCATCTGGCGGGTGCCGAACGGCTTGCCGCACGAGATGCAGGCGAAAGGTTGCGCTTCGTTGAGAACGACCGGTGTTCGTGTCTCCCCACTGAACACATACCTCGGCTCCAGTGTTATCGCCTGTTCGGGACAGGTCTTCACGCACAGGCCGCACTGCACGCAGTTGCGCTCGATAAAGCGCAACTGCGGTGAATCGGGGTTGTCGAGCAATGCCGATTCGGGACAGGCACCTATGCACGCTAAACATAGCGTACAGCTGTCTCTTTGGACTTTCAACGAACCAAACGGCGAGCCTGCGGGTAACTGCACGTTTTGCGGAACACTGCGCCCGCGCGAAGTCGCCTGTGCAACGAGGTGATCGAGCGCGAACTCGATCGAACGCCGCTTGTCCTCGGACAGCCCGAACGTGGCGGGTTGCGCAACAGCGTCGGCCGCTTCGAGCGCGAACAGCGAATCGGCCCAGTCGGCGCGGCTCGCGTCGATGACATGAAAGTGGCGGCCGGCAAAGCCGAGTGCGCCGACCAGCGTCTGCGCGACGGAGAACTGCGCGCTGGTCGCCTCGCGATACTGCGGAGCGATGCCGGGCGCCGCGAGCATGGCTACCTGGCTTGCGCCGTAGGCGATCGCCGCCAGTCCGACGTCGATGCCCACGGAGCCGACGTGGCGAACCGATACCGGGATGACACGCGCCGGCAGGCCCCGGCCGGCAGGTGCCGTCCGCGCCGGTCCGCGCGCGCCGCGCGGCGCGTGCGCCAGTTGCTCGAGCAGCGCACGGCCGTCCTCCTCGTCGTGAAAGAGGATCAGCGCATCGCGCCCGCCGCGCTCGCGATACGCGGCGAGTCCCTGTCGCACCGGCTCCATCAGCCGGGCCGGCGTCGGATACTGATAGCTGATCGCGCCCGACGGGCACACCGTGGTGCAGCCGCCGCAGCCCATGCACAGATGCGGCTCGACGCGGATCCGGTCACCCGCCGACTCGATGGCGCGCGTCGAGCAGACGTCGATGCACGCGGTGCAGCCGGTGATCTGGTTGCGCCCGTGCGCGCACATCTTCTCGCGATAGTGAAAGTACTTCGGCTTCTCGAAGTCGCCGACCATCGAGACCAGCTCGAGCGCCATCCGGGAGCGCTCCTTCTCGCTGCGCCCGGCGTGGAAATAGCCCTGCGGCGGCTGATGGCTCTCGAACATCGGCGTGCCCAGTCGGGTGACCGAGCAGCGCCGGCACGTTTCGCCCAGGGGTTGCAGCCGGCAGTCGAACATCGAGTCGGCGCGCAGATCGAAGACCAGGTCGAAGCGTTCGCTGCGCTCGCGCTCGGTGCGCGAGAAGTCGATCGCACCGATCGCGCCGCAGGCAGTCACGCAGGCGCGATGCGACTTGCACAGCGCCGTGTCGACCTGCAGGTCGGCGCCGATCGCCGACTCGGGGCAGGCTTCGACGCAGGCGCCGCAGCGCACGCAGGCGTCGAGATCGATCGGGTTGTCCTGCGCCCAGCGCGCCTCGAAGTCGCCGAGCCAGCCTTCGACCGAGACCAGCGTTCCCGACAGCACCGGGAACGCGCGCGTGGGCGGCAGGGCCGCGCCGCGCGAGTCCGTCATCAGAACGGTAGGGCTCAGGTGCGACGCGAGCCGGCTGGCCCATTCCAGCGCATCGCGCCCCGGCCCGACGACGAGCACGCGGCCCTGCGAGCGGTACTCGACCGCCGGCACGGGATCGATGCCGGCGCTCGCGGCGATCGCGACCAGCGCGGCGATCTTCGGCCCCGCGTCGGCTCGCTCCTCGCCCCAGCCGGCCAACTCGCGCACGTTGACGAAGCGCACCGGCGCAAGCGCCTGCTTCGCGGTGGCGAGTTCGTTGAACAGCGCCGATTCCTGCGTGCAGGCAACGACGACGTCGTCGGTGCCGCCGATCGCGTCGGTGAAGCGCGAAACCTCGCGCCGGCACAACTCGCGTGCCGCCGGCAGCACCTCCACCGATCCGGGCAAGCCGCCGGCCAGGCGCGCGCTCGCCAGATCGATCGTTCCATTGCAGCTGCAGACAAGGACCTTCGTTTTCACCCTTGCGTCTCCTGCGGTTTCGCGTTGTTTTCATTAGCGCCGTCGGCGGCGCTCGCCATCTGCGCGCTCGGTCCGGCGTCATGGGTTTCCTGCGGCGAGGCGGCGTCGTCGACGTCGCTGGGCGCATCGCGGCGCTCGATCGCCTCGTCCGACAGCCCGATCTCGTGCAACTGCTGCAGCTTCGCGAGCATTGGCGACGGGATCGGTTCGGACTGCGTGTAATCGTCGATGTAGACGTCCAGGCCGTCCATCTCGTTGTAGCGCGGATCGCGGAACAGTTGCGCGAGCGCTGCGTTGCGCGTCGATGCGTCCACGCCGGGACGCATGAAGGCGCGGAAATCCGAGTGCGGCGTCAGCGAATCGATCGGTGGCAGTTCGGGCACCGATTCGGAGCGCGCATCGGCGCGCGTCGCGTCGCCCGCTGCGTCCTGCGCAGCAGCGTCGACCGGCGCGGGTGGCGGGGACGGCGCCGCGTCCGCGCGCTCCGTCGACGACGGCTCGTCGCGATCGCGCGCCTCATCGTCACGGCGACTGTCGTGCTTGCGCCGCGACCAGCGCGAAAGGAATCCTTCGTTCATGCAACCTCGTGTTCGCCGGTCATCGGCGATCGTCCTGTGTGTCGCGCCGGGCGGCGGCGCCCGCATCGGCCGAGTCACTTTGCTGCCCGCGCAGCTCCTCGCGCTCGCGCATCCCCTCGCGCTCGCGCTCGGCCATCCTCCCGAACTCGTCGCGTGCGAGGAACGAAGGCTTCCCCCCCTTGCGCTTCTTCTTCGTCGGTTCGGCCACGTAATGCAGGCTCACGAACTCGGCGACCCATGGAATCATCGGCTCGGGCATCGAGACGAGATCGACTCTCGCGCCGCCGTCCATCCATCGGCCCGCCTCGTTGTAGCTCGCCGTTACGGCGAGCGCGCGCGGCGGCACCGGATCGTCATCGACGACGATTCCCGTATCGTCCTCGTGCAATCGCCACTGCACGAACAGCGACGGCTCGGCCGTCGTGAGGTTCAGGTAGTAGCCCTCCAACTCGTCGAGATGCAGGTGAACGGCGAGTTCGCTGTCGGACGCCGCCGGCTCCACCGCCGCCGGCCGCCAGATCCGCGGCTGCAGCCAGTGCCCCGTTTCGCGGCATTCGAAGCGCACGCGCACGGCGACGGGATCGATCTCGAGCAGTGGCTCGGCGCCCTCGGGAGGACGATACTCACGGTCGGTCAAGACGTTCTCCGCGCTTTCCTGCCCGCGTTGCTACCATGGAGCATCTTAGCGATTTAGACATGAGCGAACGAATCCCCCCCGCCGAGCAGCGGTATGCCGCTTCCGTTCCCGAGGTGTCGGGCGCGCCGGCCGCGCCCACGGGTCGATTGATCGACCGGCGTGGTCGCCGGCTGCACGACCTGCGCATCTCCGTCACCGACCGCTGCAATTTCCGCTGCACTTACTGCATGCCGAAGGAGCTGTTCGGCAAGGATTACGCCTTCCTGCCGCACGCGTCGCTGCTCACCTTCGAGGAGATCACCCGGCTCGTGCGCCTGTTCGTCGCGCATGGCGTCGAGAAGATCCGCCTCACCGGCGGCGAGCCGCTGCTGCGTCGCGACGTGGAACGCCTCGTCGCGATGCTGGCGCAGCTGCGAACGCTGTCAGGCGAGCCGCTCGATCTCACGCTCACCACCAACGGCTCGCTGCTCGCGCGCAAGGCGCAGGCGCTGCGCGACGCGGGCCTGCGCCGGGTCACGGTGAGCCTGGATGCGGTCGACGATGCGGTGTTCCGCAGCATGAACGACGTGGACTTTCCGGTCGCCGACGTGCTGGCCGGCATCGAGGCCGCCGAGAAGGCCGGCCTGCGTCCGCTGAAGATCAACATGGTCGTCAAGCGCGGCGTGAACGACCACGAGATCGTGCCGATGGCGCGGCGCTTCCGCGGCAGCGGCCACATCCTGCGCTTCATCGAATTCATGGACGTCGGCGCCTCCAACGGCTGGCGGATGGACGACGTCGTCCCCAGCGCCGAGGTTGCGCGCCTGGTCGGCGAGGCGTTCCCCATCGAGCCGCTCGAAGCGAACTATCCGGGCGAGGTCGCGGAACGCTGGCGTTATGTGGACGGCGCGGGCGAAATCGGGCTCATCTCGTCGGTCACGCAACCGTTCTGCGGCGCCTGCACGCGCGCCCGCCTGTCCACCGAAGGCAAGCTCTTCACCTGCCTGTTCGCCACGCACGGTCACGACCTGCGCGCACTGTTGCGCGGCGGCGCCGACGACGCGCAGCTCGCGGCAGCGATCGCCTCGGTCTGGGGCGCGCGCAACGATCGCTACTCCGAGCTGCGCTCGGCCGACACCGTCGGGTTGCGCAAGATCGAGATGTCGTACATCGGCGGATAGAACGTGTCGATCGCCCTCAGCTCCTGCGCCCGCCCAGCCACCTACGAGGTCGACGCGATCAACGAGCGCGGCGAAACGGTGCCCACCGCGATCGCCGGGGAGCACCCGCTGACGCTGTATCTCGACAAGCGCGAGCTCGTCACGCTGATGACGCTCGGCGCGGCGCCCGAGCACCTGGCGCTCGGCTATCTGCGCAACCAGCGGCTGGTCGAGTCGCTCGACGAGCTGTCTTCCATCCAGGTCGACTGGGAGACCAACTCGGTGGCCGTCACCTCCGCCTCGCTCGCCACGCGCGGCGTTCCGGTATGGGACGACGCGGCGCAGGCCGACGCGCTCGGCGCGCGCCTGGCGCGGCGCACCGTCACCACCGGCTGCGGCCAGGGCACGGTGTTCGGCGACCTGATGGACGAGATCGACCGCATCGAGCTTTCGGAGCATGCGCGCCTCACCGAGGAAACGCTCTACGCGGTCACCGACCGCGTGCGCCGGCACGAATCGATCTACAAGGTCGCGGGCGCGGTGCACGGCTGCGCGTTGTGCGCGAATGCGGGCGACGAACGCGGCGAAATCCTGCGCTTCGTCGAGGACGTCGGCCGCCACAACGCGGTCGACGCGATCGCCGGCTGGATGTGGGTCGAATCGGTGAGCGCGGCCGACAAGATCTTCTACACCACCGGCCGGCTCACCTCGGAGATGGTCATCAAGTGCGCGCAGATGGGCATTCCGTTCCTGCTGTCGCGCTCCGGGCTCACGCAGATGGGTCACGAGATCGCGCGGCGCGTCGGGCTCACGATGATCGGGCGCTGCCAGGGCAAGCACTACCTGCTCTTCACCGGCGCGCAACGCTTTGTGCGCCAGCCGGTGCGCGCCTGGGCCTGAACGCGTGCCGTCCCCGCCGAGCGAGCGCCGCGACGCCGAAACCCTGCCGATGCCGTCGACGATCGGCCGCGACGATGTCACCGGCATCGTGCTGGCCGGCGGGCTCGGGCGCCGGATGAGCGACGACGGACGCGGCGTCGACAAGGGGCTGCAGCCGTTCCGCGGCCGGCCGATGATCGCGTATGCCCTCGAACGCTTCGCGCCGCAGGTCGGCACCGTGATCGTCAACGCGAACCGCAACGTCGAGTGCTATCGCGAGTTCGGCTGGCCGGTCGCGCCCGATGCCGTCGAGGGCTTCGCCGGCCCGCTCGCCGGTCTTCAAGCCGGCATGACGCAGGCGCGCACGGCATGGGTCGCCACCGTTCCGTGCGACTCCCCTTTCCTGCCGCTCGATCTCGTCGCGCGCCTGGCCGCGGCGATCGACGCCTCCGGGGCGCAGGGCGAACGTGCGCAGCTCGCCGTCGCGCGCACCGGCGCGCAGCCGCATCCGGTCTTCGCGCTGGTCGAGCGCGCGCTGCTCGCCGACCTCGAGCGCTTTCTCTCCGAGGGCCGGCGCAAGATCGATGCGTGGTACGCGCCGCTGCGCGTCGTCGAGGTCGAGTTCGACGACGAGGCCGCGTTCCGCAACCTGAACACGATGCAGGAACTGAAGGAAGAGGAGCGCCGATGACAGCGCGCACGAGGCAGACGCGATGACCGCCCCCGGCGCTCCGGCGCAGTCGCTCGCCGACACCGCACGCGGCATCTCCGATGCCGACCCGCGCACCTATCTCCCGATCGAGCGCGCGCGCGCGATCATCGCGAACAGCATCGAAACCGTCACCCTCGTCGAGCGTGTCGCGATCCGCAGCGCGCTCGATCGCGTGCTCGCGCACGACGTCATTTCCACGATCGACGTGCCGCCGCACGACAACTCGGCGATGGACGGCTATGCGCTGCGCGGCGAAGAACTCGCGGCCGGCGGCGAGACGCGGCTGCGCATCGCCGGCACCGCCTTCGCGGGCCGCGCCTTCTCCGGCGAGGTCGCGCCCGGCGAAGCGCTGCGCGTGATGACCGGAGCGCCGCTGCCCCCGGCGCTCGACACCGTCGTCGCCCAGGAGTTCGTTCGCGCCGACGACGGGTTCGTCGTCGTGCCGCCCGGCCAGGAACGTGGCCAGCATCGGCGCCTGCGCGGCGAGGATCTGCGCGTGGGCGACGCCGCGCTCGAAGCCGGAAAGCGACTTACGCCGGCCGACATCGGCCTGCTCGCCTCGCTCGGCGTGCCCGAGGTCGGCGTACGACGCCGGCTGCGCGTCGCCTTCTTCTCCACCGGCGACGAGCTGCGCTCGATCGGCGAGGGGTTGGGGCCGGGACAGATCTACGACAGCAACCGCTACACGATCTGGTCAATGCTCACGCGCCTGGGCGTCGAAGTCGTCGACCTCGGCGTCGTGCGCGATTCACCCGAAGCGCTCGAGCACGCGATGCGCAGCGCCGCTGCCGAAGCCGACGCGATCGTCTCCTCCGGCGGCGTGTCGGTGGGCGAAGCCGACTTCACGCGCGAGGTGATGGCGCGCCTGGGCGACGTCGCCTTCTGGCGCATCGCGCTGCGGCCGGGCCGTCCGATGGCCTTCGGCCGCGTGGGACGCGCCTGCTACTTCGGCCTGCCGGGCAACCCGGTGGCCGTGATGATCACCTTCTATTTCGTCGTGCGCGATGCGCTGCTGCGGATGATGGGCGCCGTGCCGCAACCGCTGCCGTGGGTGCGCGCCCGCTCGCTCGAAGCGATGCGCAAGCGCCCCGGACGAACCGAGTATCAGCGCGCGCGTCTCACGCTCGGCGCCGACGGGCGAATGGAAGTTGCCACGTTGGGCAACCAGGGATCGGGCGTGCTGCGCTCGATGTCCACGGCGAACTGCATCGTGGTGCTGCACCACGACCAGGGGTCGGTGGCGGCGGGCGACGAGGTGGACTGCGTGGCCTTCGACGGGCTGCTATAGCAGCGCGGCCGTGCTCACGACGATTCCGTCCTCGTCCGCGTAGCACCAGTGGCCGGGCGCGATGCGCATGCCGCCCACGCGCACCGTCTCGCCGATCGCGCCCTCGCCGCGCTTCTCGCTGCGCCGCGGATTCGCCGCGAGCGCGCGAACGCCGATGTCGCAGGCATCGATCTCGACGGTGTCGCGCACGCAGCCGTCGACGATCACGCCGCTCCAGCCGTTGCGCTGCGCCAGTTGCGCGAGGTTGCCGCCGAGCAGCGCGCAGCGAAGGCTGCCGCCGCCGTCGACCACGAGCACGCGGCCGTTGCCCGGCTGCTCGAGCGCGCTGCGCACCGCAGAGTTGTCCTCGAAGCAGCGCACCGTCTCGATCGTGCCGGCGAAGCGCGCGCTGCGCCCGTAGGCACGGAACACGGGCGGCAGCACCTGCACCTCGCCCGCGGCGAGGCGCGCCTCGTTCGCGTCGCACAGATCGGCGGTGGCGAACGAAATGGATCCGGTGGAAGCGGTCATCGTCCGATGCGATCGGCGTGGTTGCTCACCGTGCCCGGCAGGCTGGCGTAATAGGCGGCCACGTTGCGGATGTCGGCGCGCGACAGCGGCTTGGCCTGCGCGCCCATGATCGGGTTCTTGCGCCGGTCGTGCTTGTAGTCGAGCAGCGAATGCTCGAGATAGTCCTGGTACTGCCCGGCGAGCTTCGGATACGAAGGATCGATCGGCGTGTTGCCGTCCTTGCCGTGGCAGGCGGCGCAAACCTCTTCCGCCTTCTGGCGGCCGGCGTCGATGCTCTGCGCCTGCGCGGGCAGCGCGAAGGCCGCCGCGGCGGCAAAGGCCCCGACGAGCGGAAGCAGGCGCGGAGTCGTCCTCGACAAAGGACGAAATGCGGAGAACGCGGGGAATGCGCGCATGTTCATTTCGAGCCGTCTCATTTCGATCCGTCTCATTTCGATCCGTAGTACGCGGCGAGATCGGCGATATCGCGATCGCTCAGCCCTTCGGCCACCGCCGTCATCGTCGGATGATTGCGGTCGCGGTTGCGATACTCGCGCAACGCGGATTCGATGTAGCGCGCGTTCTGTCCGATGATGCGCGGCACGTGGTAGACGCTCGGGAACGACGACTTGTACCCGGGAATCTCGTGGCAGCCGATGCACATCGAGTTCTTCGCCCGCCCTGCCTCGGCGTTCCCCTGCACCGCCTGCTGATCCTGCGCCGGCGCGGCCCCCTGCGATGCGCCCTGCGCGACAGCCAGGCATGGCAGCAGCATCACCGCCGCGAATCCGGCGGCAACCATCCTCTTCTCGATCATGGGTCTCCGGCCGTGGCGCCGGGCGGCGCAGGCCTTGTAATGTTCGTGGGTGGCCCGATTCTAGCGGACTCGCTCCGAGCCAGTCCAGCAACCCGGGCGGCAGCAGGCGTTCCCGTATACTCGAAAGACCCCATCCGCCGGGTCGTGTCTTCGCGACCAAAACCTCCGAGAATCATGCGTTTCCAGGGCACCGACACCTACGTCGCCACCGACGACCTGAAGCTCGCCGTGAACGCGGCGATCCGCCTGCAGCGGCCGCTGCTGATCAAGGGCGAACCCGGCACCGGCAAGACGATGCTCGCCGAGGAAGTTGCCTCGGCGCTCGACATGCCGCTGCTGCAGTGGCACATCAAGTCGACGACGAAGGCGCAGCAGGGCCTGTACGAATACGACGCGGTGTCGCGGCTGCGTGACTCGCAGTTGGGCGACGAGCGCGTCAAGGACATCCACAACTACATCGTGAAGGGCGTGCTCTGGCAGGCCTTCGAATCCGAGCGGCCGGTCGTGCTGCTGATCGACGAGATCGACAAGGCCGACATCGAGTTCCCCAACGACCTGCTGCGCGAGCTCGACCGGATGGAGTTCTACGTCTACGAGACGCGCCAGCTGATACGCGCCCGGCATCGGCCGGTCGTGATGATCACGTCGAACAACGAGAAGGAGCTGCCCGACGCGTTCCTGCGCCGCTGCTTCTTCCACTACATCAAGTTCCCCGACAAGGACACGATGCAGGCGATCGTCGACGTGCATTTCCCGAACCTGAAGAAGACGCTGGTGAAGGAGGCGCTCGAGTCCTTCTTCCAGATGCGCGAGCTTCCCGGGCTGAAGAAGAAGCCGTCGACGAGCGAGCTGCTCGACTGGTTGAAGCTGCTGGTGGCCGAGGACATCCCGCCCGAGGCGCTGCGCGCGAAGGACGGCAAGAGCGTCATTCCGCCGCTGCACGGCGCGCTGCTGAAGAACGAGCAGGACGTGCATCTGTTCGAGCGGCTCATCTTCATGGCCCGCCATAATCGGTAAAGCATGGCGCGCTGGATCGAGCCGGTCACGCTCGAGGGCGAGCACGTCACCCTCGAGCCGCTCGCGCGTTCGCACGTCGAGGCGCTCGCGCGTGCAGCGGCCGACGGCGAGCTGTGGCGGCTCTGGTACACGTCGATCCCGGCGCCCGGTCGCACCGAGGCGTACGTCGATGCGGCGCTCGAGATGCGCGAGCGCGACGGCGCCCTGCCCTTCGTTGTTCGCCGCCGCGCCGACGGCACGATCGTCGGAACCACGCGTTTCTTCCACGTCGAGCCGGTGCATCGACGGCTCGAGCTGGGCCACACCTGGTACGCGGCGAGCGCGCAGCGCAGCGCGGTGAACGCCGAGTGCAAGCTGCTGCTGCTGGGCCATGCTTTCGGCGCGCTCGGCGCGGTCGCCGTCGAGCTGCGCACGCACTTCCTGAACCACGCGAGCCGGCGAGCGATCGAGCGGCTGGGGGCGAAGCTCGACGGCGTGCTGCGCCATCACATGACGATGCCCAACGGCACGCTGCGCGACACCTGCGTCTACAGCATTCTCGCCGCCGAGTGGCCGGCGGTGCGCGAGAACCTGAAACTGCGGCTGGCGATGCGCGGAGCGACGCGATGCTGATCGATTTCTTCCTGCACCTGCGCGGCGCGAAGCTGCCGGTGTCGATCAAGGAATACCTGCTGCTGCTCGAGGGAATGCGCGAGCACGTCATCGGGCCGTCGATCGACGAGTTCTACTACCTGTCGCGCGCGGCCCTGGTGAAGGACGAGCGCAACTTCGACAAGTTCGACAAGGCCTTCGGCGCCTACTTCAACGGCGTGCGCGCGATCCCCGGCATCGACGTCGACCTGCCGCTCGAATGGCTGAAGCGCCGCCTGCAGCGCGAGTTCACGCCCGAGGAAAAGGCGGCGATCGAGGCGATGGGCGGGCTGGACAAGCTGCTCGAGCGGCTGCGCGAACTGCTCGAAGAGCAGAAGGAGCGCCACGAAGGCGGCAGCAAGTGGATCGGCACGAACGGCACCTCGCCTTTCGGCAACGGCGGCTACCATCCGGAAGGCATCCGCATCGGCGGTCCGTCGGCGGGCAACCGCACGGCAGTCAAGGTCTGGGAGCAGCGCGCCTACCGCGACTACGACGACCAGGTCGAGCTGGGCACGCGCAACATCAAGGTGGCGCTGCGCCGCCTGCGCAAGTTCGCGCGCGAAGGCGCCGACGAGGAACTCGACCTCGACGACACGATCGCCTCCACGGCACGCAACGCCGGCTGGCTCGACATCCGGATGATTCCGGAGCGGCACAACACGATCAAGGTGCTGATGCTGCTCGACGTCGGCGGCACGATGGACGACCACATCCAGCAGACCGAGGAGCTGTTCTCGGCTGCGAAAACCGAGTTCAAGCACCTCGAGTTCTACTACTTCCACAACTGCGTCTACGACCATGTGTGGAAGAACAACCGCCGTCGCCACGCCGAGCGCTTCGACACCTGGGACATCCTGCGCAAGTACAACCCCGACTACCGGCTGATCTTCGTCGGCGACGCGACGATGAGCCCCTATGAAGTCCTGCAGCCCGGAGGCTCGGTCGAGTACAACAACGAGGAGGCGGGCGCGGTCTGGCTGCGCCGGCTCGTCGAGCGCTTTCCGAAGTTCGCCTGGCTCAATCCGGAGCCCGAAGGCGTCTGGGAATACCGGCAGTCGATCGCCGTGATCCGGCAGGTCATGCAGAACCGGATGTACCCGCTGACGATCCAGGGGCTGGAGCGGGCGATGCGGGAGCTGTCGAAGTAGTTCGGCGCATTCCTCCGCGCCCGTCAGCGTACCCGCAATCGACGACGAATCAGCGCACCCGGTAACGCTCCACCGTCTTCTCGTCGAGAACCACCCCCAGCCCCGGTCCCGAAGGAACGGCGATCTTCCCGTCCTTCGCCACGAGCGGCGGATCGGTGAGCTCGAACCGGATCGGGTCGAAGGCCACCGGGTACTCGCACAATTGATAGTTGTCGATCGCGGCGAGCACCTGCAGCATGGCCGCGAACCGGATGGCCGGACCGAAGAAGTGCGGGATGCAGGGAACGTCCCAGGCGCTCGCCACGTGCGCGATGCGAAGGACCTCCGAGATGCCCTGGCGCAGGTCCGGCTGCACGATGTCCGCCGCTGCGGCGAGCAGGATGTCTCGCGTGTCGTAGCGATTGAAGATCTCGTGCTCGCCCATGGCGATCGGCGTGTCGATGCTCGCGGCGAGATGCGCGTAGCCCGTGAGGTCGAAAGGCGGCAGCGGCTCCTCGAGCCAGTGCAGCTCGTGGCGCTCGAGCCGGCGCGCGTTCTGCACGGCATGCGCCCGGTTCCAGCCCGAGTTGACGTCCGCCATCAGCTTGCAGCGGGCGCCGGCCGGCAGCGCGCGTCGCGCCTCGGCGACGATCGCGTCGTCCTGCGCGTCGCGGAATCCCACGCGGATCTTCACGCCGGCGAAGCCTTCTGCGGCGAATCGGCCTACCTCCCCGCCGACTTCTTCCGGGGCGAGTTGCCCGAGACTCGCATAGAGATCGATCTGCGTACGCCGCGTGCCGAGCAGCCGATGGACCGGCTGCCCCGCGACCTTGCCGAGGATGTCCCACAGCGCGGTGTCGATCGCGCCGAGCACGTAGGACTCGAGGCTGCGGTATCGGCCCAGCTTGTCGAGCACGTGGAACATGTCGGCGTTGCGGGCGCCGATGTCCAGAGGGTCCTTTCCGAGGAGCAACGGGCGAAACGTCTCCTGTACGAGCGGCACGCAGGCCATGTCGCCTGCCGGCGGGCCGTCGACGTCGGCCAGCCCGACGACGCCTTCGTCCGTGTAGACGCGCACGAGGATGATCCGCCGCTCGGTGAGCTCCATGTGGGCGAAGCGGATCGGCCGGTCGTACCTGCTGGCAAGCACCGTCGCCGTGACGTCGGTGATCTTCATTCCGTGGTCTCCGCAACGACCGCCTGGACCGCCAACGCCGCGGCCAGCATTGCGTCGTAGTCCGTGACGACCTGCTCGGGGATCCGCACCCGCTCCGCGATGCGATCGAAGTCCTTGAAGCCGGAACCGGTGACCACGCAGACGATGCGCTCGTCGGGATGCGCCTCGCCGCCGCGGATCATCCGGCGGATGCCCGCCACGGCGACGGCCCCGCTCGGCTCGATGAAGAGCCCCTCCTGCGCCAGCATCTGCATCGCCTCGATCGTCTCGTCGTCCGGCACTCCGACGACGCTGCCGCCGGATTCGCGGACGGCCTCCAGCGCCCGGTTCCCGAGCAGCCCGGGGTCCGCTCCGGCAAGGGCACCGGCGATCGTCGCGCCCTTCTCGATCGGCGCGACGGACCGGTCTCCGGCGCGAAAGGCCCGCTCGATGGGGTTGCACGCGCTTGCCTGGACGGCGGTCATCTTCGGACGGCCCCGGGTCCAGCCGAGCCGCTCGAGCTCCTTGAAGCCCTTCCAGTCCTTGGCCACCGACATCCCGCCGTTCGCCGGGTGGATCACGCGGTCCGGCACGGTCCAGTCGAAATGCCGGGCGATTTCGTAGGCGTACGACTTCTTCCCTTCGTAGCGGAACGGGTTGTCCGTCCCGCAGTCGTACCACCGCACCGCGCCGCTGTGGATGAGCCGGCGGTACATCGCGTTGATCTGCGAATAGTGCCCGCGGACGCGGACGAGGTGCGCGCCGAAGAAGAGCGCCTGCGTGACCTTCGGGATCGGCGTGTCTTCCGGACAGAAGACGACGCAGCCCAGTCCGGCACGCGCCGCATAGGCGGCGGCCGAGCTCGCCTTGTTTCCGGTCGAGTCGCACGACAGCACCCGATAGCCGAACTCCACCGCTTTCGTCGCCGAGACGGTGATCGAACGATCCTTGAGCGAGCCCGTCGGATTGCTCGCGTCGGACTTCACCCAGAGCTCGCGCACGCCCGCCCAGCGGGCGAGCCGATCACACTTCAGCATCGGCGTATCGCCTTCGCCCAGGCTCACGATCGCCCGGTCGTCGAGAACGGGCATGAGCTCGCGCCAGCGCCACAGCCCCACCGGGCGGCCGGCGATCGAGTCGCGGTCGACCTCCGCCCGGATGCGCGCGTAGTCGTACTCCGCATCGAGCAGGTTGCCGCAGCTCGGGCACAGCAGGAGGTCGCGGTCGGATGCGTAACGTTCGCCGCATCCGACGCAGGTGAAGCCGCTGAAGTAGTTCATGACGAGGCGCCGTTCTCCTGGGTTTCGTTTCGCTCAACGCGGTGCGATCGCCGTGCGCCGGCTGGCGAACAGGATCGGCACGAGAAGTACGAGCGTGGCCACGATCACGAGCGTCGAGACGGCCGGCAATACCGGAGCGATCTCGTACTGGATCGAATCCCACACCTTGACCGGCAGCGTCTTGGTCCCGATCCCGCTGATGAACAGCGTCACGACGACCTCGTCCATCGACAGGTTGAACGCGAAGAGCGCGCTGCCGAGCACCGCGAGCCGGATCTGCGGCAGCACGACGCGGAAGAAGGTCGACAAGGGTCCGGCCCCGAGGCTGCGCGACGCCTCCACCTGGGTCCAGTCGAAGACGCGAAGCGCGCTGCCGACGAACACCACGACGAACGGAGTGGCGAGCACCGCATGCGCGAGAACGAGGCCGGTGATGCTGCCGACGAGGCCGAACTGCAGATAGATCCGGTACGCCGCGACGGCGAAGACGATCGTGGGCACGATGCGCGGCAGGATGAGGACGGCTTCGAGCGAAACGCGCATCCGGGCCGGGATCCTGGAAAGCCCCAGCGCGGCCGCCACCCCGACCACCGTCGCCACGACCGTCGTTCCGGCGGCGACCTGGAGGGACACGCGCAGGGCGTCCATCCAGTCGGGGCTCGAGAAGAAGGTCCGGTACTGGCCCCAGTTCGGTTCGGAAGGAATCAGCTCGAAGACGCCCGAAGTGCCGAAGGACATCGGGATGACCGCGACGACCGGCGCGACCAGAAAGAACAGCACCGCGATGCCCGGCACGGCCACGGCGAGGCGCGCCAGGCGCCCGGAGGCACGTCGCCCGGTCATACGATGCCGGTGCGCGGCAGTCGACCCTCGACCATGCGCACGTAGACGAAGTAGAAGACGAGCGTGCCCCACAGCAGCACGTTCGCGAGCGCGAAGGCGAAAGGCCAGTTGAGCACTTCGCGCACGCTGAAGTCGATCAGGTTGGAGATCATCATCTGCTTCGGACCTCCGACCAGCGCCGGCGTGATGAAGAAGCCCAGCGCGACGATGAAGACGAGCAGGCCGCCCGCCGCCACGCCGGGCAGGCTCAGCGGCAGCGTGATCCGCAGGAAGGTGCGAAGCCGCCCCGCTCCGAGGCTCGCCGAGGCGTTCCTCAGCTCGGGCGGGATCGCGAGCAGCGAACTGAGGATCGGGAAGATCGTGTACGGAAGCAGCATGTTGGTCATCGTGACCAGCATGCCGAACTCGTTGTACATCAGCGGCAGCGGCTCGGTGATCCAGCCGAGATCCATGAGCGCGCGGTTCACCAGCCCTGCCCGCTGCAGCAGCGCCATCCAGATGAAGTTCCGGATCAGCATGCTGAGGAAGAACGGAACCACCACGCACAGCAGCAGCCACTGCCGGGTCGTGGGCTTCACGCTGGCCAGGTAGAGCGCGGCGGGGTAACCCAGGACGATGCACAGCGCCGTCGTCACGATCGCGACGCGCGCCGTTCGCGCGAGCACCTGCAGGTAGACCGGGGTTTCGACGATCCGGGCATATTGCGCGAGGCTGAACTCGGGCGTGAAGAAGCTGCCCCAGATCACCTGCGCGAGCGGCAGCAGGAACAGGACGCCGATGAACGCCAGGGGCGGCCCGAGCAGCACCCAGAGCGCCGGTCCCGTCCCGGCCCGGCCGCCGCCGCGGGCCGGCGCTCGCGCGCCCGCCCCGGCCGCCCGCGCCATCGCCGGCGAGTGCGCCGCACCGCTCATGGCGAAACCCGGAGAGACTCGACGCCGCTCACCGGGCGACCGCCAGGCAGTGTTCGGTACGCCAGCCCACCGTCGTACGCGCCCCCGGCGCGAAGGCCGATCCCGCCGCTGCGAGCGCCTTCACCTGGATCTCGTCGCCGCCCTCGGCGACGCAGCGATACTTGACGAGGTCGCCCACGTAGAGCATTTCGCGCACCTCGACCGGCAGGTGGTTGCACAGATCCCTTGCCGCCTCGCCGATCGCGACGTTCTCCGGACGAACCACGAGCAGCGCCGGCTCGCGGCCGTCCGCCACGGAATCGGCGCTGACCGTCGTACGCAAGCCCTTCGCCGTGACCGCCACCTTCGGGTCCGCGCCGCCTTCCAGGCGCGCCACCTCCAGCAGGTTCGACTCGCCGAGAAAGTCGGCGACGAAGCGATTGGCCGGGCGCTGGTACACCTCGAGCGGCGGGCCGATCTGCTGCAGCACGCCGCCGTCCAGCACGGCGATCAGGTCCGACATCACGAGCGCCTCGACCTGGTCGTGCGTGACCGAGACGGTGGTGATGCCCAGCTCGCGCTGCAGCTGGCGCACCTCGACCTGCATGAGCTCCCTGAGCCGCTTGTCGAGGGCACCCATCGGCTCGTCCATCAGGAGCAGCCGCGGCTGGAAGACGATTGCGCGCGCGAGCGCCACGCGCTGCTGCTGGCCGCCGGACAGCTCCCGGGGATAACGTCCTTCGAATCCGCTCAGGCGCACCATCGAGATCGCACGCTCGACCCGCCGCGCCCGCTCGGCCTTCGGAACGCGCCGCATCTCCAGCGGATACGCGACG
Organism: uncultured Burkholderiales bacterium; assembly: GCA_937903095.1. GTDB lineage: Bacteria > Pseudomonadota > Gammaproteobacteria > Burkholderiales > Burkholderiaceae_E > Zeimonas. Next base: position 19,892 of record CALCZN010000134.1, read on the forward strand.
TTTCCGAAGACGGTCATGTGCGGAAATAGCGCGTACTGCTGGAAGACGACGCCGATGTCGCGCCGATGCACCTCGCGATCGAGGACGCTTTCGCCGGCGATGCGCACGTCGCCGGAGGTCGGATCCTCGAAGCCGGCGATCATGCGCATCGTCGTGGTCTTGCCCGACCCGCTCGGGCCCAGCAGCGTGAGAAGCTCGCCGCCGCGCAGCGAGAAGCTCAGGTCGTCGACCACCCGCGTTCTTCCGAACTCCTTCACCAGCCGCTCGACGTCGAGCGAGGCAGCCGCGGACGTGCCCGCCTCGCCGCGTGCCGCCCGGTCGATTCCGATGGTCGCGGAGGTTGCGGCGCTCATTCGACCTCGAACACCACGGACAGCTCGACGGACACGTTGAACGGCAACGCGTTCACGCCCACGGCGGTCCTGGCGTGCGCGCCGGCTTCGCCGAAGAGCTTCTCGACCAGGTCGGACGCGCCGTTGATCGCTGCCGGTTGCTTCTCGTAGCCGTCCACGCAGTTCACGTAGCCGGTGATGGCGATCACATCCCGCACGTGCTCGAGACCGCCCGCCGCCCACGCCGCGCTGGCCAGGCAGTTGAGGAAGGAAAGCCTCGCCGAGTGGTAGGCGTCCTCGTCCGTCACGTCCGCGCCGACCTTGCCCACGTAGTGGCGCACGCCGTTGATGCGCGCGGTCTGCCCGGAAGTGAAGACGAGGTTGCCCGCCCTCTTGGCAGCCCTGTAGTTGCCGGTGGGTTTGGGCACGGCGGGAAGCTCCAGGCCGAGGCGCTGGAGCCTGCTGCTCAGGTCGAGTGTCGTCATGGAGTGCCGCCCTCGCAGTCGTATCGAAGCCTCACTTCAGGCGCCACTCGTTCCACCGCTCGGAGATCTTCTCGAGATTCGGACCCCAGTAGTCGCCGCTCAGCAGGAAGCCCTTGGCCGCATTCTCGGGATTGGAGGACAGGTGAGGACGAGCCTTCTCGTCCACCATCGGCGCCGCATCGAGGTTCGTCGGTCCGTACGCGATGTATTTCGTCAGCTCGGCCTGGCGCTCGGGCCGGAGGGCGAAGTTGATGAACCGCATGGCGTCCGCCGTGTTCTTCCCGCCCTTCGGCACGACCCACGCCTCGTAGGTCAACGCCGCGCCGTCGTAGCTCACGCCCAGCGGATCGCCCGCGAGCATGCTGGTGATGGCGCGCACCGAAGGCGTCACCGCGATCTCCCCGCTCTTGAGCATCGGACCCGGTTGCGCCATCTGCGACCACCAGATGACCTTCGACTTGATGCGGTCCAGGCTGCGGAAGGCCCTGTCGATGTCCAGCGGATAGAGCTTGTCCCTGGGCACGCCGTCGGCGATCAGCGCGAACTCCAGCGAGTAGACGGGTCCGTTGTAGAAGCCCCGCTGGCCGGGAATCCCGTCGACGTCCCAGAATTCGCGCCAGTTCTTCGGCGCCTTCTCGCCTCCGGGATACACCTGCGTACTGTAGGCGAGCAGCATGGGAATCGTGACGCAGCCCACCGCGTGCGAAGTCACGAGGCTCGGCACGATGCGACGGGTATCGATCACGGAGTAATCGAGCGGCATCACGAGCTCGTCGCGCACGGCGGTGTAGCGCAGGCGATCGGGCAAGGCGATGAAGTCCCACTCGACGTTGCCGGACTGCACCTGCGCGCGCAGCTTCGCCAGATCGACGCCGGTCGTCTGCACGATCCTGATGCCGGTTTCCTTCTCGAAGGGCTCGAAGAGCGCTTTCGTCTGCCCTTTCTGGTAGTCGCCGCCGAAGCCGGCGAAGACGAGCTGCGTGGCCGCCTTCGACTGGGTGATCACCCAGGGAGCGGCAATCGCTGCCGCGGAAATCCTGCCGGCAGCGGAAAGGAATCGACGGCGTTTCAGTTCGGATCCAGCCATGGCGAAGACCTCGCTTTGTCGGTGGCGCCAAGAAACGGTTCGACCGGCAGTCGAACCTCCAGGGGACGATTCGCGAAAGGGGGGAAGAACGACGCGGCTCACGTGAAGATCGCCTGCACGAGCTCGTGGGTGGTCCGCTCGATGTGCTGCACCAGAAGCGTCGCCGCTGCCGCCGACCGCCTCGCGAGCACCTCGTCGACGATCGCGCGATGCTCGGCGTCGGAGTCCCGATCGGGAGACTGTCGGATCGACGACAGCCGTCGATACCGTTCGGAGTGGTCGTAAAGCTGCTCTATGACCCGTCGCTGCCAGCGCGAGCCGCAGGTCTCGAAGAGCACGAGGTGGAAGCTGCGGTGAAGCGCGGCGCCCTCGGGAGCCAGCAGCGGCGGACCTTTTCGCACGCTCTGGTGATAACGCGAGAGCCGATGCGTTGCCGCCAGCACGCGGGCTTCCCATGCCGCGTCGCCGTGGCGTATGGCGTCGCGCAGCGCACCCGCTTCGAGGTTGCAGCGCAGCCTGGTGATGTCCTCGAGATCCTCCCGCGAAATCGGCGAGACGCGGAAGCCCTTCTGGCCCTCGCCGACGACGAGGTTGTCGGACACGAGACGCGCGAGCGCCTCCCGAAGCGTTCCCGTTCCCGCGTCGTAGCGCTCGTGCAGCTGGGCGAACGGAAGGCGGCTGCCGGCGGGCAGGCGCCCGCTCAGGATGTCTTCGCGCAGCTGGTTGTAGACGCGCTCGTTCAGAGTCCGGCTCGGTGGAAGCTCTGCTGCCGTCCCGGACGCAATCGATGTCGCAACACGCATGAAAGAGGCCCCGGAACGGTCGGTCAGGCGGCAGGATTGAGGAGAGGCCGGCCTCGCCAGGCGCGCTCCACTTCGTCCACCGCTCCTTCCCCCATCGCGATGTACGCGTCTTCGGTCAGCGAGGCGGTATGAGGGGTGAGCAGAACGTTCGGCGCCCGCAGAAGCGGGTGATCGTGAGGAACGGGGTGCGTATCGAAGACGTCGACGGCCGCACCGCCGATCCGACTGCCGACCAGTGCTTCGGCCAGTGCCGCTTCGTCGATCACGCTTCCGCGAGCCGCGTTCACGAGCAGCGATCCGCGCTTCATCAGGGCGATCCGCTTCCGCGAGATCAAGCCGCGGGTGGCCGGATCGAGCGGTACGTGGAGCGTCACGACGTCGGCCGCGGCGAGCAGCTCGTCCACGGACTCGAAGCGCTCGACATGGGGCGGCAAGCCGGTTGCTTTCGGGTCGAAGGCCGCGATCCGCATTCCGAGTCCGGCATGCGCCTTCTGTGCGACACACCGGCCGATCCGTCCGAAGCCGACGACGCCGAGAAGCTTGCCGTTCAGCTGCATGCCGCGGGTGCGGTTGCGCGCTGACCAGTCGCCGGCGCGAACGCTGCGGTCGAGCTCGACGAAGGACCGCGCCACTGCGAGGACCGCTCCGATCACGTGCTCGGCCACCGCCTCCGTGTTCGCGTCGGGCACGCTCGCCACGAGGATTCCCCGCGCGCGAGCAAGAGCCACCGGTATGAAGTCCAGCCCGGCGCCGTGACGCACGATCAGCTTCAGCCGTGCACCGGCTGCGATCTCGTCTTCGGTCACCGGCGTGCGAACGATCAGGGCGTCGCTCGTTGCGAGCGCCGCGAACCGCGCATCGCGCCCACGCGGCAGGAGAACGGGATCCGCGAAGCGGGCGAGCCGCTCCGCGGGTCGCGCGTGCATGGGGTCCGTGATCGCGACGCGCCATCGCCGCACCTCTTCTCCTCCTCGGGGATGTCTCGAACGCTTCCGTCCGGGACGTCGTGCTTTTGGCGGATCATCGAATGATCATCGGATGATGTCAAGGATTTTCGAAAATCCATACGGAGCGCGGATGACAGGACCGGGACGAGTGATCGTGGAAATCGGCCGGGATCGTCGAGGCAGTCCGCTCGGGTGAGCCGCCCCTCCCCTGTTACCTTCTTCCCCTCCCACCCGCCGAAAGGAGAAGACCATGAACCAGGATCTGTTCGAACGAGGCCTGAAAGTGCGCCGCGAAGTGCTCGGCGCCGAGTACGTGGACCGCTCGATCCGCTCGGCGGACGACTTCAACCGCCCGATGCAGGAACTCGTCACGCAGTATTGCTGGGGCGAGATCTGGAACCGCCCCGGCCTGGAACGCAAGACGCGCAGCCTGCTGAATCTCGCGATGCTGACCGCGCTGAACCGGCCGCACGAGATCCGGCTGCACGTGCGAGGCGCGTTGAACAACGGCGTCACGAAAGAGGAGATCGCCGAAGTCTTCCTGCAGGCCGCCATCTACTGCGGCGTGCCCGCGGCGATCGACAGCTTCCGGATCGCGCGCGAAGTGTTCGAGGAAACGAAAGCCTGACCGGGATCGTTCCCGGCGGTGCGCCGATCAATCGACGATCGGCGGCGCCACCTTCAACACTTCGTCGAGCGTCGTCTGCCCCGCGGCGATCTTCTGCGCGCCGGCCAGGCGCAGCGGGCGCATTCCCGCGCGCATCGCCCGCCGGCGGATCTCGCCCAGGTCCGGACGCTCGTCGATCAGGCGGTGCAGGTCGGTGTCGAGCTGCAGCAGCTCGTACAGCCCGCTACGTCCGCGATAGCCGGTCATCCGGCATTCGAGGCAGCCCACCGGCCGGTAGATCCGCGCGGGCTTCGCCGCCCGGAACGGACTGATCAGCGCGTTCCACTGCTCGTCGGCCAGCCCGCCCGTCGCTTCCTTGCACGACTCGCACAAGGTGCGAACGAGACGCTGCGCCATCACCCCGATGAGGGTCGCGTTCAGCAGGTACGGCGGCACGCCGAGATCGAGCAGCCGCGTGATCGCCGACGGCGCGTCGTTCGTGTGCAGCGTCGACAGCACGAGGTGTCCGGTGAGCGCGGCCTGGATCGCCATCTCGGCGGTCTCCAGATCGCGGATCTCGCCGACCATGATGATGTCCGGGTCCTGGCGCATCAGCGCGCGGATGCCGTCGGCGAAGCCGACCTCGATGCCGTGCTGCACCTGCATCTGGTTGAACGCCGGCTCGACCATCTCGATCGGGTCTTCGACGGTGCAGACGTTCACCTCGTCGGTCGCCAGGCCCTTCAGCGTCGTGTACAGCGTCGTCGTCTTGCCCGAGCCGGTCGGTCCGGTGACGAGCACGATCCCGTTCGGGCGCGTCGTCATCGACTCCCAGATCTCGAGGTCGTCGTCGCCGAAGCCCAGCTCGGAGAAGTCGCGCACCAGCACGTCGGGATCGAAGATGCGCATGACGAGCTTCTCGCCGAAGGCCGTCGGCAAGGTCGACAGGCGCAGCTCGATCTCGCGACCGTCGGCGCTGCGCGTCTTGATGCGTCCATCCTGCGGGCGGCGCTTCTCGATCACGTCCATGCGACCGAGCAGCTTGATGCGGCTCGTCATGGCGGCGAGCACCGATGCCGGCAGCCGATAGACGTTGTGCAGCACGCCATCGATGCGGAAGCGGATCGCCCCGGTCTCCCGACGCGGCTCTACGTGGATGTCGCTCGCGCGCTGCTCGAAGGCGTACTGCCAGAGCCAGTCGACGATGGTGACGATGTGCTGGTCGTTCGCATCGAGGTTGCGCCCGGAACGGCCCAGCTCGACGAGCTGCTCGAAGTTGCTCTGATGTGCGGCGGCGCCGTTCTTCTGCGCGCCGCGCACCGTGCGCGCGAGCGTGAAGAACTCGACGATGTAGCGCGGAATCTCCTGCGGATCGGCGATCACGCGGCGGATCGGCCTGCGCAGCATCGAACCCAGCTCGTCGACCCAGTCGGTGACGAAGGGCTCGGCGGTGGCGATCGTCACGCCGTCGGCATCGACGGCGAGCGGCAGGATCTTGAAGCGCGTCGCGTACTGGCTCGACATCACCTCGCACACGCGCGAGAGGTCGACCTTCAGCGGATCGATGCGCGCATGCGGCAGTCCGACGCGCCGGGCGAACCATGGCACGAGCGCCTCGAGGTCGACGAGTCGGTTGGTGGACGGCGAGCGGAACTTGCGGCGGGCAATCGCGACGAGCGCGTGCTGCTCGGTGCTGGAAAGATTCGCGTAGCGGGCGACCGAATCGGCATCGTGGCGCGAAAGCAGGCCGTCCTCGACGAGCGCCGGCAGCAGGTCTTCGATGGTGATGCGACAGCCCGGGCGGCCGAGCGCGGGCAACGGCGCGGATGCTGCCGCCGCCGCGGCGGGGCCGGTGCGCGCGTTCATGAAGGGACGGTAGCAACCGCTTGCGGTTGCGGCCGCCGGCGGCGGACGAATGGTCGATGCGCAGCGACGGGACGAGTCGGCGGCGAGCGCTGCATTCGTCGTCGCCAAGGAACGCACGCGTGCGCATCGGCACAATGCGGCAATGCGCTCCCGCCCCGCCCGCCTCGTTTCGCCGTCACCGCCCCTCGTCGCCCGACTGCTGCGGCTGCTCGCCTGCATCGCGCTCGCTGCAGCCGGGACTGCGGTCCGCGCCGAGCCGCCCGCCGCAACGCCCGGCCGACTGGTCATCACCGATGCGCAGATCGCCGTCGGCGCCGCCGCCGACCGTCCCGCCGACGAAGACTGGCAGCCGGTCGCCCTGCCCCACACCTGGGCCAGGCACGGCCTGCCGCCCGCAGCGCGAACCCGTTACCGGGTCCGCGTCGAGCTGCCGGCGCTGGCCGATACGACCTGGGCGTTGCGCATCGATCGAATGGGCACGCATCACGAGCTGCGGATCAATGGCCATTTGCTGCACGGCATGCTGCCGGCGCCGCCGGCGCTGCTTCGCCGACCGGTGCCCACGCTGCTCGTCGTACCCACAGCGCTGCTCGTCGCTGGGCAGAACGAGATCGACATCCTTATCGATCAAAGCGTGCGCGGCGGCCTGTCGCGGCTCGAGTTCGGCCCGATTGCGCAGCTCGAGCCCGCGTTCGCGGCCAGCCATCGTCACCGGGTGCAGTGGCCGCAATGGCTGAACGTCGCCAGCATCGGTGCCTGCCTGGTCGGCCTGCTGATCTGGTGGCGGCGGCGCAGCGAGGCTGCGCTGGGCGTATTCAGCGCGCTGGGCGCGCTCGCGTCGGTGCGCAACCTCGGTTACTTCAGCACCGATGCGGGCGTGGCAGCGGGGCTGTCCGACCTGCTGTTCTATCTTGCCCAGGTCGGCACGGCATTGATGCTGGGCCTGTTCACCCTCTCGGTCGGCGAACGGAGCGCCGACCAACGGCGGCGCCGGCTTTGGTGGGCAGGCGCGATCGCTGCCGCGGCGATCGGCGTTGTCGCCCTGGCCACCGGCCACCTGCCGCTGGCCCGCCGCTTCGTCTACCCGCTGCTGCTGCTGTCGATGCTGACCGCGCTGATCCAGGGGCTGCCCGCCGTGCGGCGACTGCCCGGCTCGTCGATGGCGGTGCTGTTCGCCACGCTCGGCGTGGTGTTCGTCGCCGGCGTGCACGACTACCTGTATCAGCAGGGCTACAGCACGGTGATGGACGAGTACTGGATGCCCTGGGCAGTGCCGCCGGCCATCGTCGCCTTCACCTTCCTGCTGGTGCGGCGGGTGGTCGACGCGATGAACGGCATCGAGCAGCTCGCGCACACGCTGGAGGACCGCGTGCGCGAACGCACTGCCGAGCTCGAAGCCGCCAACGCGGCCAAGAGCCGCTTCGTCGCCGCTGCCAGCCACGATCTGCGCCAGCCGGTCGCCACCATCGGCCTGCTGGTGGGGCTGATCCGCGAAAAGGTCGACACGCCGATGCTGCGCGACCTGGCGAAGCGGATCGACCAGGCGGCGATGGGGCTCGAAGCGCTGCTGAAAGGGTTGCTCGATCTGTCGCGCCTGGAAGCCGGGGCCGTTCAGCCGCGCATCCGCCGCATCGAGCTGCAATCGGTGTTCGACTCGATCGCCGCGCACGAACTCGAGGCCGCGCATGCGTACGGCATCCGGCTGCGCTTCCGGCCGACGTCGCTTTCGGTGGTCTCCGATCCGGTGCTGCTCGAGCAGATCCTGCGCAACCTGGTCGGCAA
>CALCZN010000135.1:0-18277 GCA_937903095.1 uncultured Burkholderiales bacterium
GGTGTTCCTGTTCTTTCGCATACCCACCGCGTTCCTGCCGCAGGAAGACCAGGGCGTGCTGTTCACGCAGGTGCAGGCGCCGGTGGGCGCGACGCAGCAGCGCACGCTCGAATCGATGCAGAAGGTCGAGAGCTACCTGCTCGACAAGGAAAACGACGCGGTCGAATCGGTGTTCGCGGTGCTGGGCTTCAGCTTCGCGGGCACCGGACAGAACACCGGCATGGCCTTCGTCAAGCTGAAGGACTGGAGCGAGCGGACGGCGGCTTCGCTGCACGCGTCGGCGGTGGCCCAGCGCGCGATGGGGGCGTTCTCGCAGATCCGCGATGCGCTGGTCTTCGCGTTCACGCCGCCCGCGGTTCCCGAACTCGGCCGCGCCGGCGGCTTCGTCTTCTTCCTGAAGGACAACGCGGGGCTCGGCCACGCGGCGCTGCTCGACGCGCGCAACCGGCTGCTCGGCGCGGCTTCGCAGGATCGGCGCCTGGCCAACGTGCGGCCGAACGGGCAGGAGGACAGCCCGCAGCTGCAGCTCGACATCGACACGCGCAAGGCGGGCGCGCTCGGGCTGTCGATGAGCGACATCAACACGACGCTGTCGGTGGCCTGGGGCGGCCGCTACATCGACGACTTCATCGATCGCGGGCGCGTCAAGCGCGTCTACCTGCAGGCCGACGCGCCGTTCCGCATGGTTCCCGAAGACTTCCGGCTGTGGAGCGTGCGCAATCGCAACGGCGAGATGGTTCCCTTCTCGGCGTTCGCCAGCTGGCGCTGGGAGTACGGCTCGCCGCGCCTCGAGCGATACAACGGCGTGTCGGCGGTCGAGATCAACGGCGAGGCCGCGCCGGGCGTCAGCTCCGGCGAGGCGATGCAGGCGATCGAGGAGATCGTCGCGAAGCTGCCGCAGGGCTTCGGCATCGAGTGGAGCGGACTGTCGTACCAGGAGCGGCAGGCGGGCGCGCAGACGCCGCTGCTGTACACGCTGTCGCTGATCATCGTGTTCCTCACGCTGGCCGCGATGTACGAGAGCTGGACGATCCCCACCGCGGTGCTGCTCGTCGCGCCGCTCGGCGTGCTCGGCACCACGCTGTTCGCGTCGATGCGCGGCCTCGAACGCGACGTCTATTTCCAGGTGGCGCTGCTCACCACCGTGGGGCTGACCAGCAAGAACGCGATCCTGATCGTCGCCTTCGCGCAGGAGAACCTCGACCGCGGAATGGCGCTGGTCGACGCGACGATGCAGGCGGTGCGCGACCGGCTGCGACCGATCGTGATGACCTCGCTCGCTTTCGGCCTGGGCGTGCTGCCGCTGGCGCTGGCGAGCGGCGCCGGTTCGGGCGCGCAGAACGCGATCGGCACCGGTGTGATCGGCGGGATGCTGTTCGGCACCTTCCTCGGGATCTTCTTCGTGCCGATGTTCTTCGTCGGCGTGCGCAGGGTGTTCCGGCGGCGCGGCGCACCGAAGAGGGCGCAGGCGGCAAGTGAGGCGGCAGGCCAGACGGCGGATGAGGCGAGACCGCCCGAAGGCAGCGAGTCGCCATGAGCGCCGCACGCTTCGGTGCACGCCTGGCTGCGCGGCGTCTCGCCCCGCTTGCCGTCGCACTCGCGCTCGCCGCCTGCACGACGCTGGAGCCCGAGCTGCCCGCCGCCGACGCGTCGATTCCGGCGCAGTGGCCGCTGCCGCCGACGACGGCCGGGGCTGCGCAGGGCGAGAGCGCCCAGGGCGTCTTCGGCGCGCAGCGCGGCATGATCGACGTCGGCTGGCGCGACTTCTTCGTCGACCCGACGCTCGAGCGGCTGATCGAGCAGGCGCTGGCCAACAACCGCGACCTGCGTGTCGCCGCGCTGAACGTCGAGCGCGCGCAGGCGCTGTATCGCGTGCAGCGCGCGGAGCAGCTGCCGGCGGTCGGCGTGCAGGGAACCGCCACGCGCGCGAGCGGCACCGGTCCCCGGTTCAGCGACCAGTATTCGGTGAGCCTGGGCCTGGCCGCTTTCGAGATCGATCTCTTCGGGCGCGTGCGCAGCCTGTCGCGCGCGGCGCTCGAGCAGTATTTCGCCACCGAGAGCGCGCAGCGTTCGGTGCAGCTGACGCTGGTCGGCGAAGTGGCGAACGCGTACCTGACCTGGATGGCCGACCGCGAGGCCACGCGGGTGGCGCAGGCCGCGCTGGTGAACCGCGAGCAGGCGCTCGATCTCACGCGCAAGCGCTACGAGTACGGTGCGGTGGGCGCGCTCGACGTCAGCCAGGCCGAGACTTCGGTCGAGCAGGCGCGCACCGACGCATCGCGTTTCGCCGGACAGGCCGCGCAGGATCTGAACGCGCTGCGCCTGCTCGTCGGCGCGACTATCGACGAGGCGTCGATTCCCGATCGCTTCGACCCTGTCGTCAGCGGGCTGCGCGCGCTGCCCGCCGGCGTGCCGTCGGAGGTGCTGCTGCGCCGTCCCGACGTCGTGCAGGCCGAACATCGCCTGCTCGCGGCGAACGCGAACATCGGCGCGGCGCGGGCGGCGTTCTTTCCGTCGATCCAGCTCACCGGCGCCATCGGCACGGCGAGCAGCGAGCTGTCGGGGCTCTTCGGTTCGGGTTCGCGCTTCTGGACCTTCGGCCCGCAGCTGAACCTGCCGATCTTCCAGGGCGGCGCCCTGCGCGCGAACCTGCGCGCCACGCAGGCCGAGCGCGACATCGCGCTCGCGCAGTACGAGCAGTCGATCCAGGCCGGTTTTCGCGAAGTCGCCGACGCGCTCGCGCTCACGCGTACGCTGTCCGAGCAGAAGGCGGCGCAACTCGCGCTCGTCGCCGCCGCAGGTCGGGCCGAGGAACTCTCCCGCGCGCGCTACGAAGCCGGGCGCGACAGCTATCTGGTGCTGCTCGATGCGCAGCGCACGCTGTACGGCGCGCGCCAGTCGCTGATTGCGACGCAGCTCGCCGAGCAGGCGAACCGCGTGTCGCTGTATCGCGTGCTCGGCGGCGGCTGGAACGAGCGGACGCAGTGAGTACCTGAGTTTCTGGCGGCCGGCGTGGCGCCGTTCTATCCTTGCGCGAAAAAGGAACGAGAGGTGCCACCGATGACCGTCGATCGCCGCAGCTTCCTCGCCGCCGCCGCTTCCGCTGCCGCTTCCGCCGCCGTCTCCGCCGTGGGTCTTTCCGCCGATCCTTCGCCGGCACGCGCCGCCGACGCCGGCGCCGACCTCGCGAAGGCGCGCGCCGAAGGCAGCGCGGTGTTCTACGCGAATATCACGTCGGTCGAGCCGATCATCGAGGCGTTCAGTGCCGATACCGGCATCCCGGCGCACTACACGCGGGTGTCGAGTTCGAAGTTCGTCTCCACGGTGGCCACCGAGTCGCAGGCGGGCAAGCTGCTCGCCGACGTGCTGCAGGCGCCGCTGCCGGTGCTCGAGCTGCTGCGCGACAAGGGCGTGCTCGCGCCGTACCGGTCGCCGGCCGCCGCCGGCTATCCCGACTGGGCGCGGCCCGACGACACGATCCAGCTCTTCGGCATCGAATACGTCTCGTACCTGTTCAACACGAAGCAGCTCGCCGCTGCCGATGCGCCGAAGCGCTACGAGGACCTCGCCGATCCGAAGTGGAAGAACCAGATCGTGATGGCGAACCCGGCGAGCCACGCGTCGACGATCTCCTGGCTGGTCGGCCTGAACGAGAAGAAGATCTTCGCCTCGGAAGCCGACTGGATGAATTTCGTCAAGGCGCTCGCGGCGAACCGGCCGATGTTCGTCGCCTCCTTCGGTCCGACGCCGGCGCCGATCGAAAGCGGCGAGAAGCGCATCGGCATCTCGATGCCGAAATACATCGTCACGAAGAAGCCGGCTCCGCTCGACTGGGGCCCGCGCGGCGGCCAGCCGCTGCTCGGCACGCCGCGCGCGATGGCGCTGGCGGCGAAGGCGCCGCATCCGGCGGCCGGGCGCGCCTTCGTCGATTACTGGCTGTCGAAGAAGGCGATGCAGCTGCTCGCGACCGACGTCGGCGAATACGTGCTCGCTCCAGGCGTGCATCCGCCGATCGACGGCATCGACCAGGCGAAGGTGCTGCCGATCCGCGATCTGTCGGACGACGAGATCCGCAAGTGGGGCGCAGAGTTCAAGAAGATCTTCGCCGCCTGAACGTGCGAATGAACCTACTGCGCGACCCGATCTCGCACCTGCGATGCTCGCCGTACTCGCGTACGGCTGCGCTTCTCGGCGCGACCTCGGGCCGCTCGCTACGGTTCCTTCGCACGTTCTGAATCGCGCGATGCGCATCCGCGTCGAGGGCCTGCGTAAGCACTACGTCTCCGAGGGCAGAACGGTCGCGGCGCTCGACGGCGTCGACCTCGACATTCCGGCGAACTCGATCTTCACGCTGCTCGGCCCCAGCGGCTGCGGCAAGACCACGCTGCTGCGCTGCATCGTCGGGCTCGAGACGCCCGACCAGGGCGAGATCGCGATCGGCGACGACGTCGTCTTCTCGTCGAAGCGCGGCATCGCGGTGCCGACCGAGAAGCGCGGTCTCGGCATGGTGTTCCAGACCTATGCGATCTGGCCGCACATGACGGTGTTCGACAACGTCGCGTATCCGCTGCGCGTGCGCAGGGCGTCGAAGGCGCGCATCGCGCAGAAAGTGGCTGACGCGCTGCGCTTCGTGCAGCTCGAAGGCGTCGAGCGCCGTTCGGCGACGCGGCTGTCGGGCGGGCAGCAGCAGCGCGTGGCGCTCGCGCGCGCGCTCGTCGCCGAGCCGAAAGTCATCCTCTTCGACGAGCCGTTGAGCAATCTCGACGCGAAGCTGCGCGAGGAGACGCGCAAGGCGCTCGAACGCTTTCTCGGCGAGCTCGGGATCACCGCCGTCTACGTCACGCACGACCGCGTCGAGGCGCTCGCGCTGTCCGACTCGATCGCCGTGATGCGCGCCGGGCGCATCGTCGAGATCGGCTCGCCGCAGCGGATCTATTTCGACGCGCGCACGCGCTTCGTCGCCGACTTCATCGGCCGCGCCAACCTGGTTCCCGCGACGGTGCGCGCCGCGGAGGGCAACGAGCTGGTCGTCGACAGCGCGCTCGGCCCGCTGCGCTGCGCGCGGCGCGACCCGGTACGGCTCGGCGAGGCGACGCTGTGCATTCGTCCCGAGTTCATGCATCTCAGGCCGGGCGAGGGCGAGCCCGCGCCGAACCGGGTGCGCGGGCGCATCGAGTCGCTCGCCTTCGTCGGCGAGTTCTACGAGGCGCAGATGCGCGTGGGCGACACGCTGCTGCTCGCGCGCACCGAGCCCGAGGTCGAGCTGCGGGTGGGCGATGCGGTGCATTTCGCGCTCGATCCCGCGCATTGCCTGCTGCTGTGGCAGTAGCGCGGCGCTCGACGTCGAGCGCGACGCTCGTCCTGATCGTCGTCGTCGGGCTGCTCACCGTTGCGCCGGTGGCGATGCTCGCTTTCGGCAGCTTCTCCGCCGGTCTCGACCGCTTCGGCGAGTTCACGCTGGCGAAATACGTCGCCGCCTACAGCGACCCGGCGCTGCTGCGCGTGGCGCTCGACACCGCCGTCTTCGTCCTCGGCTCGACGCTGTTCTCGACGCTGCTCGCGCTGGTGCTCGCGTACCTGAACACGCGCACCGACATCCCGTTCAAGTTCCTGTTCAACGTGCTGGCGATCGTCCCGATGATGATTCCGCACCTGCTGTTCTCGGTGAGCTGGGCGCTGCTGCTGAACCCGTCGAACGGGCTGATCAACGTCGCCCTGATGCAGGCCTTCGGGCTGGAGCAGGCGCCCTTCGACGTCTACTCGATGGGCGGGATGATCCTCGTCGAGGGTCTGCTGAACATGCCGATCGCGTATCTGATCCTCGCGCCCGCAATGGCGTCGTTCGACGTCTCGCTCGAGGAGTCGTCACGCGTGTTCGGCGCCGGCGTCTGGCGCACGCTCGTGCGCGTGACGCTGCCGGTGCTGCGTCCGGCGATCCTCGCCGCGCTGGTTCTCGGCGTCGTGCGCACGCTCGCGTCGTACGCGGTGCCGCGTGTGCTCGGAATGCCCGGACGTGTGGAAGTGCTCGCTACCTGGCTTTACGAGATGATCGCTACCGGCTTCGATCCGGACTACGGCCAGGCCGCCGCGCTCGGCATGAGCGCGCTGGCGATCTCGGTGGCGCTGATCGTCGTCTACCGCCGGCTCACCGCCGAAACCGAGCGCTTCGTCACTGTGTCGGGGCGCGGCTGGCGCGCGTCTACCGTCGCGCTCGGGCGCTGGCGCTGGCCGCTGTTCGCGGCGGTCGCCCTGCTGTCCTTCGTCGTCGTCGTGCTGCCGGTGGCGGTGCTGCTCTACACGTCCTTCGTGCCCTACGCGATGGTGCCGAGCGCGGAGGCCTTCGCGCAGATGAGCTGGCGGCACTGGATCGAGGCCTTCGAAGACCCGATCTCGCGGCTGGCGCTGCGCAACAGTCTCTTCCTTGCCGTGGTCGGCGCGACGGTCGGCGTGGCGTTGTCGCTGTTCATCGCCTATGCGACGGTGAAGTCCAGGTCGCGCGGTGCAGGGCTGCTGGAAGCGCTCACTTTCCTTTCGTTCTCGTTTCCCGGCATCGTCATCGGCATCGGCTTCATGTGGCTATTCGTACAGACGCCGATCTACGCGACGCTGACCGCCCTGCTGATTGGCTACGTGGCCACTTACTTGCCGTATGGCGTCCGGCCGTTGGCGAGCGCCTTCGTGCAGGTGCACCCGCACCTGGAGGAGTCGTCGCGGGTGGCGGGCGCCGGCGCGGCGACGACGATGCGCCGGATCGTCGTGCCGCTGCTCGTCCCCGGCGTCGTTTCGGCGTGGATCCTGATGGCGACGATGTTCCTGCGCGAGCTGACGCTGTCGGTCGTGCTGTCGAGGCCGGGCAGCGAGGTGCTGGCGACGCAGATCCTGGCCTTCGCCGACGACGGGCTGTGGGGAAAGCTGTCGGCGCTGGGGATCGTGATGATCGCGATTTCCACCGGGCTCGTCGTGCTGGCGGCGACAGTGGGCGCTCGCTTGCGTCCGGGCGGGGCTGCAGCAGGATGACCGGTTTTCTCCTCGACATCTTGATGTGATAGCATCACTGCATCATCGCATTCATCCGAGGACATGAGAACCACTCTGGATCTCGACCCGGACGTGCTGGCCGCTGCGCGAGAGCTTTCCCGGCGTCGCCGGCAGTCGCTCGGGCGCGTGCTCTCCGATCTGGCTCGCAGGGCGCTCACCACCGATTCCGCGCTGACCGCAGCGCGGGAACCGGCATCCTTCCACGGCTTCTCGCCGTTCCCGTCCGACGGGCGGATCGTCGACAACGAGACGGTCGAACGGTTGCGCGACGAAGAAGGCGTCTAGGACGGCATCGCGTACTCGATTCGACGACGACACTTCCTGGTCCATGCGCGCCCTGCTCGACGTGAACGTGCTGATCGCCCTGCTCGATGCGGCGCATCTGCATCACGGGGAGGCGCGCCGATGGCTCGAGAGCAACGTCGAATACGGTTGGGCCTCCTGTCCGATTACCCAGAACGGCTGCGTGCGCATCCTGTCGCAGGCCGCATATCCCGGGGCCCGGCCTGTCGCGCTCGTGGCCGAGCGCCTGGCACAGGCGGCCGACTCCCCTATCCATGAGTTCTGGCCGGACGACGCCAGCCTTCTCGACCGCGCGTTCCTCGATCCGCGCCGACTGCTGGGGGCGCGACAGATCACGGACGGCTACCTGCTCGCGCTCGCTGTCCGACACGGCGGCCGCTTCGTCACCTTCGATCGCGCCGTGCCGTTGGACGCAGTCCCCGGTGCGCGTCCGGAGCACCTCGTCGTTCTCTGAACCGCGGGTACGCGGAATGCGGCATCGATCGGGCGCCCGCAGACTGGCGCCTGCCGATCGCAACGGAGGATGCCCATGCCCGATCCGAACGCTGCGCCCCGCGCGCAGGAAATCGAGGACATCTATCGCGCGTTGATCCGTGGACTGGGTCACGAGCGCGTCAACGACGACAACGTGTTCGATCTCATCCGCCGCGCCGAGGAAGACGGCCGCAAGGTGCTGGCGCAGGAGCTGCGCGAGTGGCAGTCTCCGTGCAATCCCGACGCGCCGAGCACGATCGCACCGACGCCCGGCTTCGGCCGGGAGAACAGGAAGCACTGACAGGAGAGCAGGGCGGCCCGCAGGTCGGCGCCCGCCCTGGAAGGAGATCGCTACGATGCCTGCGCGTACCACCTGGGTCGTCGTCGCCGACGAAGGTCTGGCCCGCATTCTCGAGATCCCGGGCCGCGACGAGGATCTCGTCGAGATCGAAACGCTCACCTTCGCCTCGGCGCGCGCCGACGCTGCCGACCTTCGCCGTGACGCCTACGGACGCCGCGCCGGGTCGGGAACCTTGTCTGCCTCGTATCCGACGGCGTCCGCCGGCGAGGACGAGCTGCATCGCGAGGCGGAGCTTTTCGCGCGTCGGCTCGCGCAGTGGCTGGTCGAGAAGAAGCGCGCGAACCGCTTCGACGCGCTGAAGATCGCGGCCGCGCCGCGCTTCCTCGGATTGCTGCGCAAGGCGCTCGATCCGCAGGTCGCCGAGGCGGTGGTCGAGGAGTACGACAAGGACCTGGTCAATCTCGACCGGCGCGCACTGACGCAGCGTCTCGGATCGCTACGCCCGCCGCTGCCGCCGGGCTGAGGAACGCGCGCGCGGCTGCCGCGCGTGCATCCCCTGCACGCAACCGCGCGGTGCCGCCGTTCGCGCCTTCCCGCGCTGCAAGATGCTGCAATTCCGGGTGCGCGAACCGCTTCGCGCGCGCAAACGCTGCTTTTCGCAGCGCTCCATTTTCAAGGCTGCGCGACCGCCTCGATCTGGATCAGCAGCCGCACGCGATCGGGCACGCCGCGGTCGATGCCCCAGTTCATTCCCCACTGGCTGCGATCGATCTTCGTTTCGAAGTCGCCTCCGCAGACGCGCGCCTTGACGACCGGCGAGTCGTAGCAGTTGAAGTTGCTCGCATCGAGTCGCACCGGCAGCGTCTTGCCGAGCATCGTCAGCTCGCCGACGAGCGAGACGACGCGGTCGCCGAAGAAGCGGAAATCGGTGCTGCGGAAACGCGCGGTCGGATGGCGCTCGACGTCGAGGAAGTCGGCGTTGCGCAGATGCGCGTCGAAGGAGGCGATGCCCGAGCTGATCGAGGTCGTGTCGATCGTGATGTCGGCCTCGCCGCGTCGGGTCGCGAGGTCGACGGTCACGAAGCCGTCGACGCGGTCGAAGCGCGCGCGCACCGTGGAGGTGTCGAAGTGCTTCACCTCGAAGTTGACGAAGGTGTGGTTCGGCTCCACGACATAGCGCACCGGCGCGGCAGTGGCCGCGCTGGCGAAGGCGGCGGCGAGGCCGAGCGCAACGGCGGCAGGGGTGGCAGTGCGGGTCAGCAGGCGTGGGATCAACACAGGTCTCCGGGTTTGGGTGATCAGCCGGCTGCCGGCATCCCGGCCACCGGCGCCTTGGGCCCCGGTTCTCCGAGCAGGCGCGCCAGCGCGGCGATCAGCACGAGCGTGACGGCAACGCGCCCGACCAGCACGACCCACACGTTCGCGCCGAGGGCGAGCAGCAGGATCGTGTCCTCGATCAGCGAGTGCGACAGACACAGCCAGGCGAGCGCGAGGAAGCGCGTGCGCGCCTCGAACTGCTGCCGGTCGGACTCTTCGATGATCAGCGCGCCGCCGTAGGTGAGCCCGAGCAGCACGCCGACGGTGGTCACCGGCGCGGCGCGCGCGTCGAGCCCCGAGAAGCGCAGCAGCGGCGTGAGCATCGACGTGATGCGACGGGTGACGCCGGTACGCTCGAGCACGTCGAGCAGTACGAGCAGCGCGACGAGGATCGCGAAGGTCATCGCGAGCGACAACGCGGTCGAGTATGCCCAGGCGAGGAGCCCGCCGGAGTCCGCGCCTTCCGACGATGCCTGCATCCAGGCGAGCGACACCGGCTCGTCGAGCATGCCGGTGAGCCGGCTGCCCCAGGCGACCGCGCCGCCGTAGGCGAGCGCAACGCCGATGCGCAGCGCGCCGGTGGCCCAGAAGCTCGTGCCGGCACGGCGCACGATCGACTGCTCGACCGGCAGGCTGTGTGCGAACAGCAGCATCGCGCACAGCGCGCTCAGCTGCCCGGTGCTCAGCTCGAGTTGCGACGCCAGGCCGATCATCGCGGCGATCGCGCCGTAGATGCCGACGAAGGCGCCGGTGATCCAGATGAGACCGGCCTCGGGCGGCAGCGCGAGCCAGGCCATCGCCGGTGCGATCGCATGGCCGAGCGCGTCGATCCAGCCCCAATGCTGCGCGAGCTGCACGGCGATCATCACCGGCAGCATCACCTTCATCAGCGTGACGAAGAGGCGGCGACTGCGCGCAAGTAGCCGCATGGCGTAGGAGAACAAGGGGAACCTGGCGGAATGCGACGGTGCAGACTGCGAGGATAGCCTGCTGCGGCCGATCGGGCCGCGGCGGTTTCGCGCGCGAGCAACGCCGGCTGCCGCGCGCGAGGCCCGCCCTCCAACGCCGGCGGAGGAATCCATCGTGAAAGCGTCTTCCTCGCTCCCCGTTCTTTCGGCGCTCGTGCTGGCGCTCGGCGCGTCCGGTGCCTACGCGCAGTCGCAGTCGCAGTCGCCGGCGTCAGGGGCCCAGTCGTCGCCGGCGACCCCGCCTGCCGCGGCTCCCGCTGCATCCTCCGGCAGTGCCCCTTCCACCGGATCGCCGCCGTCGACGAGCGCCGATTCCGCCGCGAGCGATCGCAGCGGCAGCCGCTACGGTCGCGGCTACCGGGCAGGCCCGGGAATGATGGGCGGCGGCTACGGACCAGGAATGATGGGCGGCTACGGGCCGGGAATGATGGGCGGCTATGGCCCAGGTTATGGCGGCGGCGAAAGCTACGGCCCCGGCTATGGAGGCTACGGCCCGGGCTACGGGATGGGCCGCGGCGGCGGCTACGGCCCGGGCCCGGGTTTCGGCGGGCCGGGCGCGGGCTGCGGCTGGGGCATGGGATACGGAATGATGGGCGGCCCCGGATGGGGAATGGGCCCGGGGATGATGGGCGGCAATGGCCCTGGCTGGCACATGGGGCAGTGGGGCGCGCTCGGCTCGCTCAACCTCGATGATGCCCAGCGCAGTCAGTTGCGCGAGTTGCAGCAGCAACAGCGGCGCAGGCATTGGGCGCTGATGGGCCAGATACAGGACGAGATGGACAAGCTGCAGGACGCGTGGGGGTCCGAACCGGGCACGCGCAACCGCGCGGCGATTCTCGCGGCCAACCAGCGCATTGCCGAGCTGCGCCAGCAGATGCTCGAGTCGCGGCTCGACGCTGCGGAGCAGTTCGAGAAGATCCTCACCCCCGAGCAGGGCGAGCAGTTGCGCTCGCAATGGGAGGCGGGTCCGGGCCGCATGCGGCGTTGAAGGTCGATCCCGGCGTCCGACGCCGGGGTCGCAGCGGCCCGGCGCGCCGACGAAGGGGCAAAGGGCGCGAGCAGCGTGGGAGGGGAGGGTCGAGCCGGTCTTCGTAACGAAGGTCGGCTTATAATACGCATTGCGTATTATCGCGTTGCCCGCTATTTCTCGCCGCCCCTGCCGTGAACCGACCCCAGGACTCGCTCGGCTTCCTGCTCGCCGACGTCTCGCGTCTGATGCGTCGCGCGTTCGCTCGCCGGCTCGAGGGTCACGAGTTGACCTTCGCGCAGGCGCGCGCGCTCGTGCATCTGGCGCGCAGCCCGGGGCTGCGCCAGGTCGAACTCGCGAGCCGGCTCGAGATCCAGCCGATCACGCTCGTCCGCCTGCTCGACGAGCTGGCGGATCGCGGCCTCGTCGAGCGCCGCGTCGATCCCCGCGACCGGCGCGCGTGGCGCGTGTACCCGACGTCGCGCGCCGAAGCGTCGCTCGCCTCGATCGGGCACGTCGGCGCCTCGGTGCGCAAGGACGCCCTCGCCGGCATCGATCCGGCGCAGGCCGATGCGCTGCTGCGCACGCTCGCGTCGATGCGCGACAACCTGGCCGGCGATAGTGACGGCGACGGCGATGCCGATGGCGACAGCGACCGCAAGGCTCGCGACACGCAGCGGCTGCCCGCAGCGCGGCCATCGAAGGCGCGCGCGGGCGTCGTAGCTGCGAGGCATGCGAAATGAACGACCGTACGGAGGCCCTTCGGCACACCGAGCCCCGCTTGCGAACCGGGGACGATCGGCCTGCCGCGCCTGCCCGCATACCGGGCGAAGCCGACGCGCGCGCCCGCACCGACGAGGATCTTCGAGGCCGCTCGCCCGAAGCCACCCTGCTGCGTCGCCGCCGCACATTGCGCTGGACGCTCCTCGTCGTCGTCCCGCTTCTCGCGGCGATCGCCGGCGCCGTCTTCTGGCTGCTCGGCGGGCGCTATGTCGAAACCGACAACGCGTTCGTCAAGGCCGACAAGGTACCGGTGAGCGCCGAGGTATCCGGGGCGGTCATCGAGGTGCTCGTGCAGGAGAACGAGATCGTGCGGGCGGGTCAGCCGCTGTTCCGGCTCGATCCGGCGCCTTTTCGCGTCGCGCTGTCGAAGGCGCAGGCGAAGCTCGGCCAGGTTCGCACCGACCTGGCGGCGACCAAGGCGAGCTATCGCGAGAAGCAGGCGCAGATCGCGCTCGCGCGCACGCAGCTCGAATTCGCCCGCAAGGAGCAGGCGCGGCAGGCGGACCTCGCCGCGCGCAATTTCATCTCGGCGTCGAAGCTCGACGACGCGCGCAAGAGCGTCGAGATCGCGCAACAGCAACTGCAGGCGCAGCAGGAGGATCTGCAGCGCATCGCCGCCACGCTCGGCGGCAGCATCGATCTTCCGATCGAATCGCATCCGGGCTATCGCGCGGCATTGGCCGAACTCGAGCAGGCGCGGCTCGATCTGTCGCGCATCGAGGTGCGCGCTTCGATGGACGGCACGATCAGCCATCTGCCCAAGCCGGGGCAGTTCGTCGGTACGGGCGCGACGGCCGCGTCGCTCGTCGCCGACGCCCGTCCGTGGATCGAAGCGAACTTCCCGGAGAAGGATCTCACCTACGTGCACCCGGGCCAGTCGGTCGAGGTGCACATCGACACTTTCCCGGACCGCAGCTGGAGCGGCGTCGTCGAGAGTCTCAGCCCGGCCACCGGCTCGGAGTTCTCGATCCTTCCTGCGCAGAACGCCACCGGCAACTGGGTGAAGGTGGCGCAACGCGTGCCGCTGCGCGTGCGGCTCGATGCGCCGTCCGACGCGCCGCGCCTGCGTGCCGGAATGAGCGCCACGGTGCGGGTGGACACCGGGCATCGCCGCACGCTTTTCGGCTTCGGCTTCTGAAGCGATTGCCATGAGCGCGGCGAGCGCATCGGGCCCGGTGACGCACCGCGGCGCGATCACCGTATCGGTGATGCTGTCGACGATCATGCAGGCGCTCGACACGACGATCGCCAACGTCGCGCTGCCGCATATGCAGGGAACGATGGGCGCGACCTACGAGCAGATCTCGTGGGTGCTCACCTCGTACATCGTCGCGGCGGCCATCTGCATTCCGCTCACCGGATTCCTCGCCGCGCGTTTCGGCCGCAAGCGGCTGTTCCTGTGGTCGGTGGTCGGCTTCACGATCACGTCGATGCTGTGCGGCGCCGCGCAGAATCTCGACCAGATCGTGCTGTTCCGCCTGATGCAGGGCGTGTTCGGCGCGAGCCTCGTTCCGCTGTCGCAGGCGGTGCTGCTCGACAGCTATCCGCGCGAGCAGCACGGCTCCGCGATGGCGCTGTGGGGCCTGGGCGTGATGGTGGGACCGATCCTCGGGCCCACGCTGGGCGGCTGGCTCACCGAGTACTACAACTGGCGCTGGGTGTTCTACATCAACCTGCCCTTCGGCATCCTCGCCTGGCTGGGCATCGCCACCTACGTGCACGAGACGCCGCTGCAGCGCGAACGCCGCTTCGACTGGCTCGGCTTCGCGCTGCTCAGCCTCGCGATCGGCGCTTTCCAGATGATGCTCGACCGCGGCGGCACGCTCGACTGGTTCGCGAGCCCCGAGATCGTCGCCGAGGCGATCCTCGCGGGCTCGGCGCTCTACCTGTTCGTCGCGCACACGCTGACGCACACGCACCCGTTCCTCGAGCCGCAGCTGTTCCGCGACCGCAACTTCGTCATCGGGCTGCTGTTCATCTTCATCGTCGGCATGATCCTGCTGACGACGATGACGCTGCTGCCGCCGTTCCTGCAGAACCTGATGGGCTATCCGGTGGTCGACGTCGGGCTGCTGCTCGCGCCGCGCGGCGTGGGGACGATGTTCGCGATGCTCGTCGTCGGACGTCTGTCGGGGCGCGTGGACGTGCGCCTGCAACTGCTCGTCGGACTGGCGCTCACCGCGATCTCGCAGTGGGAGATGACGCATTTCGATCTCGACATCAGCGGCTGGGACATCGTGCGCACCGGCATCGTCCAGGGCCTGGGGCTCGGCTTCCTGTTCGTGCCGCTGTCCACCGTCACGTTCTCGACGCTCGCCCCGACGCTGCGCAACGAGGGCACCTCGCTGTACAGCCTGATCCGCAACATCGGCATGAGCATCGGCGTGTCGGTGGTCATCACGATGCTCGCGCGCTGGACGCAGTCGGGTCACGCGGCGCTCGCGCAGTACATCAACCCGTTCAGCCTGCCGCTGCGCGCCGCCGTCGACGCCGGCGCGCTCGACCTGCGTTCGCTGCAGGGCCTGGCGATGATCGACGACGAGGTCACGCGCCAGGCGGCCACGCTCGCCTACCTCGACGACTTCCGGCTGATGATGTGGGTGACGCTGGCGGCGACGCCACTGATCGTATTGCTGCGGCCGAGGAAGGCGGCGGGCGCGGCGAGCGCGGCGGTGATGGAGTAGCCCCGGGTCGACCGCCGACGGTGCGCCCGCAGCGCAGCTATCGGCGTCACGCCAATTGCTGCATCCGGTTCACGAAATCGCGCCCCGCCGTTGGAGGCGGCAGCGGACGGCCCTCGCTCGTGAGCAGTTCGATCACCTCCTCGACAATCCGGCTCAGTTCTTCGAAGACGGCGATCTCGTCGTTGCCGTGGCAGCCGCCGTAGATCAACCCTGGCGCGCTCCCGACATAGCACTGATCCTCTTCCGACCATTCGACGATTTTCGCGTAGCGCGCCGATGCTTTCATCGTCTCGACTCCTCGATTGCCGTCTTCGTCGCGCGGATCTGGTAATGCTTCGCGTCGGCTCCGTCGGCACCGGATATGGTAACTGGACGGCTCACATCGGGATGAACGAAATTTCGGTGACTGCCGTGTCCGCCTCGGTTGACGAAGCCGGCTTTCTCGAGAGCGCGAATCAGGTCACGAACTTTTGGAGGCATGCGTCGAACTTCGACAAAAACGTGATTCGACCTCGCATCACCGAAGGCAAAGGCAGTCGAGGATGTGATAGCGTGATCATTCTGTTTCGGCGATCCTGCATGGTCTACTCGACCGAAGGGCAGACGGCCGAACGGACGATGGGCTTGTCTACTTGCGTCGTCAGCGAGCCCCGGCGCCGAGCAGCGCCTCGAGGGCTTGCAGCGTATCCGCCTCCTCTGCCGGCTTGTCCGGCCTGCGCCGCAGCATGCGCGGAAAGCGCACCGCGATCCCCGACTTGTGCCGCGTCGATCGCTGGATGCCTTCGAAGCCCAGTTCGAAGACCATCGCCGGCACGACGACGCGTACCGGACCGAAGCGCTCGACCGTCGTGCGGCGCACCGTTGCATCGACCTCGCGGATCTCCTCGTCGGTAAGCCCGGAGTACGCCTTGGCGAAGGGAACGAGCGTGCGCGTCGCATCTTCAGGCGGGCCGCTCCACACCGCGAAGGTGTAGTCGGTGTACAGGCTCGCGCGGCGGCCGTGCCCCGGTTGCGCGTAGACGAGCACGCAGTCGACCGACAGCGGATCGATCTTCCATTTCCACCAGTCGCCGCGCGCGACCGATTTCGTCCGGCCGACGCCGTAGGCCGACTGCGCGCGCTTGAGCATCATCCCTTCGACGCCGCGGCTGCGCGACTCTTCGCGCAGTCGCGCGAGCGCGTTCCAGTCCGGCGCTTCGATGCGCGGCGAAAGTTGCAACGCGCCCGCCGCCAGGGGCTCGACGAGCGCTGCGAGCCGCGCGCGGCGCAGCGCGAGCGGCATTCCCCGGATGTCGCCGCCGTCGTGCTCGAGCAGGTCGAAGGCGAGCAGCGCGACCGGCGCCTCGCGCAGCAGCTTGGGCCCGAGCTTCAGCCGTCCGATGCGTCGCTGCATCGTCGCGAAGGGCAGCGGGCGGGCGGCCGGCGCGTCCCATGCGAGCAGCTCGCCGTCGATGACGCTGCCGTCGGGCAGCGAGCTCGCCGTATCGACGACTTCCGGAAAGCGGTCGGTCACCAGTTCCTCGCCGCGCGACCACAGCCAGGTCTGCCTGCCGCGCCGCAGGAGCTGGGCGCGAATCCCGTCCCATTTCCACTCGACGATCCAGTCGGCGACGTCGCCGAGCGTTCCGGGCGGCTGCTGCAGAGGATGCGAGAGGAAGAACGGATACGGGTGGCCGAGCGACGCGCTGCCGTCGACGTCGTCGGAAGACACGAGCGCGCGAAACGCGTCCGCACCAGGCTCGTGCGCACCGTCGGCGTAACCGACGAAGCGGTGCGCGAGGCGCTTCTCGTCGACATCGAAGGCCTGCGCGAGCGCGCGCAGCAGGAGCTGGCGCGAGACGCCGACGCGGAATTCGCCGGTGAGCAGCTTGTTCAGCACGAAGCGCTCGTGCGCGTCGAGCCCCTGCCACATCGCGACGATCGCGTTCTCGATCTGCGCCGGGGGTGCGCCGCGCAGCGCCAGCACGTGATGCGTCATCCATTCGGCGAGGCCGCGGTCGATCCGCCGTGCCGGTTCGGGCAGCAGCAGCGCGACCGTTTCGGCGAGGTCGCCGACCGCGTCGTAGCTTTCCGCGAACAGCCATTCCGGCAGGGCGCTCGTTCGAAGCGCAGCGTCGACCAATGCACGCACGGGGATCAACCGGCGAGGCCGCCCGCCGGCGAGGAAGTAGGCCGCCCATGCGGCATCGTCGGCCGGCGCCTGCGCGAAGTAGCGCGCCATTGCCTCGACCTTGCGCGTCGTCGACGTCGTCGCATCGAGCTGTGCGTAGAGGTCGGCGAAGGCTTTCATCGGTCGTTGCGCTCGTCGGCGCCGCCTCCTTCGTCTTCGTCCCCATACGGCGTCGCCAGGCGGCTCGCGTCCAGGCCGCGCTCGCGCAGCCAGCGCACCAGCACCTCCGCATGGCCGTGCGTCGCGACGACGCGCGAAGCGCCGGTTGCGTCGATCGCCGTGTTCAGCGCCGGCCAGTCGGCGTGGTCCGACAGC
The DNA here is from genome assembly GCA_937903095.1 of uncultured Burkholderiales bacterium. Taxonomy (GTDB): domain Bacteria; phylum Pseudomonadota; class Gammaproteobacteria; order Burkholderiales; family Burkholderiaceae_E; genus Zeimonas. Next base: position 17,321 of record CALCZN010000135.1, read on the forward strand.
ACGAAGCCGCGGTCGATCGCGCGCCGGCGCCGCGTTCCCCGCACCTGCATCCAGCCCGAAGCGAAGGCATCGCTCGCCGTGCCGAAGCGGCGCAGCCACGGCGAGCGCGCCGCGGACGGCGGGGCGAGCACGAGCGCGCGGCGCAGCGCCGCCCGCTCCACGTCGCCGACCGCGAAGGTGTCGGGCAGCGCGACGCCGCTCGCGCGATACGCATGGTTCATCGATTCGACCGCGCCGTGGCAGACGATGGCGCCGGGCAGGGACGCGCCCGCGGCATCGGCGAAACCGGCGAGGATCCGCTGGGCCTTGCCGAGCGCGTAGCAGAACAACACGCTCGCGCGCGATGCGTCGGCGTTCTCCGTCCACCAGCGCAGCATTTCGTCGATGACCTCGCGCTGCGGCTGCCAGCCATAGATCGGCAGCGCGAAGGTCGATTCGGTGACGAAGACGTCGCACCTCAGCGGCTCGAAAGCGCTGCAGCTGCGGTCGGCTTCGAGCCGGTAGTCTCCCGAGACGACCCACGTTTCGCCGCCGTGCTCGAGGCGGATCTGCGCGGCACCCAGCACGTGGCCCGCCGGATGGAACGACACCCGGACGCCGTTCACGTCGATGCGTTCGCGCCAGTCGAGCGTCTCGAGTGCGATGTCGCCCAGCCGCGCGCGCAGCACGCGCTCGCCTTCGCGCGCGGCGAGATAGCGGGCGCTGCCGGCACGCGCGTGGTCGCCGTGCGCATGCGTGATCAGCGCGCGTTCGACCGGCAGCCAGGGGTCGATGAAGAAGCGCCCGGGCTCGCACCACAGTCCCTGCTCGCGCGCGACGATCAGGTCGGTCACGACCGGCCCGGCCACGACGGCGCCCGTTGCATGCGCCGAGCGTAGCGTCGATCCGGGCCGTGGGTGGCTATACCTTGCCGAGCATCAGGTCCGGCAGCGCCAGCACCGTCTCGGGTACCAGCCA
>CALCZN010000136.1:0-9280 GCA_937903095.1 uncultured Burkholderiales bacterium
GGCGGCCCCGCCGCACGCCATACCTTGATCGTCGTCCCGGCCGCGTCGTCCAGCCGCGCCGTCGCTCCCGGCGCCGGATCGAAGGCCCGCACGCGATAGCCGATGCTTCGCGCCGGCATCGTCCAGTCGATCGCGGCGTCCTCGCGCGTGAGCTTGCGCGCGTAGGTGACGCCTTCGTCGGGCTGCGGCGTGGCGACCAGCTCGCCCCGCTGCAGCGCCGCCAGCGCGTCGACGATCGCGCGGGCGCCGAGCGCGGCGAGCCGATCGTGCACGCTGCCGCCCGTGTCGTCGTCGCCTATCGGCGTGCGCGCGACGAGCAGCATCGCTCCGGTGTCCAGGCCTTCGTCCATCTGCATGATGGTGACGCCGGTCTCGGCGTCACCCGCCTCGATGGCGCGCTGGATCGGCGCGGCGCCCCGCCAGCGCGGCAGCAGCGAGGCGTGGATGTTCAGGCAGCCATGGCGCGGAATCGCGAGCACCTCGGCCGGCAGGATCGCGCCGTAGGCGGCGACGATCATCGCGTCGGCGTCGAGCGCGCGCAGCCGCTCGTGCAGCGCCGGGTCGCGCAGCGTGCGCGGCTGCGCGAGCGGCAGTCCGCGCGCGAGCGCCAGGCGCTTCACGGCGCTTTCGCGCAACGCCTGTCCGCGCCCGGCGGGCTGGTCCGGGCGCGTGAGCACGAGGACGATCTCGTGCCCCGCGTCGAGCAGCGCGGCGAGCGCCGCGGCGGCGAAGTCGGGAGTGCCGGCGAAGACGAGGCGCAGCGCCGGGCTCCGCTACGCGTCGACCCGCTCGGCCTTCAGCAGCCGGCTGCGGATGCGCGACTGCTTCAGCCGCGACAGGTACTGCACGAAGACGCGGCCGTTCAGGTGGTCGATCTCATGCTGCACGCAGACGGCGAGCAGGCCGTCGGCCTCGAGCTCGAAGGGCTTGCCGTTCTCGTCGAGCGCGCGCACGACCACGCGGTCGGGCCGCTCGACCTCGTCATAGATGCCGGGCACCGACAGGCAGCCTTCCTCGAAGACCTTCGTCTCGTCGCTCGCGCGGACGATCTCGGGGTTGATGAAGACGTGCAGCTCGTCGCGCGCGTCGGAGACGTCGAGCACGATCACGCGCTCGTGCACGTCGACCTGCGTGGCGGCCAGCCCGATGCCCGGAGCGGCGTACATCGTCTCGGCCATGTCGCGCACGAGCGTGCGGATGCGCTCGTCGACCTCGCGCACGGGCTTTGCGACCCGGTGCAGCCGGGGATCGGGATAGCGAAGAATGTCCAATACGGCCATCGGTGATTTGCGACCGCCGGTAGGCTCGCGCGGCGCGATGCCGGTTGCGCCGATACAGTGGCGGCAGAATCCAAAACGGACTACGAGGCTGATTTCGGGGCGAATGCGACTCGATCAACCCTCCTCGTCGAGTATCCCACACGTTCGCAGGCACGCGCGCTCATGAGAAAGCTCTCCGTGCAATTTCTGGCACTGGCTGTCGCGGGGCTCGCCTGCGCGGCGGGGCTGGCGTTGGCACAACCGGCTACCGCCCCGCTCGAGCTGGCGAAGGACGCGCCGGACCGCTACGTCGTCGTCAAGGGCGACACGCTGTGGGACATCTCCGGGCGCTTCCTGCAGAAGCCGTGGCGCTGGCCCGAGATCTGGGAGATGAATCGCGAGGAGATCCGCGATCCGCACTGGATCTATCCGGGCGACGTCATCCTGCTCGATCGCAGCGGGGCGACGCCGCGGCTGCGCCTGGCGCGGTCGGTGGGCGCCGGCGGCGCGGGCGCGGGCGGCGACCTTCCGGTCGAGAAGCTCGGTCCGCGCGTGCGCGCGGAGCCGCTCGGCCGCGAGGCGATCCCTACGATCAGCTCCACCGACATCGAAGCCTTCCTGAACCGCCCGCTGGTGGTCGACGAGCATGGGCTGGCGTCGCATCCGCGCATCGTCGCCACGCAGGAAGGACGCGTGTTCCTCGGCCGCGGCGAGCTGGCCTACGTGCGCGGCATCGAGCAGCCGCAGGTGACGGAGTGGCACATCTACCGCTCGGCGCGACCGCTGCTCGACCCCGACACGCGCAAGCCGATCGCCTGGGAAGCGCTGTTCCTGGGCACCGGCAAGCTCGAACGCCCGGGCGATCCGGCCTCGCTGCGCGTGGTCGCCACCAACGAGGAAGTCGGCCCCGGCGACCGGCTGATGCCGGCCGAGCGGGCGCTGCCGATGCTCTACGCGCCGAGGCCGCCGGAGTCGCAGGTGTCGGGCCGCATCGTCGCCGTCTATCGCGGCGTGACGCAGGTGGGACGCAACAGCGTCGTCGCGATGAACGTCGGCAAGGAGGACGGCCTCGAGGTCGGCCACGTGCTCGGCATCGAGCATCGCGGCGCCACGATCACCGATCGCACGGCGCCCGATCGCGAGAAGGTCGTCCTTCCGGACGAGCCGGTCGGCCATCTTCTCGTCTTCCGCGTCTTCGATAAGATCTCCTACGGGCTCGTGATGAGCGCCTCGCAGCCGATCGCGGTCGGCGACGACGTCGCGAACCCCTGATCCGCTCGCAATCCGGCGATTGCGCCGCGCCTCGAGCGCGGCGCTTTCGTTTGGCGGAGCGCCGCCGGTTTGACGCCCGCCGCCGGCTTGACGCCCGCCGGCTTGACGCCCGCCGGCTTGGGGGCCGCGCGACGGCCGGCGCCTTCCGCGCGCGGCAACGGGAGACTCGAATTGCCGCTCGACGCCGCAGCGCGCGACGAATACGCCTGGTGGCTGCGCCTGACGCTGACGCCGGGCATCGGCCCCGCCGCGGCGCGGCGCCTGCTCGAAGCCTTCGGCCTGCCCGAGGACGTCTTTCGCGCAGCCCGCACCCGCATCGCCGCGGTGCTCGATGCGCCGCGCGCCGCGGCGCTGCTCGCCGACGACGACGCACGCGAGGCGAAGATCGCCGCCGCGCTCGACTGGGCGCGCAGCGACGAAAACCATCTGCTCGCGCTTGCCGATCCCCGATACCCGCAGCCGCTGCTGCAGATCGGCGATCCGCCGCCGCTGCTGTACGTGCGCGGGTCCCCAGAGGCGCTGTGCGGCGACCTGCTCGCCATCGTCGGCAGCCGGCACGCCACGCCGGGCGGCGAGGCGAACGCGCACGATTTCGCCCGCGCGCTGGCCGACGAAGGGCTGGCGATCTGCAGCGGACTGGCGCGCGGCATCGATGCCGCCGCGCATCGAGGGGCGCTCGAGGGACGCGCCGGCACGATCGCCGTGGTCGGCACCGGCGTCGACCGGGTCTACCCGGCGGCGCACCGGCAGCTTGCGCACGCGATCGCGCAGCGAGGCGCGATCGTCTCGGAGCTGCCGCTGGGCACCGAAGTGCAGCGCGCCAACTTTCCGCGGCGCAACCGGATCATCGCGGGGCTGTCGCTCGGCGTGCTGGTCGTCGAGGCGGCGCCTCATTCGGGTTCGCTGATCACCGCGAGGCATGCCGCCGAATCCGGCCGCGAGGTGATGGCGATTCCCGGGTCGATCCACTCGCCGGTGGCGCGCGGCTGCCATCGGCTGATCCGCGAGGGCGCGAAGCTCGTCGAATCGGCGGAGGACGTGCTGGCGGAGCTGCGCGGGCAGATGCGCGGGCGGGCGGACGGGCGGGTGGTCGGGCGGATGCACGAGCACACGCACGAGCGGACGCACGAGCCCAGGGACGCGGGCGCGCCGCCGCGGGTCGTTCACACGGAGCGCGACCCCGGGGCGGCATCCGCGATCGCCGCAGCGTCGCAAGCAGCTCGGTCGGCCAGTCCCGCCGCACGCACCCTGCTGCAGGCGCTCGGCTGGGATCCCGTCGACGTCGATACGCTGATCGCCCGATCCGCGCTGCCGGCCGGCGAGGTCGCCGAGGCGCTGCTCGAACTGGAGCTGGCGGGGCTCGCGCAGCGGTGGATCGACGGCCGCTACGTGCGCGCGGGGCACCAGGCGGGGCGCCAGGGGCGGTAGGCGCGGGCCGCGCAGGCGGGCGATCGACGCGTGCCGCAGGCGCGCGCTCGCCCGTCAGCGCGCCCGCGCGTCAGTCTTGCACGAAACGGCGTCGCCGGCGCGCCGCGATCGGACGATCCCGATGGCTTGTTGCGCCTGCCGTCGGGCCCCACTTATGATGGCGCCCCCATGAGCAAAGCCCTGATCATCGCCGAGAAGCCCTCCGTGGCCGCCGACATCGCGCGCGCGCTGGGCGGCTTCACCCGTCACGGCGACTACTTCGAGAGCGACGAGTACGTGCTGTCGTCGGCGGTCGGGCACCTGGTCGAGATCGCCGTTCCGGAGCAGTTCGAAGTCAAGCGCGGAAAGTGGTCTTTCGCGCATCTGCCGGTCATTCCGCCGCATTTCGACGTCCAGCCGATCGCCAAGAGCGAGGAACGGCTGAAGCTGCTGGCGAAGCTGATCCGGCGCAAGGACGTCGACCGGCTGATCAACGCCTGCGACGCCGGGCGCGAGGGCGAGCTGATCTTCCGGCTGATCGTCCAGCACACGAAGGCGAAGCAGCCGGTGCAGCGGCTGTGGCTGCAGTCGATGACGCCGTCGGCGATCCGCGAGGCCTTCGGGCACCTGCGCAGCGACGCGCAGATGCTTCCGCTCGCCGACGCCGCGCGCAGCCGCTCAGAGGCCGATTGGCTGGTGGGCATCAACGGCACGCGCGCGATGACGGCGTTCAACTCGCGCGACGGCGGCTTCTACAAGACCACGGTCGGGCGCGTGCAGACGCCCACGCTCACCGTCGTCGTCGAGCGCGAGGAGCGCATCCGGCGCTTCGTGCCGAAAGACTATTTCGAGGTGCACGCCGGCTTCGCGGCCAAGGCCGGCACCTACGACGCGCGCTGGTTCGACCCCGGCTTCAAGCGCAGCGACGACGCGCCCGACGCGCGCGCCGAGCGCATCTGGGAGCGCGAGCGCGCCGAGGCGATCGTCGAGCGCTGCCGCGGCAGGACGGGCACGGTCACCGAGGAGACGAAGCCGAGCACGCAGCTGTCGCCGGCGCTCTTCGACCTCACCAGCCTGCAGCGCGAGGCGAACTCGCGCTTCGGCTATTCGGCACGAACCACGCTGTCGATCGCGCAGGCGCTCTACGAGCGGCACAAGGCGCTCACCTATCCGCGTACCGACTCGCGCGCCCTGCCCGAGGACTACCTGCCCAGCGTGCGCCAGACGCTCGGCGTGCTCGAGGGCGAGCGCGCCTACGCCGGCTTCGCGAAGCAGATCGCCGCGGGCGGATGGGTCAAGCCGAACAAGCGCATCTTCGACAACACGAAGGTGTCGGACCACTTCGCGATTATCCCGACGATGCAGGCGCCGCGCGCCGGCGCGCTGTCCGACGCCGAGCAGCGCATCTACGACCTCGTCGTGCGCCGCTTCCTCGCCGTGTTCTTCCCGCCGGCCGAATACCTGAACACGACGCGCATCACCGTCGTCGAGGGCGAGTCGTTCAAGACCGAAGGTCGCGTGCTGGTGAACCCCGGCTGGCTCGCCGTGCACGGACGCGAAGGCCAGGACGACACGCTCGTGCCGATCGAATCCGGCGAACGCGTGCGCACCGACGCGATCGAAGCGCGCGCGCTCGCCACCAAGCCGCCCGCGCGCTACACCGAGGCGACGCTGCTGTCGGCGATGGAGGGCGCGGGCAAGCTGATCGACGACGACGAACTGCGCGAGGCGATGCAGGCCAAGGGGCTGGGCACGCCGGCCACGCGAGCGGCGATCATCGAGGGGCTGATCACCGAGAACTACCTGGTGCGCGAAGGACGCGAGCTGATCCCCACGACGAAGGCCTTCCAGCTGCTGCGGCTGCTGCGCGGGCTCGAAGTCGACGAACTGACCGCGCCCGAGCTGACCGGCGAGTGGGAATACAAGCTGTCGCAGATCGAGCGCGGCCGCCTCGCGCGCGACGAATTCATGCGCGAGATCGCCGAAATGACGCGCAGGATCGTCGAACGCGCGAAGAATCGCGAAACGGTCGACGTGCCCGGCGACTACGAAACGCTCTCCACGCCGTGCCCGAACTGCGGCGGCACGGTGAAGGAGAACTACAAGCGCTTCGCCTGCACGAACTGCGACTTCTCGATCACGAAGATCCCGGGCGGACGCCAGCTCGAGATCGCCGAGGCCGAGCAGCTGCTGCGCGAGCGCACGCTCGGCCCGCTGCAGGGCTTCCGCAGCCGGCTCGGCCGGCCGTTCGCGGCCATCCTGAAGCTGAACGACGAGAACAAGCTCGAGTTCGATTTCGGGCAGGCGGGCGCCGGCGAAGACGATGCCGAGCCGGTGGACTTCTCCGGACAGGAGCCGCTGGGCGCGTGTCCGAAATGCCGCGGCCGGGTCTTCGAGCACGGCATGAGCTACGTCTGCGAGAACGCCGTCGGCCCCGGAAAGCACTGCGACTTCCGCAGCGGCAAGATCATCCTGCAGCAGGAAGTCGCGCCGGCGCAGATGCGCAAGCTGCTGGCCGAGGGCCGCACCGACCTGCTCACCGATTTCGTTTCGTCGCGCACGCGACGAAAGTTCAAGGCATACCTCGTCCTCGAACCGGGCGGCAAGGTCGGCTTCGCATTCGAGCCGCGGGCGGCGAAGAAGGCGGCAGCGAAGGCGACCGCGCCGGAAACGGCGACGATTGCGCCGTCGGCGCCGGCGGCGCGAAAGACCCCCGCGAAGAGCGCGCGTACCGACGCCGCGACGACCGCGAAGAGCGCGGCGCGAGCCGGCTCGAAGGCGCCTGTGAAAACCGCGGCGCGAGCCGGCGCGCAGGCGCCTGCGAAGACCGAGGTGCGACCGGACGGCAAGACGACGGCGAAGGCCGCCCCTAAGAAGGCCGCGAAGAAGCCGGCTGCTTCGTCCGCCGCATCCTCGGGACGCGCCCGGCGCACCTGAGCCGGCACGAGGCGCGTCGAAGCCGAAACGGCGATCGCCTGAAGGAGGATCGCGATGAACGAAGCAACGACGAACGACCGGCGCGCCGCGCGCGAGCGCCTGTACGCCGACATGCGGCCGGCGAATCTCACGCCGCTGTGGGAGTCGCTTCACGCACTCGTGCCGAAGAGCCCGGCATCGCCCTGCGTGCCGGCGCTGTGGCGCTACGACGAGGCGCGTCCGTTCCTCGCGCGCGCGGGCGAGGTCATTTCGGCCGAAGAAGCGGTGCGCCGCGTGCTGATCCTCGAGAACCCCGGCATTCCGGGGCAGTCGGCGATCACGCAGTCGCTGTACGCCGGGCTGCAGCTCATCCTGCCCGGCGAGATCGCGCCGAGCCATCGGCACGTGCAGACCGCGCTGCGTTTCGTCGTCGAAGGCTCGGGTGCGTTCACCGCGGTGAACGGCGAGCGCACGACGATGCATCCCGGCGACTTCATCATCACGCCGAGCTGGACCTTCCACGATCACGGCAACGAGGCCGACGTGCCGGTGGTCTGGCTCGACGGGCTCGACATCCCTACCGTACGACTGCTCGACGCCGGCTTCGCCGAGGACTTCCCGGCGAAGCAGCAGCCGATCGAGCGCAGCGAAGGCACGAACCTCGCGCGCTTCGGCGAGAACCTCGCGCCGATGCCCGGCGACGCCGGAGCCAGGCCGCACGGCGCCGCCTCGCCGCTGTTCGCCTGGCCCTATGCGCGCTCGCGCGCCGCACTCGAACGCCTGCGTCGCGAGTCGCCGATCGATCCGTGGCAGGGCACGAAGATGCGCTACCTGAACCCGGCCACCGGCGGCTGGCCGATGCCGACGATCGGCGCGTACCTGCAACTGCTGCCGGCTGGCTTCGAAGGCAGGCCGTGGCGGCAGACCGACGGCATCGTCTACAGCGTCGTCGAGGGACGCGGCCGCGCGACGATCGAAAGGCCCGGACAGAGCGAGCGGACAGTCTTCGAATTCGGCCCGCGCGACCATTTCGTCGTACCGTCGTGGCACACGTGCCGGCTGTCGGGGGACGAGGAGAGCGTGCTCTTCAGCTTCTCCGACCGCCCGATCCACGAGGCGCTCGCGATGCATCGCGAAGAGAAGCTCGACGACGCCCGCTGACGATCATCGAAATCGAGAAGGAGAACGACTTGAACGACTTTGTCGTACCGGCGGCCCCCACGGTGTCGCTGCCCGTCGTCGGCAGCGACGCGCGCTTCCCCGTGCGCCGCGTCTACTGCGTCGGACGCAACTACGTCGCGCACGCGCAGGAGATGGGCTTCAGCGGACGCGAGCCGCCGTTCTTCTTCCTGAAGCCGGCCGATGCGGTGGTACCGGTGCCTGCCGGCCAGGTGATCGAGATCGACTACCCGCCGCTCACGAAAGACCTGCACCACGAGATCGAGCTGGTCGTCGCGATCGGCGAGGGCGGCAGGCAGATCGCCGCGGCCGACGCGATGCGGCACGTCTTCGGCTATGCGGTCGGCCTCGACATGACGCGCCGCGACCTGCAGGCCGACATGAAGAAGCAGGGCCGGCCGTGGTGCATCGGCAAGGCCTTCGACCAGTCGGCACCGGTCGGCGCGATCACCCCCATTGCCGTCAGCGGCGCGCTCACCCGCGGGCGCATCGCGCTCACCGTCAACGGCCAGCCGCGCCAGGCGAGCGACATCTCGCAGCTCATCTGGAGCGTCCCCGAGGTGATCGAGCACCTGTCGATGGCCTGGAGCCTCGCCCCCGGCGACCTGATCATGACCGGCACCCCCGAAGGCGTGGCCTCGGTGATGCGCGGCGATCGCATGCACGGGGAGATCGAGGGGCTCGGCTCGCTCGACGTCACGGTGCGCTGAACACGGGGCCGCGCCGGCGCGCGTGCCGCTGATCGAAGGCCACGGCTTCAGCGGCGGCACGGACACGGCGACCGGCGCCTCCCGACGGGCGCGGCGACGGTATCCTTGCGGGCATGGTCTGCATGCATCCCGCCTCCGTCGATACCGACTGGGTGTTCGGCTACGGCTCGCTGATCTGGAACCCCGAGATCGACTTCGAGCACGCCGCGCTGGCGCGCCTGCACGGCTACCACCGGGCGTTCTGCATCGCCTCACGGCACTACCGCGGCACGCCCGAGCGGCCCGGCGTGGTGCTCGGGCTCGCCCGCGGCGGCAGCTGCATCGGCGTCGTGTTCCGGCTGCGCGCCGAGACGCGCACCGCCTCGATCCGGCTCCTGTACGAACGGGAGATGCCCGACCGGCAGGAGCGGGTCTACCGGCCGCTGGTGGTCGAGGTGCGCATGCCCTGCGGCCGGCTCCTGCCCGCGCTCACCTTCCTGGCCGACCGCCGCCAGCCCTCCTACCGCCCGCCCGGCGACGAGGAAAACCTCGCCCGCC
>CALCZN010000137.1:0-8293 GCA_937903095.1 uncultured Burkholderiales bacterium
GCCAAGGGCGGAATCGAACCACCGACACAAGGATTTTCAGTCCTCTGCTCTACCAACTGAGCTACTTGGCCCCGGGGCGCGAGGCAGACCCGCCGCGCCGGAAAGGCCGCAATCTTAGCAGATGCCCCGCGCGCGCCGAGGCGGCCCACCTATAATCCGCCCATGTCGGCCAGCAGCGATCCCCTCCGCACCGATGTCGCCGTCGTCGGCCGCGGTGCGGTCGGCGTGGCGGCGGCGCTCGCGCTCTCGCGCGCGGGGCTGTCCACCGTCCTCGTCGGTGCGCCGCCGGTTGCCGACGCGCTGGACGAGTCCGACGCCTGGGACCTGCGCGTCTTCGCGTTGTCGCCGGCCACCCGCCGGCTGCTCGAGTCGATCGACGCGTGGCAGGCGCTCGATGTGCAGCGCGTGGCGCCGGTCTACGACATGCGCGTCTTCCCCGCCTTCGGCTCGCAGAACGACGAACTGCACTTCAGCGCCTACGAGTCGTGCATCGAGGCGCTCGCCTGGATCGTCGAGCAGCGCAACCTGATGCGCGCGCTGGACGGTGCGCAGCATGCGGCAGGGCTTCAGGTCGTCGACGAGCGCTTCGAAAGCTTCGACGACGCCGCGCAGTTGGTGTCGGCCGCGCCGGCGCCGTACGTGCGCCTCGTGCTCGACGGCGGTCGGCGCATCGAGGCGCGGCTGGTCGTCGGCGCCGATGGCGCTTCGTCGCGCGTGCGCGAAGCCGCCGGCATCGACAGCCGGGTATCCGATTACCCGCAGCGCGCGCTCGTCGCGCACTTCGACACTTCGCTTTCGCATCGCGACGTCGCCTGGCAGTGGTTCGGCGAGCAGGGCGTGCTCGCGCTGCTGCCGCTCCCGGTCACCCCCGGGCTCCCCCAGGTACCGGCCGGGCGCGTCAGCATGGTCTGGGCCGCGCCGCACGATCTTGCCGACGAGCTGCAGGCAATGACGCCCGAGCAGCTCGCCGCGCGCGTGCAGCAGGCCACCGGTTCCGCGCTCGGCGCGATGACGTCGATCTCGCGCGTGGCCGGCTTTCCGCTGCGCCTGGCGCGTGCCTCGTCGCTGATCGCCCCGCGCGTCGCGCTCGTCGGCGACGCGGCGCACGTCGTGCATCCGCTGGCCGGCCAGGGCATGAACCTGGGCTTCGGCGACGTCGAAGCGTTGGCACGTACGCTGCGCGAGCGCGAGACGATGCGCGATCCCGGCGATCGCCTGCTGCTGCGCCGCTACGAGCGTGCCCGCGCAGAGCCGGTAGCGGCGATGCGCCGCACTACCGATGGCTTGCAGCGGCTGTTCGATCCGGTGCGCCCGCTCGCGCCCGAGCCGATCGGAGCTTTCCTGCGCTCGTTCGTCGCCATGGGCTGGCGTGCCGTGGCACGATCCGGCTGGATCAGGAAACGGCTGGTCGCGCGGGCGGTACGTTGAGCGCGAACGGCATTCACGAGGTTCCCGTCATGTTTCGCATTTCTTCGCGGCGCGCGCGTCGCCTGGTTGCTTCGCTCGGCGCGGCGGCCTTCGGCCTGTCGCTGATGCTCGCTGCGCCGCTGCCGCTGCCGCAGGCGCAGGCGCAGGCGCAGGCGCAGGCGCAGACGGCGCCCGACGGCGCCGCCGAGGCGCGCGTGCGGGCGGCGATGGAGCAGCTCACCGGCGGCCGTACGAAGGTCGACGAGGTGCGCGCGACGCCCATTCCGGGGCTCTACGAAGTCCGCGTCGGAACGCGCCTGCTCTACGTCGAAGGACAGGGCAAGTACATGTTCCTGGACGGCGACCTGATCGACCTGCAGTCGCAGCGCAACCTCACGCAGGAGCGCGTCGAGGAGTTGCAGACGATCGACTTCGGCGTGCTGCCGCTCGACCTCGCGATCAAGCAGGTCAACGGCAAGGGCAAGCGTGTCGTCGCGGTCTTCGAGGACGCCAACTGCGGCTATTGCAAGCGGCTGCGCGCCGATCTGGTCAAGCTCGACGACCTGACGATCTACACGTTCCCGCTCGCTTTCCTCGCGGCCGATTCGGAAACCAAGGCGCGCAAGGCGCTGTGCTCGGCCGATCCCGCGCGCGCCTGGAACGAGCTGCTGCTGAACAACCGCGTGCCCGACAACGCGGGAACCTGCAACACGCCGCTGAAGGATGTCCAGGCGCTCGCGCACAAGCTCGGCATCACCGGTACGCCGGTCGTGTTCTTCTCGAACGGCCGCCGGCTCACCGGCTACGCGCCGCCCGAGCAGTTCGGCAAGATGCTCGCGGCGCACTCCAAAGGCTGACGGCGTTCCGCCGCGCGCCGCGCCTTTCGCGCAAGTCTCGAAGCGCGTTCCGCGCGCCGACGCCGAAGCGAGCTCAGCGCGGCAGCTCCGGCGCCTCGCCCTTCGGCAACAGCAGCCACATGCGCATCGGCTGTCGGGCGAGCCCGGCCAGACGCCCCGCTTCGTCGCCCCAGCCCCAGAACAGGTCGGCGCGCACCGCGCCGACGATCGCCGCCCCCCGGTCCTGCGACACGACGACGCGCCGCATCGGCGCACCGGTCCCGGGGTGCGAGCCGTCGACGAAGAGCAGGGCGCCGGGTGGAACGAAGGCCGGATCGGTGGCCACCGAGCGCATCGGCGTCAACGCTACGCCGAGCGAGCCCGGCGGGCCCGCAGAGTCCGTTGTCGTCGAAGGCAACTCGCGGAAGAAGACGTAGCGCGGGTTGGCGTGCATGACTGCGCGCGCCTGTGAAGGGTTCGCTCGCAGCCAGGCGCGGATCGCCGCCGCATCGACCGCATCGGGCGCGAGCGCGCCGCGCTCGATCAGCACACGCCCGATCGCCCGGTACGGCTGTCCGTTGTGATCGGCGAAGCCCACGCGCACGACCGAGCCGTCGGGCAGGCGCACGCGTCCGGAGCCCTGCACCTGCAGGAAGAAGGCTTCGATCGGGTCGTCGAGCCAGAGCAGCGCCCTGGCCTGCGGCAGCCCCTGGTCCTCGATGCTCGCCCTCGTCGGATAGGGCGCGGCGGGGCGGCCGTCGCGCAAGCGCTGTCGCGAACCGTCGGGAAGCGCGACGAGATCGGCGGGTCGGGCGAGCAGCGGCACCTGCGTAGCGCGTACGCGCCTGCGCGTGCCCTGCAGGATCGGCTCGTAATAGCCGGTGAGCAGGCCCTCGCGCCTGCCGTCGATGCCGGCGAGCGGCCAGGCATCGAAGCGATCGGCGAGCCAGCGCGCGAGGCCATCCGTAGCGGGAAGCTGCGGGCACAGCGCCGGCCACGGCCGCGGCGCAGGCGCAAGAGCGCACTGCCTGGCGAGCGCTTCGTGAAGACCGCGCAGGTCGTCGTCGCTCCATCCCGGCAGCGCGTCGACGCGCAGCGGCGCGCGCTTCGCTGCCTCGCGCGACGGCGCGGTGGCGTCGGCGCCCGGCATCGGGGCGCCGCGCTGCGAAGCGTCCGATGGGGTCGTCGACGCAGCGCGCTCGGGTCTCGTTGCATCGGGTGCCGGCCCCGATGCGCAGCCCGCGACGATCATCGCGAGCGCCATGCAAACCGGCGGGGCGACGCTCGCGCGCATCCGGCTCAACGCCCGCGCGCGCAGATGACGAAAAAACGGAACGCCGATCAATGCAGCGTTCGCGGCATGCTCAGCGCGAACTGCGGTATCTCGACCTCGAAGCGCTCGCCGTCCTCGGCCACGAAGAAGTAGCTGCCGCGCATCTCGCCGGTGGGCGTCGCGAGCTGGCTGCCGCTCGTGTATTCGAAGCGCTCGCCGGGCGCGAGCAGCGGCTGCTGTCCGACGACGCCCAGGCCCTTGACCTCGATCGATCGCCCGTCGTCGTCGCTGATGAACCAGTGGCGACTGATCAGCTGCGCGGCTACGTTGCCCTGGTTCGTGATGCGAACCGTGTAGGCGAACGAGTAGCAGGAGTCGTCCGGCTTCGACTGTTCCGGCAGATACGAGGTCTGCACCTCGATACGGAAGGCGTATTGCTTCTGGGGATCGGGCACGGCAGGAGCAGATCGGTGGCTGGCTACAATTGTAGACACGCATCCTGCGCGGGTTCGCGAATCCCTCCGAATGACCACCGAATTCCTGCTTGCACCGAGCATCCTGTCCGCCGATTTCGCGCGTCTGGGCGAGGAGGTGCGCGCCGTGCAGGCGGCCGGCGCCGACTGGATCCACTTCGACGTCATGGACAACCATTACGTGCCGAACCTCAGCATCGGCCCGATGGTGTGCGAAGCCTTGCGCCCGCACGTGCAGATCCCCATCGACGTGCACCTGATGGTCGAGCCGGTCGACCGCATCGTCGGCGATTTCGCGAAGGCGGGCGCGAGCTGGATCAGCTTCCATCCGGAAGCCACGCGTCACGTCGATCGCACGCTCGAGCTGATCCGCGACCACGGCTGCAAGGCCGGTCTCGTCTTCAATCCGGCCACGCCGCTGAACTGGCTCGATCACCTGATGGACCGCATCGATCTCGTGCTGCTGATGTCGGTCAACCCCGGCTTCGGCGGCCAGAAGTTCATCGCCTCGGCGCTGCCGAAGCTGCGCGCCACGCGCGCGCGCATCGACGCCCACGCGGAGCGGGGCGGACAGCCGATCCGCCTCGAGATCGACGGCGGCGTCAAGGTCGAGAACGTCGCCGAATGCGCGCGCGCCGGGGCCGACACCTTCGTTGCCGGTTCGGCGGTGTTCGGTGCGCCCGACGCCGACGGCGGCTACCGCGGCATCGTCCAGGCCTTCCGCTCGGCGCTGGCGGGCGCGTGAGCGCCGTGCCAAGAGGCGAGCGCGCGAGCTTTCGCGCGCGAGCGGTCCTGCTCGACCTCGACGGAACGCTGCTCGACACCGTCGCCGATCTCGCGGCCGCCGTCGATGCGATGCTCGTCGAACTCGGCCGCACGCCGATCGGCGAGCCCGCCGTGCGCACCTACGTCGGCAAGGGAGCGCGCGTGCTCGTGCGGCGCGCATTGGCCGGCTCGCTCGACGCGCCCTCCGACGAGGCCGCGGTCGACGCGGCGATGCCGGTGTTCGAGCGCCACTACGCGCGCGAGAACGGCGCGAGCGCCCAGCTGTATCCGAACGTCGTCGAGGGGCTGAGCGCGATGCGCTCCCGCGGACTGACGCTCGCCTGCGTGACCAACAAGCCGCAGTCCTTTGCCGACGAGCTGCTCGCCCGCACGGGCCTGTCGTGTTTCTTCGCTGCGATCGTCGGCGCCGATGCGCATCTCGCGCGCAAGCCCGATCCGGCGCCGCTGCTGCACGCCTGCGAGCGTCTCGGCGTGGCGCCCGCGCAGGCCGTGGCCATCGGCGACTCGATGAACGACGTCCAGGCCGCGCGCGCGGCGGGCATTCCGGTGATCGTCGTGCCCTACGGCTACAACGAGGGCCGGCCGGCGTCGACGCTCGACGCCGATGCCCACGTGGACGATCTGCAACAGGCCGCCGCGCGCATCGGGATGCTATAGTCGCCGCAGAACACGTTCCGGATTTACTCCCCTTCATGCGTCCTGTTCGGGAACTTCAGCCGCTTCGCCCCTGGCGTCGCTGGCATTGGCGGTGCTGGCGCTGATCGCCGCACTGTCGCGGGCCGGCCGTCGCGCCGCGCACCCGCGTTCCTGAACTCCCGATAGAACCGCGCCTTCGGCGCTCTCGCGAAGCGAATCGGCTTCGCGACGGAACGGACGTCATGACCGAAACCGGATTCCGGGCACTCGCTGCCCGCGGCTACAACCGCATTCCGCTCGTGCTCGAGTGTCTCGCCGACCTCGACACGCCGCTCACGCTGTACCGGAAGCTGGCCGACGCGCCGTGGAGCTTCCTGCTCGAATCGGTGGTCGGCGGCGAACGTTCGGCGCGCTACTCCTTCATCGGACTGCCGGCGCGCACCGTGCTGCGCTCCACCGCCGACGGCGCGGAGCTGCTGCGCGACGGCCAGCTCGTCGAGCGCCGCCCGGGCAACCCGCTCGACTTCGTCGAGGCGTATCTGCGCGGCTTTCGCGTTGCGCCCTGCGCCGCGCTGCCCCGCTCCTGCGGCGGTCTGGCAGGGTATTTCGGCTACGACGCCGTGCGTCACATCGAGCCGAGCGTGCGCATGCGCGACAAGGCCGATCCGCTCGGCGTGCCCGACCTGCTGCTGATGCTTTGCGAGGAGCTGGCGGTGGTCGACAACGTCGCCGGCCGGATCTACCTCGTCGTCCTCGTCGATCCGCAGAGCGGCGATGCCTGTGAGCGCGGCATCGAACGCCTGCACGCGTTGCGCGAACGGCTGGCGGCGCCGGTCGATGCGCCGGCCGCGCCGAAGTTCGAGCGCGGCAGCGAGCGGCGGCCGTTCGCCCGCGACGACTATCTGGCGGCGGTCGCGCGGGCCAGGGAGTACATCGCCGCCGGCGACGCGATGCAGATCCAGGTGGGGCAGCTGGTGGAACGCAGCTTCCGCCCGCATCCGCTGACGCTGTATCGCGCACTGCGCTCGATCAACCCGTCGCCCTACCTGTACTACTACGACTTCGACGACTTCCACGTCGTCGGGTCGTCGCCGGAAATCCTCGTGCGTCGCGACCGCCTCGACGACGGCGATCGCGTTACCGTGCGGCCGCTGGCCGGTACGCGCCGTCGCGGCGCAACGCCCGACGAAGACGAGGCGCTGGCCGCCGAGCTGCTGGCCGATCCGAAGGAACGCGCCGAGCACCTGATGCTGATCGATCTCGCGCGCAACGACGTAGGGCGCATCGCGCGCACCGGAACCGTTCGCGTGACCGACCGCTTCGCGGTCGAGAAGTACTCGCACGTGATGCACATCGTCTCGAACGTCGAAGGCCGCCTCGCTCCGGAAGTGGACGCGCTCGACGTCGTGCGCGCGACCTTTCCTGCCGGAACGCTCGCCGGTGCGCCGAAGGTTCGCGCGATGCAGATCATCGACGAGCTGGAGCCGACGCGCAGGGGCCTGTACGGCGGCGCCTGCGGCTACCTGTCCTTCGCCGGCGACATCGATCTGGCGATCGCGATCCGCACCGCAGTCGTGCGCGACGGCGTGCTCTACGCGCAGGCGGCCGCCGGCGTCGTCGCCGACTCGGTTCCCGAGAACGAATGGCAGGAAACCGAGAACAAGCTGCGCGCGGTGCTGCGCGCCGCGGAATTCGCCGAGGACGGACTCGCGATCGGGGGAGAGCCGGCATGCTGCTGATGATCGACAACTACGACAGCTTCACCTTCAATCTCGTGCAGTACTTCGCCGAACTGCACGAGGAAGTGCGCACCGTGCGCAACGACGCGATCGATCTCGACGCGATCGAGGCGCTCGCGCCCGACCGCATCGTGATCTCGCCGGGCCCCTGCTCGCCCGAGGAAGCTGGCATATCGGTGGCGCTCGTGCGCCGCTTCGCCGGCTACGTGCCGATCCTCGGCGTGTGCCTGGGCCACCAGGCGATCGGCGCGGCCTTCGGCGCGCGCATCGTGCGCGCGCGCAACGTCGTCCACGGCAAGACCGCGACGATCTCGCACGACGGCGCCGGCGTCTTTCGCATGCTTCCCGATCGCTACGACGTCGTGCGCTACCACTCGCTCGCGGTCGATCTCGCGAGCCTTCCCGACTGCCTCGAACCCACCGCCTTCAGCGACGACGGCGAGCTGATGGGCCTGCGCCACCGCGACTACCCGGTCGAAGGCGTGCAGTTCCATCCCGAATCGCTGCTCACCGAGCACGGCCACGCGCTGCTGCGCAATTTCCTGGAGAACTGAAATGACGATCACGGCACAGGAGGCGCTCACGCGCTGCATCGAGCACCGCGAGATCTTCCACGACGAGATGCTGTCGCTGATGCGCAGCATCATGAGCGGGGAGATGTCGGCCCCGATGATGGCGGCGATCCTGATGGGCCTGCGCGTGAAGAAGGAGACGGTGGGCGAGATCGCCGCGGCCGCGCAGGTGATGCGCGAGTTCGCCAACAGGGTCGAGGTCGACGGCGGGTCGCATTTCGTCGACGTGGTCGGCACCGGCGGCGACGGCTCGCATACCTTCAACATCTCGACCGCCTCGGCCTTCGTCGCCGCCGCCGGGGGGGCCACGGTGGCCAAGCACGGCAACCGCGGCGTTTCGTCGAAGTCGGGCTCGGCCGACGCGCTCGAGGCGCTCGGCGCGAACATCATGCTCGCCCCGCAACAGGTGGCCGACTGCATCCGCGAGACCGGCGTCGGATTCATGTTCGCGCCGAACCATCACCCGGCGATGAAGAACGTGGCGCCGATCCGCCGCGAACTGGGCGTGCGGACGATCTTCAACATCCTCGGGCCGCTGACCAACCCGGCCGGCGCGCCGAACATCCTGATG
>CALCZN010000138.1:0-6838 GCA_937903095.1 uncultured Burkholderiales bacterium
AACGCATTTCGCCGGGCGCTGCCGCTGGCCTTGCACGAGCCGGGCTAGAAACACGCTTCGATTCTTCCTCACGATCCCCGTTCATTCCAACATGCAAGACACCTCCTGGCCGCGTACCGTCGTCTTCGGCGCCGGCGCCGTCGGCTGCTATTTCGGCGCGAAGCTGGCCGAAGCGGGCGCGCCGGTCACATTGATCGGGCGCACCGCGCACATGGACGCGATCCGCCGCGACGGACTGCTGTTCGACAGTGTCGGTGTGCAGCACCGCGTGCGCATCGACACCGACACCCGTCCGGAAGCGATCCGCGATGCCGACGTCGTGCTCTTCTGCGTGAAGACGCGTGACACCGACGCCGCGGCCCGGCAGATCGCGCCGCTGCTGCGCCCCGGCGCCATCGTCGTGAGCCTGCAGAACGGCGTCGACAACGTCGAGCGGATGCGCCACGTCGGAATCGACGCGCTCGGCGCGGTCGTCTACGTCGCCGCCGCGATGACGGGACTCGGGCACCTGCGGCATTCGGGGCGCGGCGACCTGGTGGTCGGCGAGTGCGGCCGTCCGTCGCCGGAGCGGAGCGCGGACGCGACGCCTCCGGGAGCCCAGGCCGCGGAAGCCTCGCCCTCCCCGCGCACGCTCGCGATCGCGCGTCTCTTCGAGCGCGCCGGGGTGCCCTGCCGGGTCGAGGCCGACGTACGGCCGGCGCTGTGGGACAAGCTGGTGATGAATTGCGCGTACAACGCGATCTCGGCGCTGGGCCGCTCGCGCTATGGAGCGATCATCGACGACGCCGACGTGCGCGCGCTGATGCGCGAGACGATCGAGGAATGCGTGGCGGTGGCGCGGGCCGACGGCGTACCGCTCGCGGATGCCTCCGCGCACTACGACGCCGCGATGCGGCTGGGCGAAGCGATGCGCGAAGCCAGCTCGTCGATGGAGCAGGACCTTGCCAACGGCCGACGTACCGAGATCGATTCGCTGAACGGCTACGTGGTGGGCCGCGGCGCAGCCCTCGGCGTGACGACGCCGACGAACCGGGTGCTGACGACGCTGGTGCGGCTGCTGGAGCGGTCGGTGGTGCGCCACAACCCATGATCGTCGCGCAGCGCGGCGCCGGAACTCCGCGCGCCGCGAATTGCTGCATTTTCCGCTGCGTAGTCGATTGCGGAGACGAAAACGCCGCGCTCTGCAGCCACCGGTTGCTCGCCCGAACGGCGCGGCCGGACCACGCGCCCGGATCCGGCACCCCTACCGCTTCAACGCACGCTGCAACGCATCGCCCAGCGCCGTCTGCGGCTGCCCGCCACGTGATCCGGCATCGCGCGGGTTCGTGCCTGACGAACGCCGATCGCTCCCCCGGCCTTCGCTCCCGGCCGCGGGCCGGCGTCCCGCTTCCGCCCGCGCACCCATCCCGCGCTCCGGCTTCGCTCCGCTCTTCATCGACAGCGCGATCCGCTTGCGCTGCGCATCGACCTCGAGCACCGTTACCGACACCACCTGCCCCGCCTTCACGACCTCGCGCGGATCCTTGACGAAGCGGTCGGCCAGCTCGGAGACGTGCACGAGCCCGTCCTGGTGCACGCCGACGTCGACGAAGGCGCCGAAGTTCGCCACGTTCGTCACGACGCCCTGCAGTTTCATCCCGGGCTTCAGGTCGGCGATCTTCTCGATGCCCTCGTGAAAGGACGCGGTGACGAACTCGCCGCGCGGATCGCGCCCCGGCTTCTCCAGTTCGGCGAGGATGTCGCGCACGGTGGGCTCGCCGAAGCGCTCGTCGACGAAGGCGCGCGCTTCGAGCCGGCGCAGCGCTTCGCGATTGCCGATCAGCTCGCGCGCGCTCTTCTGCGCCTTCTCGAGGATGCGCTGCACGACCGGATACGCCTCCGGGTGCACGGCGGAAGCGTCGAGCGGATTCTCGCCGTCGCGGATGCGCAGGAATCCGGCCGCCTGCTCGAAGGCCTTGTCGCCGAAGGAGCGCACCTGCTTCAGCGCCTCGCGGCTGGGGAACGCGCCATGCGCGTCGCGATGCTCGACGATGCGCTGCGCGACCGAGGCGCCCAAGCCCGACACGCGCGCGAGCAGCGGCGCCGAGGCGATGTTGACGTCGACGCCGACCGCGTTCACGCAGTCCTCGACCACCGCATCGAGCTGGCGCGCGAGCGCGCGCTGGTTCACGTCGTGCTGGTACTGGCCGACGCCGATCGACTTCGGGTCGATCTTCACCAGCTCGGCGAGCGGATCCTGCAGGCGGCGTGCGATCGACACCGCGCCGCGCAGGCTCACGTCGAGATCGGGAAACTCCTTCGCGGCGAGCTCGCTCGCCGAGTAGACCGAGGCGCCGGCCTCGGAGACGACGAGCTTGCGCAGGTTCAACTCCGGACGCCGTTTCATCAGGTCGGCGACGAGCCTGTCGGTTTCGCGCGAGGCGGTGCCGTTGCCGATGGCGACGAGCGCGACGGAATGTTTCTTCGCCAGCGCGGCGAGCGTCGCGATGGAAGCGTCGTAGTCGCGGCGCGGCTCGTGCGGGTAGATCGTGGCGGTGTCTACGAGCTTGCCGGTGGCATCGACCACGGCGACCTTCACGCCGGTGCGCAGTCCCGGATCCAGGCCGATCGCCGTGCGGGCGCCGGCCGGCGCGGCGAGCAGCAGATCCTTCAGGTTCGCGCCGAAGACGCGGATCGCCTCGGTCTCCGCGGCTTCGCGCAGGCGGCCGAATAGCTCGGTCTCGAGCTGCGGAAGCAGCTTCACGCGCCAGCACCAGCGGCAGACGTCGGCGAGCCAGGCGTCGGCGGGTCGCGCCGGCGCCGCCACATCGGCGCGCGCCGCCGCCACCGACGAAGCGAGCCCGACGATTCCGGCAAGCCGCACGACGTTCGGATGCGGCACCTGCTCTTCGATCGACGCCCCGAGCTGCAGCTTCAGCGACAACACGCCCTGCTGCCGCCCGCGAAAGAGCGCCAGCGCCCGGTGCGAGGGCATCTTCGCGATCGGCTCGGCGTGGTCGAACCAGTCGCGGAACTTCTCGCCCTCGGCCTCCTTGCCCTCGAAGACCTTCGCCGCGACCCAGCCCTCGTTCCACATCCGCTCGCGCAGCGCGTCGAGCACGTCGGCGCGCTCGGCGAAGCGCTCGGCGAGGATGTCGCGCGCGCCGTCGAGCGCGGCCTTCGCGTCGGCCACGCCGTGCTCGCCGTTCCCGTCGGGCGCTCGCAGGTACTGCGCGGCTTCCGTCTGCGGGTCGAGCGTGGGATCGGCGAGCAACGCATCGGCCAGCGGCTCGAGCCCTGCTTCGCGCGCGATCTGCGCACGCGTGCGGCGCTTCGGCTTGTAGGGCAGGTAGAGGTCTTCGAGGCGTTGCTTGGTGTCCGCCGCATCGATCTGCGCAGCGAGCGCGTCGTCGAGCTTGCCCTGCTCGGCGATGCTCGCGCGGATCGCGGCGCGGCGCTCCTCCAGCTCGCGCAGGTAGGTCAGGCGCTCGGCGAGCGTACGCAGCTGCGTGTCGTCCAGGCCGCCGGTGGCCTCCTTGCGGTAGCGCGCGATGAAAGGAACGGTGGCGCCGGAGTCGAGCAGTTCGATCGTCGCGTTTACCTGAGCGGGGCGGACCGACAGCTCTTCGGCGAGGCGGACGACGATGCGGGAGGCGGCGTCGGGAGGGACTGACTGCATTGCGCTCTTTCCGGGCGGATCGGCAAGGCGCGGATTCTGCCATGCCCAATCACCGGCGCCGCAGTGCGCCTGTCGGGTATCGTGGACGAGCCCGCCTGATCGAAGCTGCCGACCATGCGCCGCTCGTGCACGCACTTACACACGCACTTGCGCAGCCCTCACACCCCCGCTGCCAACTGCGCCGATTGCACCTTCGCGAAAGTTCCGTTGAGCGCCGCCACGAACGCAGTCTGTACCTGGGCCGCCGGAACTTCATATCCATCGTAGGACAGATTGCGCGTCGCACACGCGTCGTGCACGAGCACGCACTCGAACCCGGAATCGGCCGCGGCGCGCGTCGACGTGTCGATGCACATGTGCGTCATCATCCCCATGATGACCAGCCGCTCGATCCCCTTCCCTCGCAAGTGCTCGAGCAGGCCCGTTTCGCGAAACGCGTTCGGATAGTGCTTCTGCACCACCGTCTCGCCGGCAAGCGGCGCGACGAGCGGGTGGATCTCGGCGCCCGGGGTGCCGGGACGGAAGAACGTCGCTCCGGATCGCACCGACAGGTGCTGCACATGAACCACCGGCAAGCGCCTGGCGCGAAACGCGGCGAGCACGCTCGCGGCACGCTCGGCAGCGGCGTCGGCGCCGACGAGTTCCATCGCGCCGCCGGGGAAGTAGTCGTTCTGGATGTCGATGATCAGCAGCGCAGTGTTCATGAGTGCTCCGGATGGCAGGACCGGTGTAGCGTAGCGCGATCGTGAAATCCGCATTCCTCGCGGCGTCCTTCTGCGTGCTGGTCGCACTGCTGCCGGCCTGCGGCAGCGGTCTCGACTTCCGTCTGTCGATCTCGATCAACGCGCCGCCGGTGGCGCATGGGCAGGTGATCATCCTGAGCGGCGTGGCCGCCCTGCCCGCAGGATCGGTGCGCACCGGTGGCACGCCGATCCAGCCGATCGTCACCTGCCGGCCGGGTATGTTCTCGATGTTCTGGACGAACGATGCCAATGGCACTCGCGGCGAGATCTCCGCCGTGTGGGATTGCCCGGCCGATCGACTCAACTGGAACAGCAGCGCGATTCCGCTGGCGCCGGGAGACAACCGGATCACCGTGACGATGGTCGATGCGGTGGGCAGTGGGGAGGATGTGGTGACGGTGAGGCGGGAGTGAGGGGCGGCCGCTGGCTACGCGAGCAACGCATCCGATACGCTGAAGCGCGCCGCATGACGCAGCACTTTTGCCCCCGTAAATCGTGTCGCGGACGGAAACGCCGCACTCCGCAGCGCGGTGGCGTATGTCCGTCGAAAAAGACGATCACCAGGCGCGCTCTTCGGCCGAGGCCTCGTCGATATCCGTTTTGCTGCGAATGCCGGTCGTGGGCTGTGCCGGCAGCCACTGCACCGCCGTCACGACGGGACGGGACGGCGCTTTTGCTGGAACCCGGGAGCGCATCGCCCCCGGTTCCCCGTATCAACCCGCCATCTTCCCGAACGTAAACTCCCCGTTCGCATAGCCCACCTCGATCACGTCGTCGGGCCCGAAGCTTCCTTCGAGCACCAGCCGCGAGATCGGGTTCTCGATCTTCTGCTGGATCGCGCGCTTCAGCGGCCGCGCGCCGTACAGCGGATCGAAGCCCACCTTCGCGATCTGCTCGAGTGCGGCCTCCGATACCTCGAGCCCCATGTCGCGATCGGCCAACCTGCGCCGCAGCCCTTCGAGCTGGATCTTCGCGATCGCCGCGATGTTCGACGGCCCCAGCGCGTGGAAGACGACGATCTCGTCGATGCGGTTGATGAACTCGGGGCGGAAATGCGCCCGCACCTCGACCATCACCGCGTCCTTGATCACCTCCGGGTCGTTCAGCTTCGGATCGGCGCTCAGGCGCTGGATCTCGTGCGAGCCGAGGTTCGACGTCATCACGACCACCGTGTTGCGGAAGTCCACCGTGCGGCCCTGGCCGTCGGTGAGCCGTCCGTCGTCGAGCACCTGCAGCAGCACGCCGAAGACGTCCGGGTGCGCCTTCTCGACCTCGTCGAAGAGGATGACGCTGTACGGCTTCCTGCGCACCGCCTCGGTAAGGTAGCCGCCCTCCTCGTAGCCGACATAGCCCGGAGGCGCACCGATCAGGCGCGCGACCGAGTGCTTCTCCATGAACTCGCTCATGTCGATGCGGATCAGGTGATCCTCGCTGTCGAACAGGAACTCGGCGAGCGCCTTGCACAGCTCGGTCTTGCCCACGCCGGTGGGGCCGAGGAACAGGAACGATCCGTAGGGACGACGCGGATCGGCGAGACCCGCGCGCGAGCGGCGGATCGCCTCGGAGACCAGGCGCACGGCTTCGTCCTGGCCGACGACACGCCGGTGCAGGTAGTCCTCCATGCGCAGCAGCTTCTCGCGCTCGCCCTGCATCATCTTGCTCACCGGAATGCCGGTGGCGCGCGAGACGACTTCGGCGATCTCCTCGGCGCCCACCTGCGTGCGCAGCAGCCTGGGACGCTCGGCGGTGCCGCCGGTCGAGCGCGCGGCTTCGGCTTCGCTCGCGGCCTTCAGCCGCCCTTCCAGCTCGGGCAGCTTTCCGTACTGGATCTCGGCGAGCTTGTCGTACTGGCCCTTGCGTTGCAGCTCGGCCATCTGCGCGCGCAGCTGGTCGATCTCGGCCTTGATCTGCGCCGAGCCCTGCACGGCGGCCTTCTCCGCGCGCAGCAGCTCGTCGAGATCGGCGTATTCCTTCTCCAGACGCGCGATCTCCTGCTCGATCACTTCGAGGCGCTTCTTCGACGCCTCGTCGGTTTCCTTCTTGACCGCCTCGCGCTCGATCTTCAGCTGGATGATCCGGCGGTCGAGCCGATCCATCGACTCGGGCTTGCTGTCGATCTCCATCTTGATGCGCGCAGCCGCCTCGTCGATCAGGTCGATCGCCTTGTCGGGCAGGAAGCGGTCGGTGATGTAGCGGTGGCTGAGCTCGGCCGCAGCGACGATCGCCGGGTCGGTGATCTCGACGCCGTGGTGCAGCTCGTAGCGCTCCTGCAATCCGCGCAGGATCGCGATCGTGTCCTCGACGGTGGGTTCGCCGACCAGCACTTTCTGGAAGCGGCGTTCGAGCGCGGCGTCCTTCTCGATGTACTTGCGGTATTCGTCGAGCGTGGTCGCGCCGATGCAGTGCAGCTCGCCGCGCGCCAGCGCCGGCTTGAGCA
>CALCZN010000139.1:0-2503 GCA_937903095.1 uncultured Burkholderiales bacterium
CGAATCGCCCGGGTTGCGCCAGTAGGTATGCCACTGCGGATCGTGGCGGATGCGCAGCCCCAGGCGCATCGCCTCGCCGGGAACGACCGCTGCGCGATCGGCGACCAGCTCGACCTCGACGCTGTCGACGCGCATCGGCCCGGCGGTCGGCGAGGATTGCGCCTGCGCCCGCGGCAGCATGCCGGGCATCGACCCGACGAGCGCGGCGAACACGACGAACACGGCGAACAACGCGGTGCGCCGCAAGCGGTACGAATAGAATTTCATCCCGGAACGAATGCTACCGGAGCCACGGACCGAGCGCGCGCTGCGTCGGGCCCCTCGTATACCATCGCGCCATGGATCAGGCATCGCAGGAAATCGAACAACTCGGCGAACGCGTCGAGCAGATCGTCGCCACCGTCCGGCGCCTCGCCGACGAGAACGCATCGCTGCGCGAGCAGTTGTCCGCCAGCCGCGAAGCCAACGAGCATCTGCAGCAGCGCATCGACGAGGCGCGCGAACGCGTGCAGGCCGCGCTCGCGCGGCTGCCGGCGCCGCCCGACGTCGACGCCGAAGCCGCAACGGGCGCACGACGGCAGCACGCGACCGAAGCCGCGGACGACGCGCCCGAAGACAACGGATAGCCCGCACCGCACGGAAGCCGAGCATGGAACAGATCGACGTGAAGATCCTCGACCGCGATTACCGTCTCGCCGTCACCGGCGAAACGAAGCCGCGCCTGCTCGAAGCGGTGCAGGTGGTCGACGAGAAGATGCGCTCGATCCGCGACGCCGGCCGCGTCTCGGGGGTCGACCGCATCGCGGTGATGGCGGCGCTGCAGCTCGCGCACGAACTGCTCGGCGCGCAGCAGCCCGCGGCCGGAACGCCGTCGGCCGAGCTGCTGGGCCGCATCCGCAAGATGCGCGAGGACCTCGACGCAGAACTCGCGCGGCAGCAGCCGCTGTTCTGAGCGGCGCGAGACGAGCTGCGCGCAACGACGCAGCCGCTGCTCCGACCCGCGCGACGAGCGCGCTACCAACGATCCGACGCGAATCGCGGTAGAATGCGATCGACCCTGCGGTGTTCGATCAGGTCATACATTCCTTGAACCAATGTTTTGCATCCAGGTCGCAGCGACACTGCGTATCGCTGTTGTGATCGTCCCTCGTCGGACGAACCTGATGTGATACCTGCTGCGGCCGAACTGAACTGAACGGTTCAGGATGCCGGCCTGGCCGGCACAGGCGGGGTCCCTTCCTCTCCCTCATGACCCTCTCGCTCGTCGCGGCGTTCCTGCTGCTCGGTGCCTTCACCGGCTTCGCCGCGGGTCTGCTCGGCATCGGCGGCGGCATGCTGCTCGTACCCTTCCTCACGATGCTGCTGACGAGCCAGGGCTTTCCGCTCGATCAGATCGTCAAGATCGCCATCGCCACGTCGCTCACGACGATCCTGTTCACCTCGCTGTCGAGCGTGCGCGCGCACGCGCGCCGCAGCGCCGTGCGCTGGGACATCGCGAAGACGCTCGCCCCCGGCATCGTCGCCGGCTCGCTGCTGGGCGCGCAGATCGCGGCGTGGCTGCCCGGCGCCGTGCTCGCCGTCGCCTTCGGGCTCTTCGTCGGCGCAATGGCCACGCAGATGCTGCGCGGCAGGGCAACCCCGGCCGACCACACGCTGCCCGGAACCGCGGGCATGCTGGGCATGGGCGCAACGATAGGCGCGCTCTCGGCGCTCGCCGGCGCCGGCGGCGGCTTCATCACGGTGCCCTTCCTCACGCGCTCGAACGTGCGCATCCACGAAGCGGTGGCGACGAGCGCCGCCTGCGGCTTTCCGATCGCGCTCGCCGGAACGCTCGGCTACGTCATCGCCGGCTGGAACCTGCATCTGCCGGCAGGCACCTTCGGCTACATCTACCTGCCGGCGCTCGCGGCGATCGTCGCCACCAGCGTGCTCACCGCGCCGCTGGGCGCGAAGGCGGCGCACGCGATGTCGGTGGATCGCCTGCGCAGGCTGTTCGCGCTGCTGCTCTACGTGCTGGCGGCGTACATGATGTGGAAGGGCATCTCCGCGGCCCGAGCGTAGAACTCCCGGGCGGCCTGTCTCACGCCGAGGCGAAGCGCTCCCGCAGCACGTTCTTCTGCACCTTGCCCATCGTGTTGCGCGGCAGTTCGTCGACGACGTGCACGCGCCTGGGCACCTTGAACGACGCGATGCGCCCTTTCAGCAGGGCGACCAGCTCGTTCTCGTCGAGCCGCGCTCCCGGCGCGCGAACGACGACGGCAACCACCGCTTCGCCGAAGTCGCGATGCGGCACGCCGATCACCGCCGACTCGGCCACGCCTTCGATCTCGTCCAGGTACGACTCGATCTCCTTCGGATAGACGTTGTAGCCGCCGGTGATGATCAGGTCCTTGCTGCGCCCGACGATCGACAGATAGCCGTTCGCGTCCCAGCTGCCCATGTCGCCGGTGCGGAAGAAGCCGTCGTCGGTGAACTCCTCGCGGGTCTTCGCGGGCATGCGCCA
>CALCZN010000140.1:0-7109 GCA_937903095.1 uncultured Burkholderiales bacterium
AGATCTTCCTGAAGCAGGCGGGCTGCCAGGTGATCCTCGCCGAGGACGGGTTCGACGCGCTGGCGAAGATCGCCGATCACGATCCCGATCTCGTGTTCTGCGACATCCTGATGCCGCGGCTCGACGGCTATCAGACCTGCGCGTTGATCAAGAAGAGTCCGCGCTTCCGCACGACTCCGGTGGTGATGCTGTCGAGCAAGGACGGCCTGTTCGACCGTGCGCGCGGCCGCATGGTCGGCTCCGACCAGTACCTCACCAAGCCCTTCACCAAGGACGCGCTGCTGCGCGCGGCGAGCGAGCACGCGCGCAGCGCCGACACGCTCGCGCTGGCCGGCATAAGCGCGGCCGCTTCCTGAACGTTTCCCCATCCTCCGAGCACGCACGAGATTTCCCATGCCCGCATACAAGATCCTCGTCGTCGACGATTCGCCGACCGAGCGCCATTTCCTCGCCGATCTTCTTTCGAAGAAGGGCTACAAGGTGATCACCGCTGAAAACGGCCAGGAAGCGATGGCGAAGGTGAAGATCGAGCGCCCGTCGCTGGTGGTGCTCGACGTCGTCATGCCGGGCCAGAACGGCTTCCAGGTGACGCGCGCGCTGTCGCGCGATCCCGAGACGCAGTCGATCCCGATCATCCTGTGCACGAGCAAGGGCAACGAGACCGATCGGATCTGGGGCCTGCGCCAGGGCGCGCGCGAATATCTGGTGAAACCGGTGAAGCCCGAGGAGCTGCTTGCCCGGGTGGCCGACCTGGCGCACTGACCATGGGCAGCGGCAAGAACCTGCGCGAATTCCAGATGCGGCTGTCCGAGCGGCTGCGTCAGGCCGCGTCGGCGCCGCCGCAGTCGGCGCGCCTCGGCGTGCAGGTGGGCGATCGCAACCTGCTGGTCGGCCTGTCGGAAGTCGGCGAGATCGTCGCGTTGCCCGGCGAGATCACGCCGGTGCCGCTCACGCACGAATGGTTCCGCGGGCTGGTGAATCTGCGCGGTTCGCTCTACGGCGTGTCCGATCTCGCGCGCTTCGAAGGGCGCGACGCGATCTCGATGACGAAATCGACCCGGCTGCTCGCCTTCGCGCCGCGCCTGGGTCTGCAGGCGGCGATCGTCGTCGATCGCATGCTCGGGCTGCAGAACGACGCGAGCCTGGCCGAGATGGAAGACGAGAGCGCGACGCCCGAGCCGGCCTGGTTGGGCCGGCACTGGCGCGATGCCGAAGGCCGCCGATGGACCGAACTGCGGCTCGAGGAGCTTGCGGGCGACGAGCGATTCCTCGCCGTGAATCGATGAACCGATCCGTGGAGACAGGACGATGAGCATCGCCACGAAGTTTCCGGCTTTCCTGCAGCGGCAACCCCGAGCCGAGGGCGCCGGGGGGCCGGACACGGCAATCATCGAAGATCTCCTGTCCGAGTCGCCGTCCGCGCCGCCGGCGCCGGTTGCGCGCACGGCGCCCGCCGGGCACGCGGTCACGCAGATCCTCGAGCGGCCGCCCGCTCCGCGAGTGCAGGCGTACGAGGAAGAGATCGCGACGAACCCGGCATCCGCTGCCGGAGCCGTGCCGCGCGAGCGCTTTCGCATCCCGGTCGTCGGCGCGCTGCCTTTCCGGCGGCAGATGCAGGTCTGGCTTCCGACGCTGCTGCTCTCGCTGCTCGTCGCGTTCTTCCTTCTGCAGCTCGACGCGCGCCAGGCCACCGACGCCTCGCACTGGTTCCGCCAGCTGGGCGATGCGCTGATGCAATCGCAACGGGCGGCGAAGGCGGCTTCGCAGGCGATCGCGGGCGATCCGATCGCGTTCGGGCAGCTGAGCGACAGTCGCCGCGCGATGAACCGCGCGCTGTCCGCGCTCGCACGCGGCGACGACGACGGACGGGCGGTGCCGTCGAGAGTGGAGCCCGACCTTCGGACGCTGTCGCTGGTCTGGTCGAAATCGGATCACGCAGTGACAGTGATCCTGAACCAGGACCTGCTGCTGCAGTCGCTCAGCGGCATGCGCCGCGACGTCATGCGCTTCGAGCCGCAGATGCTGCGCGATGCGCAGGCGATTCTGGCGAGCCGGCTGCGCGCAGGAGCATCGGCCCGTGAAGTGGCTGCCGCAGGCGAGCTGGTGTCGCTCACGCAGGCGATCGCCAAGGACGTCAACGAGCTGATCCTCGCCGGCGCGCCCGACCGCTCGATCGAGATGCGCCTGCGCCAGACGGTGATCGATCTGGGCGAGCTCACCGACGCGCTGCTCGACGGCAACGAGCGCGTACGAATCGCGGCGGTGGCCGATGCGGAAGCGCGTCGCGCGCTGACCTCGCTGAAGCAGGCAGTGGCCGGCGTGGCTCCGCAGGTTTCGGGCATTCTCGCCAGCCTGCCCCGGCTGCAGCAGGCGCGCCAGGCCGAACGCCAGGTGTTCGAAGACAGCGAAATCGTGCAGGTGCTGCTCGAGGCGATCCGCTCGAAGCTGCAGGCGCGCGACGCGTGGCGCTTCTGGTACGTGGTCGGCGCGGTGGGCTTCGGCATCATCGCGCTGCTGGCGCTCTACGGTCTGTTCCGCGCGTTCCTCTCCGAAAGCGAGCAGCGCGCTGCCCAGGCCGAGCGGCACGAAGCGGCGGCGCGGCGCCAGGAGCAGCAGGCCAAGTCGGCGAACGACCAGAACCAGGCGGCGATCCTGCGCCTGATGAACGAGTTGCAGGAAGTGGCCGACGGCGACCTCACCGTGCAGGCGACGGTGTCGGAGGACATCACCGGCGCCATTGCCGACTCGGTGAACTACACGATCGAGGAGTTGCGCAGCATCGTCGGCCGGATCAACCGTACGGCCGACCAGGTCACCGAAGCCTCGACGCGCGCGCAGGTGACGGCGACGAGCCTGCAGGCGGCGAGCGAGCAGCAGTCGCGCGAGATTCGCGACACCGGCGAGGCGGTGCTGCGCATGGCGCGCCAGATCAACGAGGTGTCCACGCGCGCTGCGGAGTCGGTGCAGGTGGCGCGCCAGTCGCTGGGCGCCTCGGAGGAGGGCTCGCGCGCGGTGGACAACGCGATCGCCGGCATGAACGGCATTCGCGACCAGATCCAGGAAACGGCCAAGCGCATCAAGCGGCTGGGCGAGTCGTCGCAGGAGATCGGCGAGATCGTCGAGCTGATCTCGGACATCACCGAGCAGACGAACGTGCTCGCGCTGAACGCGGCGATCCAGGCGGCATCGGCCGGCGAAGCGGGGCGCGGCTTCACCGTGGTTGCCGAGGAGGTGCAGCGGCTGGCCGAGCGGTCGGCCGAGGCGACGCGCCAGATCTCGGCGCTGATCCGCGCGATCCAGACCGACACGCAGGACGCCGTCGCCGCAATGGAGCGCAGCACGCAGGGCGTGGTGGAAGGCGCGCGGCTGTCCGACGAGGCGGGGCGCGCGCTCGGCGAGATCGGCCGCGTGTCGACCCTGTTGGCCGAACTGATCGAAGATTTCTCGGCGAGCACTTCACGCCAGGCGTCGTCGGCCGGCAACGTCGCGCAGTCGATCCAGCGCATCCTGCTCGTCACCGAGCAGACCAGCGAGGGAACGCTGCACACTGCGGGCTCGATTCGCCAACTCTCCGAGCTCGCGCTCGAGCTGAAGAGCTCGGTGGCGCGATTCAAGGTAGCGTGACCCGGAAGTACCGCCGATGACCGACGCCCACCGCAACGAAAGCCTGGAAGCCGCCGATCTCTCGGCGCTGTCCTGGTGCATCGGCGAGATTCGCGAATCGCTCGCCGCCTGCGAGCGTGAGCTGCGCGCCTGCCGGCAGGAAGGGGAAGGCGCCGCCGCCGGAAGCCCGAAGCTTGCGGCTGCGCGCTCGGCGCTGCACCAGGCGCACGGTGCGTTGTCGATCGTCGACCTCGCCGGCGTCACCACCGTCACCGGCGAAGCCGAAACAGTGCTCGAGCGCGTTGCCCGCGGGCAACTCGCGCTCGACGACGCGATGCTCGACGCACTCGCGCGAAGCTTCGCGGCGATCCTCGAGTACCTCGACGAGCTGGTGCTCGGCGAGCCGCAACAGCCGCTCTACCTGTTTCCGTACTACGAATCGCTGCTGCGCTTGCGCGAGGCCGAGCGCATCCATCCGGCGGACCTCTTCGTCGTTCCGGTGCGCGCGCAGCTGGTGGTTGCCCACGATGCGGCGCGAACGCTCGGCACCGCCGAGCTGAACGCGGCGCGCGTCGCATTCGAGCGCGGCCTGCTGTCGGTGCTGCGCGACCCGCTCGACAGCGCGGGACTCGCGGCGTTGCACGCGTCGGTGGCGACGATCGGCGGCTCGCAGATCGGCGCGGCTCATCCCACTTTCTGGAAGGTCGCGCTCGCGTATTTCGAGGCGTTGCGCGACGGTGCGCTCTCGCTCGACGTCTACGGCAAGCGGCTGCTCGCGCGGCTGAACCTGCAGTTGCGCCGCTCGATGGCCGACGGCGCGCTGGTTGCCGATCGTTTGCTGAAGGACACGCTGTTCGCGCTGGCCGGCGCCGACGAGGCGCGCAGCGCGGGCTCGCCGCTCGTGGCCGAGGTGCGGCGCGCCTTCGGCCTGGCCGGCAGCGTGCCCTGCGATTTCGCGACGCCGCGTTTCGGTCGCATCGACGCGAAGGCGGTGCAGGCGGCGAAGGAAGCGATCGCACGCGCGAAGCTCGCCTGGGAGAAGCTGTGCGCGGGCAATGCGGGCGAGCTGGCGTCGTTCGCGCAGGCGATCGCCGCCTTGCGCTCGGCGACGGCGAAGCTGCCGTTCCCCGGCGTGCAGGCACTCGCCGATGCCTTCGGCGAGGCGAGTCGAGTGCTCGCGCTCGGCAGTCCGATGCCGTCGGAGGCGCTCGCGATCGAGGTCGCATCGGCGCTGCTCTTCGCCGAGCAGATCTTCGAGCGCGGGCTCAAGGGGCGCGACGACCACGATGCGCGCGCCGGCGAGATGGCCGAGCGCGTGCTGCAGTGCTGCGCGGGGCGGCCGCCGGCCGACGAGATGCCGCAATGGCTCGGCGACATCAGTCGCGCCGCGCAGGAACGGCTCACGATGTCGACGTTCATCGCCGAGGTGCAGGACAACCTGCGCTCGGTCGAGCAGACGCTCGATGCGTTCTTTCGCGATGCCTCGCAGCGCGCCGACCTCGCGGGCACCGCGCAGCGGCTGCGCCAGGTGGCGGGCGCGCTCGGCGTGCTCGGGCACGAAGACGCGGCGTCCGCGGCGAAGGCCTCGGCCGCGCGGGTGGACGAGTTCGCGCACGCACATGATGCTCCCGCTACCGAGACCTGCCGCAACGTCGCCGACAGCATCGGCGCACTCGGCTTTTTCGTGGAGCGCCTGCAGCAGGCGAACCACAGCGGCGCGCGCTTCGCGTTCGACGCCGAGAGCGGGCGCTTCGATGCGGTGCTCGACGAGGCACGGGCCGATCCGCGCACGGCGATCGTGCAGCTGGACGCCACGGCCGAATCGCTGCTCGCGCAGCATACGCGGCAGGCATTGGAGCTGGTGGCGACGCTCGCCGAACGTCCGGCCGATACCAGTCTTCGCGATGCCCTGCGCCGCACGCTCGCCAAGGTGCGCGACGACGCGCATTTCGCCGACGACGCGGTGCTGAAGGCGCATGCGAGCGAGGCGATCGCCTGTTTAGATGCCTCTGCTGCCGACGACGTCTCCGAACTGCGAGCCGCGGTGGCGAAGCTCGCCGGTGAACCGACGCCCGCCGCCGCTGTGACCCCGACTCCGGAGCCGCCGCGATCCGACGACGACGTCGATCGCGAACTGCTCGAAATCTTCCTGGGCGAAGCGCAGGAAGTGCTCGCCGCGATCGCCGAAGCTTCGGCGGGCTCGCGTGCTGCGCCGCAGGACGTGGCGCTGCTGACGACGATGCGACGCGGCTTCCATACGCTGAAGGGCTCGAGCCGCATGGTCGGTCTCGCCGTCTTCGGCGAGGCCGCCTGGGCGATGGAGCAGGTGCTGAATCTGTGGCTCGCCGAGGAACGACCGGCCAGCGATGCGCTGCTCGCGTTGATCGATACGGCGCACGCGCGTTTCGTGGGCTGGGTCGATGCGCTGCAGGTCGACGCGACGGTTGCGATCGATCCGGCGCCGGTCGTCGCCGCGGCGACGGCGCTGCGCGAAGGGCGAGAGGAGGAAGCGACACCGGCGGTCGAGGCGGTCGAGGAACACCGGGCGGTCGAAGCGTCGAACGAGGCGGTCGAAGCGGCGCCGGAGCCGATCGAAGAAATCGAAGCCGTCGCCGACGAGGTCCACATCGGCGATCGATCGATCAGCCGCTCGCTGTACGAGATCTTCCTTTCCGAAGCCGATGACATCGTCGCTGCGCTGAGCGCCGACGCGGACGACTGGGCGCTGCAGCCCGAACGCAGCGCGACCGAAGCGGCCCAGCGGGCGATGCATTCGCTCAAGGGCAGCGCGGCGCTCGTGCAGCTCGACGAGGTACACACGATCGCCGAGCAGCTCGAGACCTTCCTGTTGCGCCAGCGCTCGCAGGCGCGCGCCCTCGCGCCGGCGGATCTGGACGACTACGCGCAGGCGCTCGAGCGGGTGCGCGCGATGCTCCACCAGTTCGCGGCCGGACACGAGCCGCGGCCGGAGCCCGATGCCTTCGCGCTCGCGCATGCCCTTGCCGCGCGCTGGGATCCGCGAGCAGCGCGCGTGCAGCCGGTTGCCGCCGCCGGCGAGTCACACGAGGAACTCGACGCCGATCTGCTGCCGATCTTCCTCGAGGAAGCGAGCGACCAGCTGCCGCGCATCGGGGAAAATCTGCGCAGCTGGCAGGCGACTCCCGACGATCGCTCGCTGCCGCAGCAGTTGATGCGCGACCTGCACACGGTCAAGGGCGGCGCGCGGATGGCCGGCGCGATGACGCTCGGGCAGCGCGTGCACGAGATGGAGACGCGCATCGAGGCGGCGAGCGTGCTCACCGTCGTGCCGCATGCGCTGATCGACGAACTGGTGGCCGACCACGACGCGGTGGTCGCGCTGTTCGAGGCGATTCGAGATCGCGCACCGCAGGCTGCCCTCGTCGAGGTGTCGCCCGCGGAGCCGGCCGTCGCCGCGAGCGACGCCGATGCGCTGCAACCCGATGCGACGCCGCCGGAGGAGACCGTACGGCCTGCGCCGCCGGCGG
>CALCZN010000141.1:0-10223 GCA_937903095.1 uncultured Burkholderiales bacterium
ATTGGCGACTTTCGATCGCGTAGCTGCCGAGCACCGCGTCTTCGCCGGCACGATCAACGGCTCCGGCGTCATCGAGGTGATGGTCGCGCGCCGTGCCGAGCAATCGACCATGGCGCGCGTCGTTACGATGGTGGCCGAGGCGCAAGCCCAGCGTTCGCCGACTCAGCAGTTCACCGAACGCTTCGAACGGGTCTTCGTGCCGCTCGTGCTGGCGCTGGTCGTCTTGCTGCTGTTGGCCGGGGTGGTGGTCGACGAGCCGTTTGCCGACAGTTTCTATCGGGCGATGGCGGTGCTGGTCGCGGCGAGCCCCTGCGCTCTGGCGATCTCGGTGCCGAGCGCCGTGCTGAGCGGCGTCGCGCGCGCAGCCCGCAGCGGTGTTCTGGTCAAAGGTGGAGGACCGCTGGAGAACCTCGGCACGCTCAACTCGATCGCTTTTGACAAGACCGGAACGCTCACTGAAGGCAAGCCGAGACTGACCGACGTCGTCCCGATGCCGGGGTCGAGCGAGAATGAACTGCTTGCCGTCGCTCTGGCGGTCGAAGAGCACAGCGACCATCCTCTGGCGACCGCCATCGTATCGGGCGCGCGCGAGCGAATGGATCCGCGCGTCCAGGTGCCGGTGGCCGCCGATGTCGAGAGCATCACCGCGCGCGGAGTGCACGCGATGGTCGAAGGGGAGAGGGTCCATATCGCCAAACCGGTGTTGTTCTCGGAGCTCCCCGATTCGGAGCTGCCGCCCGAGGTGGCAGCAGCAAACGATCGGCTCGTTGCATCCGGTCGCACGACGATGGCCGTACGCAAAGGCGAGCGGTTCCTCGGCGTCATCGGCGTGATGGACACGCCTCGCGCTTCGGCAGCGCAGCTCATGGCGGAATTGCGGACACTGGGGATCGAACGACTCATCATGATTTCGGGCGACAACCAGCAGGTCGCCGAAGCGGTGGCACGTAGTGTCGGGCTGACCGAAGCGCGCGGCGATCTGATGCCGGAACAGAAGGTCGAAGCGATCCAGGCGCTACGTCGCGAGCACGGCAAGGTCGCCATGGTCGGCGACGGCGTCAACGATGCGCCCGCCATGGCGAATGCCACAGTCGGCATCGCAATGGGAGCTGCCGGCTCGGACGTCGCGCTGGAGACGGCCGACGTCGCGTTGATGGCCGACGACCTCGCACAGCTTCCCTTCGCTGTCGGCTTGTCGCGCAGCACGAGCCGCATCATCCGGCAGAATCTCTACGTCAGTCTTGGCATCGTCGCAGTGCTCATTCCCGCGACGGTTCTCGGCTTGAACATCGGCACTGCCGTGCTGTTTCATGAAGGGTCGACGCTGATCGTGGTTGCGAACGCGCTGCGCCTGCTGGCCTACAGGTTGCCAAGCTCCAAGCGGAGTTTGTGGGTCATGCAGACGGGAACAGCGTCTTGAGAGATACGGACGATTGAAAATGAAGCAAACCGCTACGGCCGCCCTGGTAATCGCCCTGACGCTCGGCATCAGTGCAGCGCTTGCCCAACAGAAGATGGGCGACATGCCGAAGAAGGACATGCCGACGGGAGCTTCTGCCCAGGGACAGGCCCATCATGCTACCGGCACTATAAAGAACGTCGATGCCGCCAAAGGCACCGTCACGGTTGACCACGGGCCGGTGAAAAGCCTCGAGTGGCCGGCGATGACGATGACCTTTGCGGTGAAGGACAAAACGCTCTTCGACAAGCTCGCCGTCGGCAAGAAGGCAGAGTTGAAGTTTTCGCAGGACGGCAAGGGGTATGTCGTGACCAGCGTGAAATGACGCCACGGCCGGTGGGCTACCAGGCTTCGCCGGCCGGCCTTTTCCCGGATTCATGAATCCCGGCTCGTCGTCGGCGCACTCGCGATCGCGGTCCGGCGTCGCCGCTGACCGAATCGCGGATCTCACACAAGCGAATAGACGCCCTACGCAGAGGGCCTGCTTCGGCTGAGGTCCAAGAGCCGGCGCTCTTGACTCTATACCAGCTACATGGTTTGCAATAGCCGCTGGAGGGCATTGCAGACATGGTTACTGATAACTCAACCCTTTCTGGTCGAACGAACTGCGGCTGCACGGCGGCCGAGGCTGTAGAGAACGATCGGCGGGGCACCCGGAAGGCGCGCTACCGAGTCGACAACGTGGATTGCCCCACCGAAGAAGCGCCGGTGTCGGTTGGCATGCGCGCGCGGCATGCCCGCGACCGGCCGACGGACTCCGAGGCGCTCTATCGAATCGACAACATGGACTGTCCCACTGAGGAGGTGCTGATCCGCGAGCGCCTGGGCAGGCTGGCGGGCATCCGGGCGCTCGAGTTCAACCTGATGCAGCGCACGCTGCGGGTGCGCCACAACCTGCCCGCACCGGAGCCGATCGAAGATGCGCTGTCGTCGATCGGGATGCGCGTGCAGCGTCAGGGCGTTGAATACACGAGCACTACGCTTAGCCGCACGAATTGGTGGCCGCTCGCGCTATCGGGAGTCGCCGCAGCACTGGCCGAGGTCGTCGAATGGTCGGGCGGCAGCGACGCGGTTGTGATTGCGCTCGCGCTGCTCGCGATCCTGACCGGCGGGCTGTCCACCTACAAGAAGGGCTGGGTTGCGCTGCGTAACCGCAACCTGAACATGAACGCGCTGATGTCCATCGCCGTCACCGGTGCGATGGCGATCGGGCACTGGCCCGAGGCGGCCATGGTGATGTTCCTGTTCGCGCTCGCTGAGGTGATCGAGGCGAAGTCGCTCGATCGCGCACGCAACGCGATACGCGGACTGCTTGATCTGACGCCGGAAAGCGCAACGATCCAGGCACCCGACGGCACCTGGCGGGAGGTGCAGGCCAGAAGCGTCGAGCCGGGCCTGCTGGTGCGTATCAAACCCGGCGAGCGCATTGCGCTCGATGGGGAAATCGTTTCCGGCCGGTCCGCGGTCAACCAGGCGCCGATTACCGGCGAGAGCCTGCCGGTCGAGAAGGCTTCCGGCGACAAGGTCTTCGCCGGCACAGTGAACGAATCGGGTTCGTTCGAGTTCAGGGTCACGGCGCGCGCTGGCGACACCGCGCTGGCACGCATCATCCATGCCGTGGAGTCGGCGCAGGGTCGGCGGGCACCGACGCAACGCTTCGTCGACAGGTTCGCGCGCGTATACACGCCCGCGGTGTTTGCGATGGCCTTGCTCGTTGCCGCAATTCCGCCGTTGGCCTTCGGCGGCGCCTGGATGGACTGGATCTACCGGGCGCTCGTGCTGCTCGTCGTGGCCTGCCCCTGTGCGCTGGTGATCTCGACGCCGGTGACGATCGTCAGCGGCCTCGCGGCCGCTGCCCGGCGCGGCATCCTCATCAAGGGCGGCGTCTATCTCGAGGGCGGCCGAAAGCTGGCGGTGCTCGCGCTCGACAAGACGGGCACCATCACGCACGGTAAACCCGAGCAGACCGACTTCTTCGCGATCCGCGCCGGCGACGAATATCGCGTGCGGCGCATCGGAGCCAGCCTGGCGAGCCGCTCCGACCATCCGGTCTCGCAGGCGATTGCGCGCGCTGCACAGACTGGCGGCATCATCTTCGGAGAAGTGGAAGACTTCGGCGCGATCCCCGGCTACGGGATCCAAGGCCGCGTCGATGGTACACCGTACCACCTGTGCAACCCGCGCTGGGTCGCCGAGCACCTGAGCGAATGCGCTACCGGGCTCGAGTCCCGGGTGCGTGCCCTCGAGCAGCAGGGCAAGACGCTTGTGCTTTTGGCCGACGACCACGCCGTGCTCGCCGTGTTCGCCGTCGCCGACACGGTGAAGGAAACAAGCCGGCAGGCCATCGCCGACTTGCACCGGCTCGGCGTTCGAACGCTGATGCTGACAGGCGACAACCCCCACACTGCGTCGGCCATCGCACGCCAGGTGGGCATCGACGAGGCGCGCGGCGACCAGTTGCCGGAAGACAAGCTGAAGGTCGTCGAGGCCGAGGCCATGCGCGGACGTGCCGTGGGCATGGTCGGCGACGGCATCAACGACTCGCCGGCGCTGGCGCGCGCCGACATCGGGTTCGCGATGGGCGCGGCCGGCACCGACACGGCCATCGAGACCGCCGACGTCGCGCTGATGGACGACGACCTGCGCAAGATTCCGGGCTTCATCCGCCTGTCGCGCACGACCGCGCGGGTGCTGACGCAGAACATCGTGCTTGCGCTCGGCATCAAGGTGGTGTTCCTGGCGCTCACCTTCACCGGCCAGGCGACGATGTGGATGGCCGTGTTCGCCGATATGGGCGCGAGCCTGCTCGTCGTCTTCAACGGCCTGCGCCTTCTGCGGCAGCGCGACGTCGCATGACAAGGAATCGCGAGCGGCGTCGCGTGTGGCTGGCGGCAGGCGGCCGCTGCGGCCTCGGCCGGGGTGGCTTGGCAACTGTGGAAGAAGCAGGCGCCGATCGCAGGCGCGGACGGCCCGTCGCAGGGCCGGGCCTCGGACATCTGGCAGCTTCAGTTCCCGCAGTCAGGCGGCGCCGAGTTCGCCAGGTCGTTGGTGCGAGGCAGTGCGCTGGTTCTCAACTTCTGGGCCAGCTGGTGCGCACCTTGCGTCAAGGAGATGCCCGAGCTTGATCGCTTTCATCGCAACTTCGCCTCGCACGGCTGGTAGGTGCTCGGACTGGTGATCGACAACGAGGCGGCCGTCGTGCAGTTTCTCGATCGGGTACGCGTGGGCTTTCCGGTCGCACTTGCCGGTCTCGAAGGCATTGACCTGATGAAGAGCTTGGGCAACGACAAGGGCGTCCTGCCGTTCACGATCGTCTTCGACCGGCGGGGTTCTCCCGTGCGCCGGCATGTCGGCGAGACGAACTACCAGCAACTCGAGGCGTGGGCGCGTAGTGACAGCTAGCTAGCTGGTGCGCCTGATGTGAACCCGTGGATCTGAACTTGAAATTCTTTCTCTACGACTGGGCCGGAGCGAACCGGGCGCTGCTGGATTGGTTGCAGCCTGAAGCCGCCTCGATCGGTGCTCTTGCCTGGCTGGTCAGCACTGTGGGGAGCTACTGGGGTGCGCCGCTTGTGCTGTCTGCGATGGCATGGCGGTCTCGGCGCCCCGACGACACGCGAAACGCCGAAGCGATCGACTGCCAGATGCGGCGCTTCGTGCTGTCCGCGCTGATGGCCTTCGTTGTGACCTGGGCGCTGAAGCACGCGTTGAATCTGCCGCGTCCGTTCGAGGTCATGGCCGTCGCCGAACCGGTCCTCGGCACGCGCCCGTCGACGGGCAGCCTGCCGAGCGGGCATTCGGTCTATGTCGCGCTCCTGGCCGCAGCGCTTTGGCCAGTTCTGTCGCGTGCCGCCCGCGTCGTGATGGTCGCGTTCGTCCTCGCGGTTGGGTGGTCGCGTATCGCGCAAGGCCTGCACTTTCCGGCCGACATCGTGATGGGGTGGATCATCGGCCTGTCCTGCGCGGCGATTGCGCGGCGGATCGTTGTCCCGTTCGAACCGTTACAGCACAGGTTGCTGCAACTGTCCCGGGAACGGCTGAGTGGGTTTATCCGGGTCTCATCGGAGCCACAAGGGCCAAGCCCTTACGGCTGGTGGACACTGGGCTTCGCGATCGCGGGCCTCGATCTGATTATCAAGGCCGCGGTGCACAGCGGCCTTCCGTACGGAATCTCGATCCCCGTCACCGACTTCTTCAACATCGTGCACCACTGGAATACCGGTGCCGCGTTCAGCTTTCTTGCGAATGCCGGAGGCTGGCAGCGCTACCTCTTCATCGGAATCGCATTGATGGTATCCGGCGTTCTGCTATGGCTGCTGCGCCAGCCCTTGCCTCGTGGCGAGGCGCTCGTCTACAGCCTGGTGATCGGCGGCGCGCTCGGCAACGCGATCGAACGCATCGTACGCGGCTACGTCGTCGACTACCTCGACTTTCATTGGGCCGGCTTTCACTGGCCGGCGTTCAACGTGGCCGACATCTCGATCACGCTGGCCATCGCGGTGCTCATTGCCACATCGTTCAATGGCAACACGTTCGGTTCGCCACCCTCTGCGAACGCGTTACGACAATGATCAGTTGTTGCCCTGACCCTGAGCGTTTTCTGAGCTCAGCCGGAACGGCGCTTGGCTGGCGCGCCGCGTGCCGCGGGGACAGCGAGACCCTGGAGGATGCCGCATTCGGCTGCTGCGCGTTCGCCCCCGCAGCAGTCGCGCAGCGCTTGCAGCTGGCTGCGCAACCGTTTCAGCTCCCGTATGCGCCGATCGACCTGTCGCAAGTGCTCATCGAGCAAGTCATTCACCGGGGCGCAACCCTCCGCCGGGCCGTCGACGAACCGCAGCAGCAGCCGGATTTCGTCGAGCGACATATCGAGCGAGCGGCAATGCCGGATAAAGGCGAGCCGGTGCACGTCCGACTCATCGTAGACGCGGTAGTTGCCCGCGGTGCGTCCGAGCGGGCGAAGCAGTTTCTCCCGCTCGTAGAAACGAATGGTCTGGATGTCTGTCTGTGTGGCTTGTGCCAGTTCGCCGATCTTCATGTGATGTTCACCATGAGAAGTGAACACTGTACGGCATGCGCGGCCGGCAAGCGGACCGCGGCAGGCAAGGAAGGGCTCCATGATCGACGATGACATCGCGGCGGAGCAAGGGGCGCATTCAGACGCGCGCAACGCGGGCGAGCGACGGACGCTGCAGAAGGTGCTCGGCATCAATCTCGGGCAGTGCGCCGCCGGCGCCGCCGTTGGCGTATGGGCTATGTCGACCGCGCTGATCGGCGCCGCGCTGGATAACCTGGCCGATGCCGCCGTATACGCGCTGAGTCTTTACGCGATCGGGCGGTCGCCGCAGGCAAAGGTCCGCGCGGCCCGCCTGTCGGGGTGGTTGTTGATCGGACTCTCCATGCTTCTGCTGCTCGAGGTTTTCCGCCGGTTCTTCGGGGGCGAACCGCCGATCGGGGCAGCGATGATGATCATGGCAGGCGTCAACGCCGTGCTCAACATCATTTGCTTGCGGCTGCTGAGGCGCCATGGAACGGAGGAAGTCCATTTCAAGGCATCGGCGATTTTCACGAGCAACGATTCGATCGTGAACCTCGGCACGGTCCTGTCAGGCGCTTTGGTGATGTGGCTCGGTTCGAACGTGCCGGACCTCGTGCTTGGCGTTGCAGTTGCTTTGATTGCCGCTCGCGGTGGCAAGGAGATCCTGGAGGCGGCCGCCGACGAGGAGCCGGTGTGAGCCGAGCCGCTCGCATCGCCGCAGTCTTAGGCGCGTTACCTGCTTGGCATCCGCGCGTGAGTGTTGGTTCCGACCGCATCTGTGATTGCGACGAGCCTCGCCTTCTCGGGCATCTGCTCAGCCCGCGCAGCACGACAACTTGTTTACGTCCTTGTCGAATGCGAGTGCGGCGAGCTTCAGCCCCTCGACTGTAGTGAGATACGGAAAGATCATGTCCGCGAGGTCATCGACGGTAAGGCTCTGACGGATCGCGAGCGCCGCGGTCTGAATGCTGTCGGCGCCTTCGGGGGCGAGTATGTGC
Organism: uncultured Burkholderiales bacterium; assembly: GCA_937903095.1. Classification (GTDB taxonomy): domain Bacteria; phylum Pseudomonadota; class Gammaproteobacteria; order Burkholderiales; family Burkholderiaceae_E; genus Zeimonas. Next base: position 7,493 of record CALCZN010000141.1, read on the forward strand.
GCGCCGAGCAGGCGAGCACTTCCGGCGTCGGCCACGAGCTTGATGAGACCGCGCACGTCGCGTGCGGCAAGGGCGCGCGGCACCATGTCGAGGCCGATTGTCGACACGCGAACGGTATGACCGGCAGCTCGCGCCGCCGCCTCGGTCAGACCGACGCTTGCCACCTGCGGGTCGGTGAACACGATGGCGGGCATGGCACTGTTGCCGTAGCGCAGGCTGTCGCCGTGGAGTGCGTTCCTGGCCGCGAGCCTGGCCCCATAAGCGGCCATATAGACGAACTGGTCGCGGCCGGTAACGTCGCCGGCAGCATAGACGCCGGCCTTCGTCGTGCGCATGTAGTCGTCGACGATGATGGCGCCCTTTGGCGAGACCGCGATACTGCCGTCCTCGGGCCCCAGTCCTTCGACGTTGGGGCTACGCCCGGTGGTAATCAGCACCTGCTCGGCGTCGATCGAAACGTCCTGGCCGTCGCGCGCAAGGGTCAAGGAAACATCACCCGCGGTCTTGCGGATCGCCCGGTAGGCGATGCCGGGTACCACCGTGATCCCTTCCTCCTCGAAATACCGCTGCAGAGCCGCTCCGATCTCGGGCTCGGCCTGGGGGAGCAGCCGCGACCGGCAGACGAGCGTCACCTCGACCCCGGCGCGGGCAAACATCTGAGCCAGTTCAGCCCCGACGTATCCGCCGCCGATGACGAGCAGCGAGCGCGGCAGCTCCTGGAGGTCGAGCGCCGTCGTGCTCGTGAGGTACGGTACGGTCTCGATCCCCGGGATCGCAGGGATCGCCGGTCGCGCACCGGTTGCGATGATGATTTTGGCAGCGGGGATACGCGAGCCCTCCACCTCGACACCGCCCTCGACCACGCGTGCCAGCCCTTCTCGATAGGTGATTGCGTTGTACGCCGACAGCAGATCGATGTACCGGGCGTGGCGCAGCGAGGAAACGAGCGCGTCCTTCTGCTGAACGGTTCTGCTCCAGTCGGTCAGTTTGGCCTCGGCCGTGATGCCGGCGAAGCGCGCTGTCATGCCAGCGTTGTGAAGCGTCTCGGCGGCGCGGATCAGGGTCTTCGACGGTACGCAGCCGATGTTGACGCAAGTGCCGCCGATCGTGCCGCTGCCGACGAGCACGACCTGTGCGCCCTGATCGGCGGCCGTGATCGCGGCCGAGAAGCCGGCCGAGCCGGCGCCGATCACGGCGAGATCGTAGGTGTGTGCATTACGACTGCTCCCGGGGAAGCGGTGAGGCGCTTCGGTCGTGCTCTTCGACGCGGAGTCGAATGTCGGTATGGGGTAGGGCGCGTCGTTCATCTCAACTACCCTGCGACCTCTCGTGGGCAGGGAAGCCGGCACTGCTGCTCGCGGCCGCGATCGCACCGGGGTTCGTCTTCGCGTCGTCGAACGTCACTGTCGCGGTCTTGGACTCGAAGGAGACCGTCACGTTCGCGACGCCTGGAACCGCCGCCATCGTGGTCTTCACGATGTAGGGGCACGAGGCGCAGGTCATGTTGTCGACGCCGAAGGTCACGATACGTTCCGCGGCAAACGCGGCGGGAGTCGTCATCATCGAGACGATCAGGACAATGGTGCTCGAGCGCTTCTTCATGCGAGTTCCTTCGAAATCAAAAGGGCAGCAACAGCGGGGCGACGTAATCGAACGCGAACGCGGCTGCAACGAGCACCGTCGCGATCCAGAGTGCAGTCCGGACGAGGCGGCTGGGGACGAGCGTAGCGTAGGCGGCACCGTTGGCGCAGGCTCTCCGCGGCTTCCAGTAGACGAGGTAGAAGCCGTAGCCGAGGACGCCAGTCGTTGCAGCGACGAACAACGGCTTATAGGGGGCGAGCGCCGTCAGATTGCCGACCCAGGCGCCCCCGACGCCGAGGCTGAACAGGACGAGCGGCACGATGCAGCACGACGAGGCCGCGAGCGCGCCGAGCATGCCGCCGAGGGCGACCAGGCGCGGCCGGGCGCTCTCGCCACGCGCCGAGGTCATCACGTTCCCTGCGGTCGGCACTATTTCCGCCGTTCCGTGCCGCGATGCATCCATGTCGGGCCGCGCCTTCCTTGCTGAGATACTTGTGCACGGTACTTTGAAGTCTGTAGCGATTACAGAGTCAAGCGGGAAGTTCGCAATGTCCGACGGTTCCGACAGGAAGGGCCTTCAGCGGGCCGAGCTCGCCCGGCGAACAGGCTGCAATCTCGAAACCGTGCGCTATTACGAGAAGATCGGGCTGCTGCCCGCGCCGCCGCGCACGACCGCCGGCTATCGTCGTTACGACGCCTATCATGAGCGGCGGCTCCGCTTCGTCCTGCGGGCGCGCGAGCTGGGCTTCAGCCTCGACGAGGTCCGCGCGCTCTTGCATCTCGTCGACGAGAGTGACCAGCCCTGTGCCGAGGCGCGGGATCTGGCCGCAGCTCATCTCGCCGAGGTGCGTGCGAAGATCGCCGACCTCAAGCGCATGGAGCGAGTGCTGAGGGGCGTCGTCGTCCGATGTGCGGACGGCACGCGGCCGGAATGCCCGCTGATCGAGACGCTGTTCGGGGCGAAGGCCGCCTGAGGGTCCAGCGGAGAGCCAGGCCGTTCCTTACTTCAGCCCCTCGACGTTCGCACGCTTGAGCAGCAGCGCATTGGCTGCGACGATCAGCGAGCTGCCGGACATCGCGAGCGCCGCCAATTGCGGGCTGATCGTCAGCGGGTAGAAGACGCCCGCGGCGAAGGGAAAGGCGATCACGT
>CALCZN010000142.1:0-19910 GCA_937903095.1 uncultured Burkholderiales bacterium
CGTCGCTTCCGATCACCCGCTGCAGGTCGGCGGTAGCCCGGCGACTCGCCTGGTAGAGCAGACTTTGCAGTGAAGGAGCGGAATCGGGAGCGCCGACGGACAGCAGCGGGTGTTCGGGGGACATTCCGGAAAGAAGCCGAGCTCGGTTCGAACCGGCCGATCTTACCCGCTTGCACCCCATGCGGGCACTCGCTAGACTAACTGACTTCGGAGTCATTTAATCGATGCCGCCCCCCGCCCCCGCCGCGCCGCCCGCGAACGACCGGCCCGCGCCGGCCCGCGCCACACGCCGCTGGGCCCGCCGCAAGGACGCGCGCCCCGGCGAGCTGCTGGAAGCGGCCCTCGATCTCTTCGTCGATCGCGGCTTCGCCGCCACGCGCCTGGAAGACGTCGCGCAACGCGCCGGCGTCAGCAAGGGCACGCTGTATCTCTACTACGCGAACAAGGAAGAGCTGCTGAAGGCAGTGGTGCGCGCCAATCTCATCCCGCTGATCGACGCTTTCGCCGAGGAGATCCGCCGCTCGGAGGCGCCCTGCGCCGAGCAGCTGCGGCTCTTCTTCCGCAAATGGTGGGAAACGGTGGGCGCCACCCGCTACGCCGGCATCGCCAAGCTCGTGGTCGCCGAATCGGGCAACTTCCCCGAACTCGCGCGCTTCTTCCAGCAGGAAGTGATCCTCCCCGTGATGGTCGCGCTCGCCTCGATCGTGCGCCGCGGCATCTCGCTCGGCGAATTCCGCGAGATCGACGTCGAGGCGTCCGCGCCGCTGTGGATGTCGCCCCTGGTGTTGCGTGCGATCTGGGAACACTCGATCGCGCCGTGTTGCCCGCCCGACTTCGACATCCCGATCGAGCGTTTCCTCGACACGCACCTGGCCTACGTGCTGCGCACGCTGTCCCTCGAAACCTGATTGCTAGAATGCCGCCACTTCCCCTCTCTCCCGCGCCCCTCATGGACTTCGAACGCGCCCGTTTCAACATGGTCGAGCAGCAGATCCGTCCATGGGACGTACTCGACCCCGACGTGCTCGAGACGCTGTTCGCCGTTCACCGTGAAGACTTCGTTCCGCCCGCATACCGCGCGCTCGCGTTCAGCGACCTCGAGCTTCCGCTGACGCTCGACGGCGTCGCCACCGGCGAGAGGATGCTCTCGCCGAAGCTGGAGGCGCGCATGCTGCAGTCGGTGCTGCCCGAACGCGTGCATTCGGTGCTCGAGATCGGTGCGGGATCAGGACACATGGCCGCACTGCTCGCGCAGTTCGCGCGCCAGGTGACCACCTGCGAGCTTCGCGAAGACCTGTGCCGCTTCGCGCGCTCGAACCTGAAGAAGGCCGGCGTGGGCAACGTCAGCGTCGAGCATCGCAACGGCCTGGACGTCGCGGCCGAGGGCGGCTTCGACGTCATCGTGCTGTCGGGCTCGGTGCAGTTCGTTCCCGATACGCTGATGCAGCGGCTGAACCCGGGCGGTCGGCTCATCGCGATCGTCGGCGAGCCGCCGGTGATGAGCGCGCAGCGCATCGTTCGCACCGGCGAGCGCGAGTTCCACAGCGAGAAGCTGTTCGAAACCGCGGCGCCGCCGCTGCGCGAGTTCCCGCAACGCGACCGCTTCCGCTTCTGATGCCGCGCGAAAGCTTCGTCGAGCATGCAGCAGATCACCCCGCGCGCGCTCGCTTCCCGGCTTCGCGACGAGCCGCTGCTGCTGCTCGACGTGCGCGAGGCATGGGAGGTCGCGACCAGTCCTTTCCCGGATGCGATGCACGTGCCGATGCGGGAGATACCGTCGCGCATCGCCGAACTCCCGACGCAGCGTCCCATCGTCTGCATCTGTCATCACGGCGCACGCAGTGCGCAGGTCGCGCTGTTCCTGCAGCACCGCGGCTTCGAGCGCGTCTACAACCTGTCGGGAGGCATCGATGCCTGGGCGCGGGAAGTCGATCCTGCGGTCGTTCGCTACTGACGCTGAACGCGGCGTTCCAGGAGAGCAAGCGATGAAACCGAAGACGGCCGCGAAGGCGCTCGCCAACGCCATCGCGGGGCTGATGCTCGCCGCGCCCGCACTGCCCGCCTGCGCGCTCGACCTGATGCAGGCCTGGCGCGATGCGCTGGCCAACGACGCGCAGGTCGCCGCCGCGCGCTCGCAGCTCGAAGCCACCCGCGAACGCGTTCCGCAGGCGCGCTCGCAACTGCTGCCGGCGGTCGGCGCCACCGCCGGAGCGAATCGCCTGCGCGTGGACCCGAACCGCGGTCCCGACCAGAGCTTCACGTCGCAGGCCTACGCGATCCAGCTTTCGGTGCCGCTGCTCAGCCTGCCCGAGCAGCAGGCATGGGAACAGAGCAAGCTCGCCGTCGGCATCGCCGAGGCGCAGTACGCGCAGGCGCAGCAGGACCTCATCCTTCGCGTCTCGCGCGCCTACTTCGACGTGCTCGCCGCACAGGACAATCTCGGGACGATCCGCGCGCAGAAGCGCGCGATCGCCGAGCAGCTCGAAGCGGCCAAGCGCAATTTCGAGGTCGGTACCGCGACGATCACCGACCAGCAGGAGGCGCAGGCGCGTTTCGATCTGACGGTCGCGCAGGAGATCGCGGCGGTCAACGCCCTCGACGTGCAGCGCGCGCTTCTCGCCCAGCTCGTCGGCCGGCCCACCGGCGAACTCGACGTCCTGCGCCGCGGCGTACTGCTGCAACCGCCGCAGCCGGCCAGCGAGGCCGAATGGGTGCGGCAGGCCACCGACAGCAGCCTCGCCGTGCAGCAGCAGCGCGTGAACGTCGACATCGCGCGCCGGGAGATCGAACGGCGGCGCTACGCGAAGTACCCGTCGGTGGACCTCGTCGGCTCGCTCGCGCGCAACGAGAACGCCACGCTGGCCGCGCTCGGGCTGCGCACGAACACGGCCTCCGTGGGAGTGCAGTTGTCGGTGCCGCTGTACACCGGCGGCGGAATCGAAGCCAGCGTGCGCGAGGCAGCGGCGCTGCTCGATCGTTCGCAATCGGATCTCGAAACCACGCGCCGGCAGATCGAACAGGCCACGCGGCAGGCGTATCTCGGCGTGAACAGCAGCCTCGCGCAGGTGAGCGCGCTCGAGGCCGCCGAACGCTCGAGCCAGCTCGCGCTCGAATCGAACCTGCTCGGCTACCAGGTGGGCGTGCGCATCAACATCGACGTACTGAACGCGCAGCAGCAGCTGTTCAGCACGCGGCGCGACCTCGCGCGCGCGCGCTACGACGTCATCGTCAACGGGCTGCAGTTGAAGTCCACGGCGGGCGCGCTCGGCGAGGACGACGTGGCTGCGGTCGATGCGCTGCTCGCGCCGCCGGCGCCGGGACAGCAGGAGCCAGGCACGCCGTCGCCGTCGCCGTCGACGACGCCGTTGCCGCCGCCCACGACTTCGTCGCCTCCCGCGAGCGCCGCACCGACGGCGCCCGCATTCGCCGCACCGAAGAGACCCGCCCGCCGCTGATCGCTCGCCCGCGCCGCCCGCCTGTCCTCAGCGCTCGGCACGCAGCAGCGGCTCGAGCGCGCTCATCGTCCGGTCGGTCGCGCCGCGATGGCGGGCCGCGAAGGCGAGCGCCCGATCGCTCATCGACTGGCGTCGCTCTGCATCGAGCACGACGTCGAGCGCCTCCTTCACCGCGCGCGCCGCATCCGGCACGCGAATCGCCGCATCGGCGTCGATCGCCCGCTCGGCGGCTTCGGCGAAATTGAAGGTGTGCGGCCCGACGATCACCGGAACGCCTGCCGCACACGCCTCGATCAGGTTCTGCCCGCCGAAGGGCAGCAGCGAACCGCCGATGATCGACACGTCGGCCAGCGCATACCACGCGGGCATCTCGCCCATCGAATCGCCGAGCACGATCTGCGCATCGCAGGGAACCCCGTCGGCGATGCGGCTGCGCCGCTCGAAGCGCCAGCCGCGCGACTCGATGAGCTCCGCCACGGCGTCGAAGCGCTCCGGGTGGCGCGGGACGATCACCAGCAGCGGCGGAAAGCGGCTGGCGAGCGACGGCGGCTTCAACGCCGAAGCCCACGCATCGAGCAGCAGCGCCTCCTCGCCGTCGCGCGTGCTCGCGGCGACCACGCAGAAGCGCGGAAGACCGCCGACACGCGGGCGCGCGAGCCAGTCGATGCGCCACTGGTGGCCCAGCGCCTCGAGCTTCGGCGCCGCGCCGACGTCGAACTTCAGGTTGCCGATCACGCGTGCGTCGGTGCGCCCGAGCTGCGCGAGCCGGCTCGCGTCGTCGGCCGACTGCGCCAGCACGAGGTCCAGCGTGGTCAGCGCCGGCTCGATCAGCCGCGCCCAGCGCTGCCCCTTGCGCAGCGACCGTTCGGACAGCCGCGCGTTCACCAGCGCCATCCGCACGCCCTCCTCGTGCGCGATCGCAACGAGGTTCGGCCACAGCTCGGTCTCCATCAGCAGGCCCACCGAAGGGCGCCATGCATGCAGGAAACGGCGCACGGCGAACGGATAGTCGTAGGGCAGATACGCGCGATGGATGCGCGGATGCGAGAAGAGCGCCGCACCCGCCTCGCGCCCCGTGGGCGTCATGTGCGTGATCAGCAGCTCGTGATTCGGATAGCGCCCGAGCAGCGCATCGACCAGCGGCTGCGCCGCGCGCGTCTCGCCCACCGACACCGCATGCAGCCAGATGAGCGGCTGCAGATCGCCGCGCGGCGCGTGCGCGCCGAAGCGCTCGCCGAGATGACGCCGATAGCCGGGCTGGCGACGCGAACGCCACAGCAGGTGCACGAACAGCCACGGCATCGCCAGGTACCAGGCGATCGTGTAGAGCCATCGTGCCATGTCGCGCGAAAACCGCCCGTCTCGTAAAGGAACCGCGGCTATTCTAGGGCCTCGAATGACACCGAAGACGCGCTCCTCGATGTCGGCAGTGCGCCTGCTCAGGGACGAAAGACCCGCAGGTCCAACTCCTCGACATGGCGGTAGTGCCGATCGTTGGCCGTTACCAGCGTCGTACCGAGCGACAATGCCGTTGCCGCGATCAACGCGTCGGCCATCTGCATGGAATGGCTCAGCGCATATTCTTCGACCAGAAATGCCGCCCGATGGGAGATATCGGCATCGATTTGAATGATGTCGGCTTTCCAGAACCGGATCGCGCGACGAAGAACGCGCAACTCGCTCTTGTCGCGCAAGCCTTGCAGCAATTCCATATAACTGACCACGGAAATCGAAAAAGGGACGTTCTCATCCAGAAGGGATGCCGCCCTCTCGTTGCCTCGAAGGTTCCAGATCAGGACATCGGTGTCGATCAGCACCGTGCCGCAGGCCGCAGTTCGCGCAAGGCACGCACTTGCCGTTCGACATCCTCTCCGCGATCCGCCCAAAGGCCGAAAGCGGGATTGCGAGCGCCCGACGCGGCCTTCGGCCGCTCTGCACTCTGCCAACCGATCAGTTTCGCCCTCGGCTCGCCGCGAAATGTGATGACGACTTCCTCGCCCCGTGCGGTCGCGGCGATCAACTCCTTGGTGCGCAGCCTCAGATCCCGAGTGGTCGCTTTCACAGTCATCCGTAAACCAAAAGTTACACGACGAAGTGTAACATGGGCCATTTCCGTCCGGCCGGCGGGCAACCGCCCTCCCGATTTTGGATATTCTCGCCCGATGATCCTCCTCACCGGCGGCTGCGGCTTCATCGGCGCCCGATTCGTCGTCGAATGGTTCGAAAGCAGCGAAGAGCCGCTGCTGAACCTCGATGTGCTCACCTACGCCGCGCGGCCCGAAGCGCTCGCCGCGTTCGCCACCGACCCCCGCTACCGCTTCGTGCACGGCGACGTCTGCGACGCGCCGCTCGTGGCCGCCCTGCTCGCCGAGCACCGCCCGCGCGCCATCGTTCACCTGGCCGCCGAGACGCATGTCGATCGCGCGATCGTCAATGCGACCGTCTTCGGGCGAACGAACGCGCTCGGCACGCTCGTGCTGCTGCAGGCCGCGCGCGCCCATCTCGCGCGGCTGCCCGCCGCCGAGGCCGCACGCTTTCGGTTCCTGCACTGCTCCACCGACGAGGTGTTCGGCTCGCTCGCCCCCGGCGACGCTCCCTGCGACGAGAACGCGCCGTACCGTCCGCGCAACCCGTACGCGGCCTCCAAGGCCGCCGCCGACCATTTCGTCGCCGCCTTCCACGAAACGCACAGCCTGCCCACGCTCGTCACGCGCGGCTCGAACACCTACGGCCCGGGACAGCATCCGGAGAAGCTCGTCGCGCTGGCGATCGACCGTCTGCTCGCCGACGAGCCGGTGCCGCTGTACGGCGACGGACTCGCGGTACGCGACTGGCTGTACGTCAGCGACCACGTATCGGCGCTGCGAGCGGTGCTCGAGCAGGGCCGGCCCGGCGAGACGTACAACGTCGCCGGGCACCAGAGCGTGACGAACCGCCAGCTCGTCGAGCGCCTGATCGACGCCTTCGAGATCGAAAGCGAGGCGCATTCGCAGACGATGCGCAACGCCCGGAGCGCGCCCGCTCCTTCGAAGGCCGCGCCAAACGAACGCATCCGCTTCGTCGCCGACCGCCCCGGACACGATCGCCGCTACGCGCTCGACGACCGCAAGCTGCGCGACGAAACAGGATGGGCTCCGCAGGTGAGCCTGGACGAAGGTCTGCGCGCCACCGTTCGCGCCCGGCTCGCGCCGATCGACCTCGGCATCGAGAATCCTCCATGAAGCTGCGCAGCGCGCACCCGAGCGGCTGGGCGCTCTTCGAATCCGAAGCGCATCGCGACGAACGCGGCTGGCTCGCCGAGACTTTCCGCCTCGACGCGCTGCGCGCCCACGCCGGCGACGTGCGCATCGTGCAGCAGAACCTCGGCGCGAGCCGACGAGGCGTATTGCGCGGCCTGCACTACCAGCTCGAAGCGCCGCAGGGCAAGCTCGTCCAGGTCGTGCAGGGCCGCCTGTTCGACGCGATCGTCGACCTGCGGCGGTCCTCCGCGAGCTTCGGCAGGAGCTTCGTCTTCGAGATGCGTGCCGAGTCGCTGCAGACGCTGTGGATACCGCCGGGCTTCGCCCACGGATTTCTCGCGCTCGACGACGTCGTCGTGCTCTACGCCATGACGGCGCCGCGCGTCGCGCGGGCCGAATGCGCACTGCGTTGGGATTCGCCCGAACTCGGCATCGACTGGCCGCTCGAAGGACGCGAGCCGCTGCTTTCCGCGCGCGATCGCTCGGCGCCTGGATGGGACGACGCGCCGGTATTCGAATCGGCCGATCCCCGATCGCCCACGCAACGATGACGACCGCACGCCGCGTCCTGCTGCTCGGCGCCACCGGGCGCCTCGGCACGGCGATCGCGAAAGCCGTTGAACCACTATCGCAGACGCATTCGGCCGAACGACCCGCAACGCGCGAACACGCCGTCGCGTCGGTGCCCCCCTCCGCGATCGAACTCCTTACCCCGTCGCGCGACGCTCTCGCGCTCGACATCGAAAAGCCGCTCGATGCGACCGAGCGATGGTTCGAAACGTGGAAACCCGACGTCGTCGTCAACTGCATCGCGACGAGCGACGTCGACCGCTGCGAGCGCGAACCGCTCGAAGCGATGCGCATCAACGCCGAACTGCCCGGCGCGCTCGCGAAAACGGCACGCCGCGCAAACGCGCATCTCGTACATTTCTCGACCGATTTCGTTTTCGACGGCGAATTGCGCCGCCCCTATCGCGAGGAAGATCCGGCTGCGCCGCTGTCGATCTACGGCGAAAGCAAGCTGCGCGGCGAAAGAGCGATCGCTGCGGAAAGCCCGTCGCACTGGATATTCCGGATCAGCTGGCTGTACGGCGGCAGCGAGCGCAATCTCGCCGCCACCCTGCTCGATCCACGCAATGCGGGGCGCACCATCGCATTGGCCGCCGATCGCATCGGCGTGCCGAACCCGGTCCAGTTGCTCGCCCGCGAAGTCGTGCTCGCGATCGGGCGTGTTCGGTCTTCGCGGGAACCTGCAAGCGGCGTTTATCACCTGTCATGCCGGGGACAAACGACATGGCACGAATTCGGCCGGGAATTCGTCGTACAGGCAATCGATGCGGGCATCCTCTCCGCGGAGAACGCCCCTCGAATCGAGGCGACGAACGAACGAGCCGCGAATCGACCCGCACGACGCCCGCCGTGGTCGGTGCTCGATCCGTCGAGATACGAATCGGCATTCGCGCGCCCTCTCCCCGACTGGCGTACGGCCATCGCGCTCGCCCTGCAACGGGAGAGATAACCCGAACTGCCGATATTGCAACGCGCTCCCGGCTCGCCTTGTGGCAGTATTCGGCAACGCGCGGATCATGTCGAATCCGCCGAAACGAGGTTCCAACCGAGGAGTCGAAAAAGAAAATGCCGCGTCGTTCTTACGGATCCATTCGCAAGCAGATCGAAAAACTCGAAGCGCAGGCCGCGAAACTCGAAGCCGCCGCCGACGAGAAGAAGAAAAAAGCTGTCGGACAGGTCGTGACGCTGATGAAGAAGCTTGACGTCACCATCGACGAGCTCGCCCAGTACCGCCCGCGTCGCGGACGCGGCGCGAAGAAGGCGGCTGCAACGCGCAAGCCGGTGGCGCCGAAGTTCCGCAACACCAAGACCGGCGAAACCTGGAGCGGCCGGGGCCGCACGCCTCGCTGGCTGGCCGCGCTCGAGGCGCAGGGAAAATCGCGCGAGGATTACCGGATTCAGTGAGGGGCTTCGGGCGGCGGGTTCGATCGCCGATCAGTCGGCCCGAAGTGCGCGTTCGAGCAATGCGTCCTGGCGCTCGGCGAATGGATTCACCACAGTGACGCCACGCCATGTGAACCCCGGTTGAAAATCCTCGCTGAGCAGGATCCGGCACTGGTTCTCGGCGGCAACGGCAAGAATCAACGCGTCCCAGACCTGCAATTCATGATCCGTGCAGAGATCGAGCGCCGCCTGAAATGCGCGCCATGAAGAATCGATCACCTCGAAACTGTCCGCCCATTCGAGAACCGCGGTACGAGCGTACCGGCGGGTGCGCAGCAACTTCTTCGTAAGGACGTTGTAAAGCTCTCCCAGGACCTGCGCCGGAACGACCGCTGCGTTGTCCGGTAGGAGACCGATCAACTCGCGTGCGGTGTCGCAACGGGTAGCTTCGCCGGCACCTTCGGCATACGCGAGGAGATTGGTATCGAGTGCGATCCGCACTGCTTATCGCTCGTACAGTTCCTCGCGTGTCCAGGTACGCTTACCGGATGAAATCTGCGAGCGCAGGCGCTTCAACAAGGCATTCCTTGCCTCGCGGCGCTCGCGCTGCATCTCCGTGACGGGGACAATCGCGGCCACCGCCTTCCCGCGGGAAAGAACGGTGATCCGTCCGCCGCGGGAGACCTCTTTCAATAGAGTGGAGAAATGCCGATTTGCGTCGGCAGCGCTGACGCTTCGCATCTTGAAGACCAGAAAGTAGTGACAAACACTACTTTACCGCATGGGATACCGCTGAGCAAGAACGGTACGCCCAGTCCTGCAATCGCGGCGCTTCCTAGAAAGGAAGCACCGCCTCAGGCGCCACCCCACGAATCGCACGCCTGAAATCGGCCTGGATCCGCCCCAGCGCCGCCGGCGTGTCCGCCTCGAAACGGATCACCACCACCGGCGTCGTATTCGACGGCCGCGCGAGCCCGAAACCGTCCGGATATTCCACGCGCACGCCATCGATCGTGATGACCTCGGTCGCACCCTCGAAGCGCGCTTCGCGCTGCAGTTTCTCCACCAGCGAGAAATTCTCGCCCTCGGCCGTTTTCAGGTGCAGTTCCGGAGTAGCCGGAGAATCAGGCAAGGCGTTCAGCACCGCGCCCGGATCCTGCACCCGCGAAAGAATCTCGAGCAGCCGCGCGCCGGTATAAAGCCCGTCGTCGAATCCGTACCAGCGCTCCCTGAAGAAAACATGCCCGCTCATCTCGCCGGCGAGCGGCGCCCCGCTTTCCTTCAGTTTCGCCTTGATGAGCGAATGCCCGGTGCGCCACATCGTCGGACGCCCGCCATGCGCGCGAACGAAGGACGCGACGTGCCGGCTGCATTTGACGTCGTAGATGATTTCCGCGCCGGGATTGCGTGAGAGCACGTCCTGCGCGAACAGCATCAGCTGCCGGTCGGGCCAGATGATGTTGCCGTCCTTCGTCACGACGCCGAGCCGGTCGCCGTCGCCGTCGAAGGCAAGGCCGACTTCCGCGTCGGTCTCGCGCAGGCAGCGGATCAGATCCTGCAGATTCTCCGGGTGCGCCGGATCGGGATGATGGTTCGGGAAGGTTCCATCGACCTCGCAAAACAGCTCGGTCACCTCGCAGCCGAGCGCGCGAAAGAGCCGAGGAGCGACCGCGCCCGCGACGCCGTTGCCGCAGTCGATCGCAATCTTCATCGGACGCACGAGCTTCACGTCGCCGACGACGCGATCGATATAGCGCGAAAGAACGTCTTCGCTGCGCAGGCTCCCGCGCTCGCGCGCCGGCACCGCCGCGAGCGCACCCGAAGCGATCGCTTCGCGCAGACGCTGGATCGCCTCGCCGTAGATCGCGTCGCCCGCGATCACCATCTTCAGGCCGTTGTAATCGGGAGGATTGTGACTGCCGGTCACCGCCACTCCGGTACCGGTATCCAGTTCGAAAGTGGCGTAGTAGACGACCGGCGTGGGCACCATGCCGATGTCGATCACGTCGATGCCCGCGTCGCGAAACCCCTCGGCCAGCGCTGTCGACAGCGACGGCCCGGACAAGCGCCCGTCGCGTCCGATCACCGTCTCGCGCATGTCCGCCTCGCGCGCCTGCGCGCCGAGGGCGAGACCGATCGACCGCACGACGTCTTCGGTAAGTGTGTCGCCGACGATGCCGCGGATGTCGTAGGCCTTGAAAATCGAAGGGGAAACGTGAATGGACATCAGGTAGAAGGCTCCACGAGCCGAAGGCCGGTGCATTCGGCGATGGCGCGAAAATCGCGATCCTTGGTCAACAAGGTGAGATCGTGCCGCAGGCATCCCTGCGCAATCAGGCAGTCGACAGTCGAACGGATCGTTCGTCCTCGCGATCGACACGCCCGAAAAATCCGTGCGGCTTCCAGGCAGTCCCCGCGATCGGCTTCGGGCAGTTCGTCGAAGGCTTCCAGCAGATGACCGATGCGGGCTGCCTCGGCTTCGCTGCGAAGACCTGAGAGCACCTCGACAAGTACGATTCCCGGGATCTCGATGAGCTCCCCGTCTGCGATCAATTCAGCCAGCAATTGCGCTTCAGCGGAATCGTGAGCATTGAAGAAGTCGATCCAGACCGAGGTGTCAACCAGCACCGCCCGCACTCCTATCGCGGGCCGTCCGTAGCTGATCGAGGTCGCCGTGCCAGCGGACCTTGCCGCGCAGCGCGAGCAGTTCCCGACGCTTCAGGGATTTCGACAACTCGACGAGAGCAGCGTTGATGGCCGCCTTCTTCGTTTCGAAGGCTCCAAGGCGGAGAACCTCCTGCAGCAGATCGTCATCGACTTCGACATGCGTTTTCATCGGCACAGGGTAGCACTTATGTACATGAATGAGCTAATTCTGTGTACATAGACCATCCGGACAGGACTGTCGGCGCTTGTCCGATCCAGCCACATTTCACCGATCAGCGGAACGGAATCGACGAGCAGCAGCGAACGGTCCGGTACCGATGACCAGTCGATGTCGTCGCTCATCGCTCCCATTCGTCGCGCAGCGTAGCGATGTCTCGTTCCCGGTGACGCGACCAAACCCCTCGCGCCGAACCTCTGAGCTGGAGCATTGCGAGAGGGGAGAATCCTTCGACCTGAGCGATCGACGCGGGGACGATTGCGGCGCAGGCCTTGCCGTGACGTGTGATCAACGTCGTCTTCCCCTCACGAGCCGCTGCGACAAGCTCGGGCAGACGCTTTCGAGTGGCCTCGATTCCGAGCGTTTCCATGTTTTGACTAATAACTGTACAAGTTGTACAGGTTATCGGTGAATCCAGGGGGTGCGTCAAGCGCTACGCGCCGCACGCGGCAGAGCTTCGCGCGCACCCCATCGGACCTCGGCCTTTCGGACAATGTACGGCATCGGGCGCGTCCTCTATACTCCTGACCATAGTTTTGGTCGGAATGCGATGACAAAGCGTCAGATCCCGCTCGGCGAAGCAAAAGCGAGGCTGAGCGAACTCGTCGACCTTGCGGAAGCCGGCGAGCCGATCGTCATCACGCGGCACGGCAAGCCCGTGCTCGAGTTGATCCGCCCGCGTGCCGCACCCAAGCCGATCGACGTCGAAGCGTTGCGCCGCCTCACGGCGCATCAACCGAGGCAACGCGAGAGCACCAGAACCTTCATACGGCGCCTGCGGGAAAGCGCCCGGTATTGAGGAGATCGGCATCGAGACGGTGCACTACCTCGACACGAGCCTGCTGGTGGCCGCGCTCACGAACGAAGCTCACACAAGGCCCGCACAGGATTGGCTCGCCGCCCAACCGGCGGGATCGATCGCGATCAGCGACTGGGGCGTCACGGAATTCTCCGCCGCTCTCTCCATGAAGCTGCGCGAAAAGCGGATCGATGACAGCAACCGTGCAGACGTGCTCGCGGCCTTCGTGCGACTCGCCGACGAGAGCCTGCACCTCTGGCCGGTAACGCGCGGCGACTACCGCATGGCGGCGCGATTCGCCGATCGGCATGCATCGGGCCTGCGCGCGGGCGACGCGTTGCATCTCGCCATTGCCGCCCAGCGCGGGGCACCAGTCTGCACGCTCGATCGCGTAATGATCCGTGCGGCTCGCGCACTCGCGGTGAGCGCAACAATGCCCCGCTGAGACCTTCGGCCGGAAGTCTCCACGAGGCGCAGGCTCTGGCATGCAAATTCTTCCAGCCGCGCTGCCTCCCAACGTATCGATTTCACGCGCCGCCCGCCGCGGAGCTCCTCCCCGCGACGACGCGCAGCGCAGGCGCCTGCTTCGGCAGAAAAGGCGTGTACTCGGGCACTCTCGCAGCCAGTTCCTTGCGCACCGTCGCGTCGTCGTCGGGCGCGGGTTGCTCGAGCCAGCTTCTCAGCGACGCGAGGAAGTCGACGTCCACCGGGCGCGAGCGCGCGATGCGCAGCTTCGGATGCGGCGTCTCGCGCGTCTGCTCGGCGTCGGCGAGCAACTCCTCGTAGAGCTTCTCGCCCGGGCGCAGCCCGGTGAATTCGATGCGGATGTCGGATTCCGAATAGCCGGACAGGCGGATCATGTTGCGCGCGAGGTCGACGATCTTCACCGGTTCGCCCATGTCGAGGACGAAGATCTCGCCGCCCGCGCCCATCGCGGCTGCCTGCAGCACGAGTTGGGCGGCTTCGGGGATCGACATGAAGTAGCGGGTGATGTCGGGGTGGGTGACGGTGAGGGGTCCACCCTTGGCGAGCTGCGCCTGGAACTTGGGGATGACGCTACCGGCGCTGCCGAGCACGTTGCCGAAACGTACGATTTCGAACTGAGTGGAGCCGCCCGAAGCCTGCAGCATCTGACAGGCCATCTCCGCCAGGCGTTTCGTGGCGCCCATCACGTTCGTCGGGTTGACCGCCTTGTCCGTGGAAATCAGCACGAAGCGCTCGGCGCCGAAATCGCGCGCGCACTCGGCAACGCATAGCGTTCCGAGCACGTTGTTGCGCACCGCCTGCCAGGCGTTTCCGACCTCCATCAGCGGGACGTGCTTGTAAGCGGCTGCATGGAAGATCACTTCCGGGTGGTGCGCCATGAACATTTTGCGGACCCGGTCAGCGTCCTTGACGTCGCCCGCCAGCGGGACGATCCGCACTTGCGGCCGGTTCACCGCGAACCACTGTTCGAGCGTGTACAACGCGTACTCGTTGTGCTCGAAGAGCACGAGAGTCCCAGGGTCGAAACGCGAGAGCTGCCGGCACAATTCGCTGCCGATCGATCCGCCCGCACCTGTCACGAGAACCGTACGACCGCGCAGCATTGCTTCGACGTGCGCGGTATCGATCTGCACCGTCTCGCGACCGAGCAGATCCTCGATTTCCACCCTTCGCAACGAAGACACCGACACCCGGCCCGAAAGCAGATCCTCGATGCCGGGCACCGTGAACACGAGCGCTCCGGCTTGCACAGCGAGATCGGTCGCGCGTCTGCGGGTTGCCGACGAAGCCGACGGGATGGCCAGAATCACGTGCCGGGCCTTCTCGTCTTCGAGCACCTGCGGAAGCGTCTGGATGGCGCCGAAAACCGGACGCCCGAGAACTTCCCTCCCCCACTTGCCCGAGTCGTCGTCGACGAAACCGACGACACGCCAATCGGGAACTCGATCGAGCGCCTGCACGAGCATCGCGCCACCCCGCCCCGCGCCGACGATCACGACGGGCTTTCCCTCCGCGGTCAAGCCGCCGTAGAGACGCTGCTCCTTCGTCATCCGATACAACACCCGCCCGCCCGCCATCCAGATGGCGAGCAGCATCGGGTAGAGCACGACGGTCGATCTCGGGGTGACGGCGTCGAAGCGATACAGCGCAACGAACACGATCAGCACGAGGGACGACATCGCCACGGCGCGAAGCACGCGCTTCAGGTCGGGAAGGCTGGCGAATATCCACAGGCCCCGATACAGCCCGGCGTAGCGACAGATGACGTAATGGGCGGGAACGAGCAGGAGCAGGCCGAGATACATATGCCTTTCGTACGCTGCGGGCCACTCGAAATTGAAGCGCAGCAGGAAAGCGCCGACCCAGGCGAACACAGGCGCCGCCAGGTCGAAAAGCACAGCAAGGATGAAACGAAACGAGATGCGCACAGGTCGCGATCTTACGCTGGCGGAACGTGCTACCCGGGAAAACCCGTAGGAAGAGAGGCAGCAGCCGGATGCCGTGTGACTGGCGGTCTTCGCCGGCGCGGCCCGGATGGACCGCGTGCGTGCCGTAGAATGCCGTCCGGCATTGGGCCCGGGAAGCACCGATGGACAGCGTCTACATCCACCCCTCAGCCATCGTCGACGAAGGCGCGCGGATCGGCGCAGACACCCGGGTCTGGCACTGGGTGCACGTGTGCGCCGGCGCCCGGATCGGCAGTCGCTGCTCGCTCGGGCAGAACGTCTTCGTCGGAAACCGGGTCGTCATCGGCGACCGGGTGAAGGTCCAGAACAACGTCTCCGTCTACGACAACGTGACGCTGGAGGACGACGTGTTTTGCGGCCCGAGCATGGTCTTCACCAATGTGTACAACCCGCGCGCGGCCGTCGAGCGCAAGAGCGAATACCGCGACACGGTCGTGCGTCGGGGCGCCACCCTCGGCGCGAACTGTACGATCGTCTGCGGCGTGACGATCGGCGAATACGCGTTCATCGGCGCCGGGGCGGTAGTGAACCGCGACGTGCCGGCCTACGCGCTCATGGTCGGTGTACCGGCACGGCAGATCGGCTGGATGAGCCGGCACGGTGAACAGCTCGATCTGCCGGTGAAGGGAAGCGGTGAAGCCGTCTGCCCGCACACCGGCGACCGGTATCGCCTGAGCGACGGCGTCTGCGCGCTGCAATCCTGACCGACCCTCCCGCATCCGATCCAGGCAGCCCTCATGCAGTTCATCGACCTCAAGACGCAATACGCAGCATTGAAGCCGGAGATCGACCGGCGCATCCAGGCCGTGCTCGACCACGGCCAGTACATCATGGGCCCCGAGGTGCGCGAGCTCGAGGAGCGGCTCGAGCAGTTCACCGGAGCGAGGCACTGCATCACCGTGGCCTCCGGCACCGAGGCGCTGCTCATCGCACTGATGGCGCTGGGCATCGGGCGCGGCGACGAAGTGATCACGACGCCGTTCACCTTCGTGGCAACGGCGGAGATGATCGTGCTGCTCGGCGCCAAGCCCGTGTTCGTCGACATCGACGCATCGACCTGCAATATCGACGCCTCGCGAATCGAGGAGCGCATCACCGCGCGCACGAAGGCGATCATGCCGGTCGCCCTCTACGGCCAGCCCGCGGACATGGACGAGATCAACGCGGTGGCGGCCCGGCACGGCCTTGCGGTGATCGAGGACGCGGCCCAGAGCTTCGGCGCCGAATACAGGGGCCGCAAAAGCTGCAACCTGTCGACCATCGGCTGCACGAGCTTCTTCCCGAGCAAGCCGCTGGGCTGCTACGGCGACGGTGGCGCGATCTTCACGAGCGACGAGGCGCTGGCGAAGCGCACGCGCGAGATCCGCGTGCACGGCCAGGAGCGCCGGTACCACCACACATCGGTCGGCGTCGGCGGGCGCATGGACACGCTGCAGTGCGCGGTGGTGCTGGGAAAGCTCGGCCGATTCGAGTGGGAGGCCGCCGAGCGCCAGCGCAAGGCGCAACGCTATCTCGAGTTGCTGCGCGCGGCACCGTCGGTGCGCACGCTGCCGCCGAAGCCGGACCGCACGTCGGCGTGGGCGCAGTTCACCGTGCTGTGTGACGACCGCGCGGCCGTGCAGAAGCGACTTGCCGAGGCCGGCATTCCGACCGCAATCCACTACCCGATCCCGCTGCACAAGCAGCCGGCCTACGAGGATCTATGCGGCGGCGAGGATTTCGCCGAGGCCTCGGCGATGGCGCAGCGGGTGATGAGCCTGCCGATGTCGGCCGACCTGGGCGACGAGGATCAGGAGCGGGTCGTCGCGGAGATCGCGAAGGCCGCGTGAACATCCTCTATGTCAATCACTACGCGGGCTCCGTGCGACACGGCATGGAGTATCGGCCGTTCTACCTGGCGCGCGAGTGGCGCAGGCTGGGACACCGCGTCCGCATCGTTGCCGCATCGCAGTCGCATGTAAGAGCGGTTCAACCGGAAGTCGCCGACTCGATCGAACGCGAGGAGATCGAAGGGATCGAGTACTTCTGGCTCCGGACTCCGCCCTACCGCGGGAACGGACTCGGCCGCGTACGGAACATGCTCTCCTTCGTCAGCGGCCTCTACCGGCAGTCGGAACGGCTGATGGACGGTCATCGCCCGGATGTCGTGATCGCCTCGTCGACCTACCCGCTCGACGTGTTCCCCTGCGCCCGAATGGCGCGCAAGGCGAACGCGCGCCTGGTCTTCGAGCTGCACGACCTGTGGCCGCTGTCGCCGATGGAACTGGGATCGATGCCGCGCTGGCATCCGTTCATCATGATGATGCAACGCGGAGAAGACTTCGCGTGCCGCCATGCCGATGCGGTCGTTTCCATGCTCCCCAACGCGGAGGAGCATCTCGCATCGCGCGGCTTGCCGTCAGGAAGGTTCCACTACGTCCCCAACGGCATCGACGTCGCGGGATGGACCGAGGACAGCGAACCCCTCGCGCAGGACATCCAGGCAAGGCTCGAGCAACTGCGAGCCGGGCGCAAGCTGCTCGTCGGCTACGCCGGGGCGCACGGCCTGGCGAACGCGCTCGAGCACCTCGTCGAGGCCGCGCGCCTCACGCGGGAGGAACCGATCGCCTACGTGCTCGTCGGGCAAGGGCCGGAGAAGGTACACCTGCAGGACCGTGCCTCGGCTCTCGGGCTGGAGAACGTTCTCTTCCTGCCGGCCGTTCCGAAGGCCCAGATTCCCGCTTTCCTGGACGAGATGGATGCGCTGTTCATCGGCCTTCAGCGCAAACCGATCTTCCGATTCGGGGTCAGCCCGAACAAGCTGATGGACTACATGATGGCGGGCAAGCCCGTCCTCCACGCCATCGAGGCGGGCAACGACATGGTGTCCGCCAGCGGCTGCGGGATTTCCGTGGCCGCCGAGCAAGCCGAAGCGATTGCCGGCGCCGCGCGGCGGCTGGCCGCGACCAGCGTCGACGAACGAGCGCGGATGGGAGAGCGGGGCCGACGCTTCGTTCTCGAGAACCACGACTATCGCGTCCTCGCAAGGAAGTTCCTGGAGGCGATCGGCTGATGAAACCGCAAACCGGTCTCGAAGGGGATCGGAAACGGCCGACGGAACCGGAGGCCGTGGCCGCCCGATATGCGCGCAGAAGCGCTTGCGTCGAGGGCGCCCGCTACGATCCGATGGCCGCATCGGTCTACATGAGCCTGCAGGAGCGGCATCGTGCGCTCGTCGGGCTGCTGCGTCTCGCGAAGCTCGAACCGGTGGCTCGGAAGCGCGTTCTCGAGATCGGATGCGGCTCGGGATCCAACCTGCTTGAACTGATCGCCCTTGGTTTTTCCCCGAGGAACCTGATCGGCAACGAACTGCTTCTCGACCGCGTGTCGATGGCGAGGGAACGGCTTCCGGCGGCGGTTGAACTCCTCTCGGGCGACGCGAGCCGTCTCGATCTCGCCCCGTCTTCGTTCGACATCGTCTACCAGTCGACGGTCTTCACGTCGCTGCTCGATCCCGAATTCCAGGAACGGCTCGCCGCTCGGATGTGGGACTGGGCGAGACCCGGCGGCGGCGTTCTCTGGTACGACTTCACCTTCGACAACCCGTCGAATCCGGACGTGCGCGGTGTCGCGCTGCCCAGGATTCGAGAGCTGTTTCCCGACGGACGAATCGTGGCCCGCCGGGTGACGCTCGCGCCCCCGATCAATCGCCGGGTCAGCCGGATCCATCCCTCGCTCTATACGGTCTTCAACCTGCTCCCGTTCCTTCGCACGCACCTGCTGTGCTGGATCGGCAAGCGCTGATTCGACAGATGCCCAACTTCCTGCCGTTCGCATTGCCCGACATCGGCGAAGCCGAGATCGCCGAGGTCGTCGACTCCCTTCGATCCGGCTGGATCACCACCGGCCCGAAGACGAAGCGCTTCGAGCAGGACTTCGCCGTCTTCCTGGGAGGCGGAGTCGAGGCGATCGCCGTCAACTCGGCCACGGCCGGGCTGCATCTTGCGCTCGACGCGATCGGAATAGCCCCCGGCGACGAAGTCATCACGACTACGCATACCTTCACCGCGACCGCGGAAGTGATCCGCTACATGGGGGCCGACCCGGTCTTCGTGGACATCGATCCGTGGACGATGTGCATCGACCCGGGATTGGTCGAGCGCGCGATCACGCCGCGCACGAAGGCGATCCTCCCCGTGCACTATGCCGGCCTCGCCTGCGACATGTCATCGCTGGCCGATATCGCGCATCGCCATGGCCTGCGAATCGTCGAAGACGCGGCGCACGCGCTGCCGACGACCCATCACGGCAAGCTGATCGGGACGCTGGACAGCGATGCAACAGTGTTCAGCTTCTACGCGACGAAAACCCTCGCGACGGGAGAAGGCGGGATGCTGGTGACCCGCGACGCCGACATCGCGCGCCGTGCTCGCGTCATGCGCCTTCACGGCATCGACCGCGACGCCTTCAACCGCTACGTGTCGAAGAAGCCGGCGTGGAACTACGAGGTGATCGCACCGGGCTTCAAGTACAACCTGACCGACATCGCCGCCTCGCTCGGCATCCACCAGCTCGCGAAAGTGCGGGGGTTCCAGCAGCGACGCAGCGAGATGGCCGCGCGCTATCGCGAGGAGTTGGAGGGACTTCCCCTGCTCGCCCCGCCCGATGCGCCCAGCGGCGACACCCACGCGTGGCACCTTTACGTCATCCGTCTTTCCGACGGCGCGCCGATCTCGCGCGACGACTTCATCGAGCGAATGGCCGAGCTCGGCATCGGATGCAGCGTGCACTTCATTCCGCTGCATCTGCAGCCGTACTGGCGCGACGCCTACCGGCTGTCGCCGGCGCAGTTTCCGCATTCGCAGCGCGCCTTCGAGGCGTCGGTCAGCCTTCCGCTCTACACGCGGATGACCGACGATGACCAGACGAGGGTGATCGAGGCGGTCCGCACGCTGCTGAAATGAGCAAGCGCCTGTTCGATCTGGTCCTCGCAAGCCTGGGACTGATCGCACTGGCGCCGGTGTTTGCGGCGATCGCCCTGTGGGTCAAGCTGGACTCGCCCGGGCCGGTGTTCTTTCGCCAGGTTCGCATTGGCCAGCACGGCAAGCCGTTCCGGATCCACAAGTTCCGGACGATGGTGTCGTCATC
>CALCZN010000143.1:0-14948 GCA_937903095.1 uncultured Burkholderiales bacterium
CATGCTCAGGCCGCCGCTGACGCTGAGCACCTGGCCGGTAATGTAATCGGAACGCCCGCTGGCGAAGAAGACGACGGCGTCGGCGATCTCCGAGGGCCGGGCGAAGCGCTTCATCGGGATGGCGCGCTGGAAGGCCTCGCGGTGCTTCTCGGGCACGGCCTGCAGCAGCGGCGTGTCGGTGGGCCCGGGGCACACGCAGTTGGCGGTGATGCCGTGGCGGGCGGTCTCGCGCGCCAGGCCCTTGGTGAAGGCGATCACCCCGCCCTTGGCGCCCGAGTACACCGTCTCGCCCAGGCTGCCCACGCGCCCGGCGTCGCTGGAGACGTTGACGATCTTGCCCTGCTTGCGCTCGATCATCTGCGGCAGGAAGGCGCGCACGATGCGCAGCGGCCCCATGAAGTTCAGCTCCACCACCTTGGCGATGAACGCGTCGTCGTTTTCGAGGAAGGGCTGGATTTTGCCCCAACCGGCGACGTTGGCGACGATGTCGACGCGACCGTAGCGCTGCAGCGTGGCGTCGCGAAAGGCCGCCACCGACGCATCGCTCGTCACGTCGCAGTGCGCGTAGTCGGCGCGCAGGCCGGCTGCGCGCAGGTCGGCGCCGGCCTGCTCGCCGCGTGCGTCGTCGATGTCGCCGAGCATCACGGTTGCGCCGGCTTCGGCCAGGCGCTGCGCCGTGGCCAGGCCAATGCCCGAGGCGGCGCCGGTGACGATGGCGATCCGGTCGTCCAGTTTCATCGCAAGTGCTCCGTAAGAGGGTTCGAAGGGGGGAGGAGAAGAAGGAAGGAAGCGGTCAGCGCGCGAGGAAGGCGGCCACGCGCCGCTGGGTCTCGGCGTCGTTCATCAGCCGGCGCGTGGAGGCCAGTTCGTGCTCGAAGCCTTCGGTTCCGGGGCGGGTGGCGCAGTCGATGCACGCCTTCGCTTCGGCCAGCGCCGCGCGCGGCAGTTGCGCCAGCCGCTCGACCAGCGCCTGGGCGCGAGCGGCAAGCTCGGCCCTGGGCACCGCCCAGTGCAGCAGCCCGAACTGCTCGGCGGTGCGCCCGTCGAGGGTCTCGGCGCCGAGGATCAGGCGCCGGGCGAGCGCCGGGCCGCACAGCCGGGCGAGGCGCTGCGTGCCGCCGGCGCCGGGCACCAGGCCCAGTTCGACCTCGGGCAGGCCGATGCGCGCTTCGGCAGCGCCGATGCGCAGGTCGCAGGCGAGCGCCAGCTCCAGCCCGCCGCCCAGCGCATGACCGCCCACCTCGGCCACGCTCACCGCATCGAGCCGCTCGATGCGCTCGAACACCTGTTGCAGTCGCCGTACGAAATCGAGCTGCTGCTCCAGGCCCTCGGGGCCGGAGAAGCCCACGCGCATCTCGTCCAGATTCGCCCCGGCGCAGAAGGCCCGCCCGGTGCCGCGCAGATGCAGCACCGAGATCGAAGGGTCGGCGGCCACGGTTTCGGCAACCCGGCCCAGCGCTTCGATCAGCGCCCGGCTGAGCGCGTTCACCGGGGGCTGGTCGAGCGTGACGTGCAGTACGTTGCCGAGCCGCTCCTGTTGCATTCCGCCCATCGATTTCGGTCCTCCGGTCTGGTGAATGAATGATCATTCAACATACTAGACGCCGTATTTGAGCGAGATCAAGCGATCGGTCGATCGCGCGTTGCACGGTGCCGCGGGGGCCCGGAACATCGTTTATCGGATTCGGAAAATCTGTTTCACGATGCGGGATTTGCGCAGTGCAATGCGGCATCTCGGTATTTCACGAACTGCAGAATGCGTTTCACGAAGTGGTAAAAGTATCGCAAGATATTGATAAGTCGAACGAAAAGTTTTCGCACAACAAGCGCATTTCGCCATATTGCATTGCATCACGAGTCGCTAAGCTTTGCTCCATCTCGACGACGATTCGATCCCGCCCGCGCGATTGCGCCGGACGCGCGCGGTTCGCCGCCGAAACGGTCTTCAACTCGTCCAGGAGAACCCCATGTCGTCACGTGAACTCGACGCGCAGAAACTGCAGAAGGAATGGTCGGAAAGCCCGCGCTGGCGCGGCATCAAGCGCGGCTATACCGCCGAGGACGTCGTGCGCCTGCGCGGCTCGGTGCAGGTCGAGCACACGCTGGCCAAGCGCGGCGCCGAGAAGCTGTGGAAGCTGATCAACGAGGAGCCCTTCGTCAACTCGCTGGGCGCGCTCACCGGCAACCAGGCGATGCAGCAGGTCAAGGCCGGCCTGAAAGCGATCTACCTGTCGGGCTGGCAGGTCGCGGGCGATGCGAACCTGGCGGGCGAGATGTACCCCGACCAGTCGCTGTATCCGGCCAACTCCGTTCCGTCGGTCGTGCGCCGGATCAACAACACGCTCACGCGCGCCGACCAGATCCAGTGGATGGAAGGCAAGAACCCGAGCGACCCCGACTTCGTCGACTACTTCGCGCCGATCGTCGCCGATGCGGAAGCCGGATTCGGCGGCGTGCTGAACGCGTTCGAGCTGATGAAGTCGATGATCGACGCGGGCGCGTCGGGCGTTCACTTCGAGGACCAGCTCGCTTCGGTGAAGAAGTGCGGCCACATGGGCGGCAAGGTGCTCGTTCCCACGCGCGAGGCCGTCTCGAAGCTCGTCGCCGCGCGCCTGGCGGCCGATGTCTGCGGCGTGCCGACGATCCTGCTCGCGCGCACCGATGCCGAAGCAGCCGACCTCGTCACCTCCGACGTCGACGAGAACGACAAGCCGTTCCTCACCGGCGAACGCACGATCGAAGGCTTCTTCCGCGCGAAGAACGGCCTGGAGCAGGCGATCTCGCGCGGCCTGGCCTACGCGCCCTATGCCGACCTCATCTGGTGCGAGACCGGCACGCCCGACCTGAAGTTCGCAGGCGCCTTCGCCGAAGCGATCCACAAGCAGTTCCCGGGCAAGATGCTCGCGTACAACTGCTCGCCGTCGTTCAACTGGAAGAAGAACCTGGACGAAACCACGATCGCGAAATTCCAGCGCGAGCTGGGCGCAATGGGCTACAAGTTCCAGTTCATCACGCTCGCCGGCTTCCACTCGCTGAACTACTCGATGTTCCATCTGGCGCACGGCTACGCGCGCAAGCAGATGAGCGCCTTCGTCGAGCTGCAGGAAGCCGAGTTCGCGGCAGCCGAGCTGGGCTTCACCGCGGTGAAGCACCAGCGCGAAGTCGGCACCGGCTACTTCGACGCGGTGACGACGACGGTCGAGCGCGAAGCTTCCACGGCGGCGCTGAAGGGCTCGACGGAAGACGCGCAGTTCTTCGATGCGAAGGGCGGGGCGAAGAAGAAGGCGGCTTGAGCGCGGCTGATTCGGTTGGTGTGCGGGCCGGCGTTTGCCGGCCCGTGCTTTTTTGAGTCTCGTCGAAGGCGGTCACGGCGCCGGCCGTACCCGCAGCCGCGACTTTTTCAGCTTCTGCTCGGCTTGCCAGATCTCGTGAGCGGTCTGCTGACCCAGCCACATCCGCGCGTCTCCGCCGCGTTCCTTGCCCAGCCAGGCCTCCAGGCGCAGCGCCATCTCGGGAGAGATCGCCGCACGTCCGTTCAGCACGCGGGACAGCGTGACGCGGGCCACACCAAGCTGCTCGGCAGCCTCGGTTACCGATAGTCCCAGTGCCGGCAGCACGTCGTCGCGCAGCGTGAAACCGGGGTGGGGTGGATCGAACATCCTTGCCATCGTCTTTCTCGTTCAGTGGTAGTCCTGATAATCCACGAGCACGGCGTCTACGCCGTCGAACGCGAACGTCAGTCGCCAGTTGCCGCTTACCCACACCGCCCAATGCCCGTGCAGGTCGCGCCCGCTCAGGGAATGCAGGCGCCAACCCGGCAAGTTCATGTCATTGGAACAGGTCGCCTCGTCCAGCCGGGCGAGTTGCCGCGCGAGCCTGGGCGCATGAGCCGGCTGAATACCCGCCCTGGAACCTCGTTCGAAGAACGCCTGCAGCCCCTTGTGGCGGAACGATCTGATCACGATCCGAATGTATCGCGTTGCGTTACGGATTACAACGCTCCGCAGTTCTTCCCGGCCGTCATCCCAACGGACGCGACGAACGTCCTAGGCCGCCGAATCGGCCGAGCGTCGAATTCCGGCGCGCGAGGTGCGCGCCTATAACGGTTCCTGCGCCTTCTCCTTCCGGCGCCACAGGAGACCGTCCCATGCATCCGCTTCCCGTTCCCGCCCGCGCTTCCCGATCGCCTCGGCAGCGCGGCCAGGGCATGACCGAGTACATCATCGTCGTCGCACTGATCGCCGTTGCGGCCATCGGCGTCTACACGCTGTTCGGCCAGACCATTCGCAACCAGACCGCCGGTCTCGCGCTCGAGGTGTCGGGACAGACCGCCTCCACCGCCATCGGCAACGCGCAGGCGAATGCGACCACGGCGTCGACCAACGCCAATGCGCGCAAGGGCCTGGACAACTACGACGCGAACAACCGCTGAGCCGGGCGACCGCGATGCGCACAGGCAAGGCCGGGGCATCGCAGCGCGGGCAGACGCTCGTGCTCGCGCTTGCGCTGCTCTTCGCAGCGTCGCTCGCGCTGTTCCTGCTCTTCAGCACGGGGCAGGTCGTCGCCACCAAGCAGCGCCTCGTCAACGCGGCCGACTCCGCCGCCTACAGCGCAGCACTGTGGCGGGCACGCGTGCTGAACTTCCACGCTTACGCGAACCGCGCGATCGTCGCGCAGGAGGTTGCCGTCGCGCAGGCTGTCACGCTCGTTTCGTGGTCGAAGTACTTCGAGCGCTTCACCGGGAATGCCAGCACGCTCGCCGCGGCCTGGCCGCCTGCCGCCACCGTGCTCGGGGCGGCCGCTACGGTGGCTCGCACGGCGCGCCAACTCACCGAGGCCACGGCTGCCGATGAGATCCGCGTGCGAGCGCATTCGTCGCTGGGCTACAAGTCTCTGCTTGCGCGCAGCCAGGAGGCTCTGCAACTGGCGGCCGATTCCTTCGGGCTCGGCGCCGTTGCGATCGAGGTAGCGCGCGCGAACGATCCCGCCTTCTTCGCGTTCGCGCTCGGCGACGACGGCACGTTCTCGCGTTTCACGCGGCGCTACGCGAGCGACGCCGACCGCACGAGGCTGCGCGACGTCGTCGTCGATTCGCTCGACCCCTTCGTACGCGGGCCCCGGCGCGACGACCTGCGGCTGGTGCTGCTGCCTTCGTCGTGCTTCGGTCGCACGACGAGCATCGACAAATGGTTCCGCTGGTGGCGCAAGCGTGGCGGTACCGGAATGGCGCCCGATCTCGAGCGCTGGCAGGCCGTCGATACGGCGTCGATCCACAACTGGCGCAAGAGCGGGTTCCTGTTCGGCAGCTGCAGGCAGCGCGAGTGGATGCCGGTGGGGTGGGGCGCGTCGCAGGCTTCCGATGGTTCGAGCCCGCCGGGCATCGTCGGCAATCCGGGCAATACGCGCGAGAACGGTCTGGCCACCGGACTGGCCGAAACGGAGATCGACGGCGAAGGATACGCGGGCTTCGACAGCTACGGCGGCATCGAGCGCGTGCGCGAGCTCAACTACGCGGCGCTGGCCGACGGGCGCTTCCCGGTGTCGCAGGTCGTCGTGCTCGTGCGTACCGAAGCCCGGAACGTGCGCACGGCCAATGCGCTGGACGTCGGCATCGGGCGGCTGCGCCTGTCCGAGTCCTTCGCCGGCAACCGGCTGTGGGCGATGGCCGTCGGCGAGGCGTATTTCCGGCGCCCGCCGGGTGCGCCCGAGCGCATCGAATACGCGAGCCTGTACAGCCCCTGGTGGCAGGCCCGCCTCGCCGAGCCGAGCGAGGCGCAACGTGCGGCGGCGGCGAGCTATGCGCACTGAAGCGCGCGCCCAGCGCGGACAGGCGCTCGTCGAAGCCCTCGTCGCTACGATCGCGCTGGTTCCGCTCGCGCTGCTGGTCGTGCTGCTCGGCAAGTTCCAGTCGATGCAGCAGGCGACGATCGCTGCGTCGCGCACGCTCGCCTTCGAGTGCAGCGTGCGCCCCGACGACTGCAGCGACGCGCATGCGCGCGCCGCGCTCGCCGAGGATGCGCGGCGTCGGCACTTCGGTCGCATCGATCGCGAGGTCTTCAGCGCCGACGTCCTCGACGACGGCGCTCCCGTGCAGGAGCGCAATGCGCTGTGGACCGATCGCCGGATGCGCCCGCTGCTCGAGCGATACGCGGACGTGTCCATTGCCGTGACGCCGTCGCGCTTCGACGCCGGGCGTTCCACGGCGATCGGTCGTGCCGCAGGAGATGCGGGCCAGCTGCTGGACCGACTCGCCGGCCCCTCGCGCTTCGGCCTGTCGCTGGATGGCGGCCTCGCGATCTCCGAGCTGCGGGTGCGCGTGTCGCCGAGCCAGGCGGGCAACGAAAAGCTCGATCGCCTCGACTCGCTGCCGCTGCTGATGCATGCGCGCGTGGCGCTCGTCACCGACGCGTGGAACGCATCGGGGCCGTACGGCGCCGAGCCGCATTCGGTGCAGTCGCGCGTCCAGGCCGGACAGCAGGTGGATCCGGTGCATGAAGCGGCGTTCGGTCTCGGCTACCAGCTCACGCTGTGGTCGATGCAGCTGATGGACGTTGCCGGGCTCGAGCCTCGCGCCTCGGACTTCCATCCGCATCGAGCAGACGTCGATCGCGTGCCGGTCGACCGGATCGGCCGATGAATTCGCGCACCGCATTGCTGCTCGCCGCACTGCCGCTGGCCGCGGTGCACCTGCAGGCGCATGCCGACGACCTCGGGTCGCTGCAGTCGCTGCCCGGGATCGACAGTGCCCGCCTCGCGATTCCGGACGCTTCGATCGCCGGGCATTCGGTCGTCGTCTTCGAGCTGCGCAGCGCGCGGGCGCCGCGCGACGCACTCGGGGAGATCGAGCGTCATTGGCGTGCGCAGGGCGCCGACACGGTGCTGCAGGCGCAGACGGGAGACTGGTTCGTGTTGTCGCGCCTCGCCGGCTCGGCCGGTGCGGCTGGCGGCGCACTCGATCGATCGCCGGGCTTCGAGGGCTTCGAGACATTGCAACTGCGGGCGTCGGCGCGCGGCGGCAGCGAAGGCCTGTTCACCCGATGGTTGCGGGCCGCAGGCGCGCCGGGAGGCGAGCCGCTCGCGCGGCTCGTTCCCGCCGATGCGCAACTCGTGCGCCAGCTCTCGTCGGGCGGCGAAGGCGAGCGCAGGGCGACGACGCTCGTCGCGCATTTCACGCGTTCGCTCGACGACACCGAGCGGCATCTCGAGCGCCACCTGCTGCACGCCGGCTACGAACCGATGCGGGCGAACGGATCGCCGCGCGACCTGCGCTGGAACGACGACCGCGCGCGCTTCTATCGCAGCGCGAACGCCGAACTGCTCGTCACGCTGCATCGGCAACCGCAGGGCGCGAGCGCCGTCCTGCACCACGTGGAGACACCTCGATGAATGCCCGTCGTTCGCAAGGGCAGACGATGCTCGAGTATCTGCTCGTCGTCGTCCTGTTCGTATTGGCGATCACCGCCGGTCCGCACAGCCCGCTCGAGTCGTTCTTTTCCGCTGCAGCCGACCGCTACCAGCGCTTCACCGCAACGATCTCGCTGCCATGATCTCCCCGCTCGCCCTGGCCCGGCGCGCAGGCGCCATCGCTGCACACCATCGCTCCGGGCTGCTCGTCGCGGCCGCCATCGGATTCGGCGCGCTCGCGGTGTTCGGCGCGCGCGGCTACCTTGCCGAGCGCATCGAAATCGAGAAGGCGCGGCTCGCGCCGTCGCAGGCCACGGTCGAGGTCGTCGTCGCGCGGCACGATCTCGAAGCCGGTGCCGTCGTAGATGCAGGGAGCATGGCGGTGCGCGAAGTGCCGGTCGATCTCGTTCCGGGCAGTGCCGTGCGTCCCGATCGCTTCGAGCAGCACGTCGGCGCCCGCATCGGCGCGCCCATGCGCAGCGGCGAACCGCTGCTCGCCGGCGTCATCGTCGGGGCCGATGGGTCGACTTTCTCGACGCGGATCCGCCCGGGGATACGCGCGATGTCGGTGCTCGTCGACGAAGTCAATTCGGTGTCGGGGATGCTGCAGCCGGGCGACCGCATCGACCTGCTGTTCACCGTGCGCCCGCCGGCGTTGCCCGGCATGCCGCCCGCGCAGGAAGTGACGTCCACGTTGATGCAGGACCTCGCGGTGCTCGCCACGGGCCGGCAGGTGCGCGCCGACAAGGGAGATGCCGCCGGCATGCGTCACTTCACCGCGATCACTGTCGAGGTATCGCCTTCGCAGGCGCAGGAGCTGATCGTCGCGCAGCGCAGCGGAAAGCTCACCGCAATGCTGCGCAACCCGGAGGATCGACAGCCGTTGCGGGCGCGAGCGATGGACCTCAACGCGCTGCTCGGCATCGACGTGCCGCAACGCGCGCCGCTCGTGCCCAGGCCGATCGGCCCCGAGATCATCGTCGGCGGGCGCGGCGCGCTCGTCGCGACGGCGAGTCTCGGACCGGCGCCGATCGAAGGATTCGAAGCGGTGCGACCTCCCGAGCCGGGTGCCGCGCAGCAGATGCGTGCACGGATCGTCGATGCGCCGGCGATCCCCGCGCCATCGAACGGCGGGGCCGACGAACCCGCATGGAGGCTGCATCGCTTCGCGCGCAGCGCCGCTCGCGAGATGTCCACCGTGCAACCGACGCCGGAGGCGCAATGAGCACGACGCTTCTTCGCGCGGGTCTTCGTCGCGTGCTCGCGATCGTGCGTGCTTCGGGGCCGATGTCGGTGCTCTGCGCGGCCGTCGTGGTCGTCTGCGGGCTTCCCTCGGCCCGCGCGGCGGGGGCGCCGCCGACTCCGGTAGAGCTGCACGTCGGGCAGGTGCATCTCATCCGCGCTGGCGAACTGAAGCGCGTTGCGGTCGGCAACGGCAAGGTGATCCAGGCCACCGCACTCGACGGCGGGCAGGTGCTGGTGATTCCCGAGGCGCCAGGGCAGAGCACGCTGCACCTGTGGGCCGCCGACGGCAGCGAGAGCAGCTTCGAGATTCACGTCGTTCCGGCCGATGCGAACCGCTTGCTTGCCGAGGTGCGCGCGATGCTCGGCGAGTCGAGCCGCATCCGCGCGCGCATCGTCGGCGACAAGGTCGTGCTCGAGGGCAACGAGCTGTCGGAGGAGGAAGCCGCCCGCATGACCGAGATCGCGCGCCGCTATCCGCAGATCGTGAACCTGATCAGCCGCGTGGGGCTCGAGCGGATGATCGAGATGGACGTGCGAATGGTCGAGATCCGGCGCGACCGTCTCGACGACATCGGCGTGCGCTGGAGTTCGAGCATGCAGGGGCCGAGCTTCGGGATCATCGGCGACCTGCATCGCAGCACTGCCTTCCGACCGGGCGGCGCGGCGGGCGAAGCCGGCCTCGAGGTGCGCAACCGCGTGCCGCCCTTTGCGACGGCGCTCGGGCTCGCCACTTCGATCGGCTCGGTCATCAACCTGCTCGTGCAGAACGGCGACGCACTCGTGCTCGCCGAGCCGCGCCTGTCGTGCCGAAGCGGCGGCTCGGCGCGCTTCGTCGCCGGAGGCGAACTGCCGGTGCCCTTCGCCAGCGGGCTGGGGACGGTTTCGGTGGGATTCAAGGAGTACGGCGTGAAGTTCGAGGTCGAGCCGGTGGCGAGCGAAACGGGCGTCATCGCCGCGAAGATCGCCACCGAGATTTCGGCGATCAACTTCGACGTCCAGGTGCAGGACGTTCCGGGCCTGACGAAGCGCCGCGCCGAAACCGAGGTGAACCTGCGCGAGAACGAAACGCTCGTCATCGCCGGCCTGCTGAGCGAGGACGCGTCGCGTTCGATCGACAAGGTGCCGGGGCTGGGCGAGCTGCCGATCCTCGGCGCGCTGTTCCGCTCGCGCGAGTTTCGAAACAGCAAGACCGAGCTGGTCGTCTTCATCACGCCCCGTTTCGTCTCTCCCGGCAGCGACACCCAGCGCGCCGCAGCGGAGCGCAGCGCCGAGCGCGTCGAGCAGGCGCGCGAGCGGCTGCAGATGGCCGAATGAAATGCTGACGCTCTCCGTGGAAACCGACGAGGGTTCCGCCCGCAACCTGCGCATCGAGCGCTTCCCGGCGCGCATCGGGCGGCGTCCCGACAGCGCCGTGCACCTGCCGGGCTGGCGCGTCGCGCGCGTGCACGCCGAGATCGTGCGCATCGAGCAGGGGTTCAAGCTGGTCGATCGCGGCAGCCTCGGAGGAACATGGGTCAACGGCGAGCGCATCGCGGAATACGCGCCGCTGGCCGAGGACGACGAGATCGAGATCGCCGGATACCGCGTGCGCGTGCATCGGGCGGGCGAAGACGCTGCGCATATCCGGCACGGCGATGCGCAGCGCGCCGACGCGGACCCCGCGGATGCGCACGGTATCCGGGCGCACGGCCGGGAAGCGCAAAGGACGTCGACGCTCGTTCCGTCCGACGGTCTCGTTCCGTGGCGGCGCCTGCTGCACCGGCGGCTGCTCGCCACGATCGACCTGCGTCGCCAGGACATCCGCCAGTTGAGCGCCGAGCAGTTGCACGCGGAGATCGAGGCGCTGCTGCGCGAGATCGCGCACGGCGAGCGCGCGTTGCCCGAGCACGTGGACCGCGACCGGCTCGCCCGCGAGGTGCTCGACGAGGCGATCGGTCTCGGGCCGCTCGAGCCGTTGCTGCGCGACGAGACGATCAGCGAAATCATGGTCAACGCGCCCGACGAGATCTTCGTCGAGCGAAACGGGCGGCTGGAAGCCACCGGCGCCTCGTTCACCGGCGAAGACGCGGTGCGCGCCGCGATCGACCGCATCGTCGCGCCGCTCGGGCGGCGCATCGACGAGTCGTCGCCGATGGTCGATGCGCGACTGCCCGACGGCTCGCGCGTGAACGCGGTCATTCCGCCGCTCGCCGTGCGCGGACCGGCGATCACGATCCGGCGCTTCAATCGGCGCCTGTTTTCGCCGGCCGATCTCGTGGCGAACGGTTCGCTCTCGCAGCCGATGCTCGATTTCCTCGCGGTCTGCGTGCGATCGCGCCGCAACGTCGTCATCTCGGGCGGCACCGGCTCGGGCAAGACGACGCTGCTGAACCTGTTGTCGAACCTCATCGAGCCGGGGCAGCGCGTCGTCACGATCGAGGACGCGGCCGAGTTGCGCCTGGCGCATGCGCATCGCGTCACGCTCGAGGCGCGGCCGGCGAATGCCGAGGGCCGCGGGCTGGTCAGCATCCGCGATCTCGTGCGCAATGCGCTGCGCATGCGGCCGGACCGCATCGTCGTCGGCGAATGCCGCGGCGGCGAGGCGCTGGACATGCTGCAGGCGATGAACACCGGGCACGATGGCTCGCTCACCACCGTGCACGCCAACAGCCCCCGCGACGTGATCTCCCGGCTCGAGACGATGGTGCTGATGGCCGAGGTCGACATGCCGGTGGCCGCGATCCGCGAGCAGATCGTCGGCGCGATCGACATCGTCGTGCACCAGGCCCGAATGGCCGACGGTCGGCGGCGCGTCGTCGAGATCGTCGAGCTGACCGGGCTCGAAGGCGCGCGCGTGCTGATGCAGCCGCTCTTTCGCTGGGCCGCGGGGCGCTTCGGCGGCTGCGGAAACGTGCCGCAGTTCTACGAGCGGCTGCGCGAAGAAGGCGAGCCGCTCGATCTCTCGATCTTCCGCGCGGAAGGGTCTTGATCATGACGCAGTCCGCAACCTCGCTCGGTTTCGCGCTCGCTGGCGCTTTCGGCGCTGCAATCGCTCTGCTCCTGCTGTTCGTGCGCTTCGGAGCGCGCTTCGCGAGCCGACATCGCGAGCGCTTCGAGCGCGGCGTGGGCGCGCGCATGCGCGAAGCGTTCCTCTTCGTCGACACGGCGCGGCTGCTCGCCGCACAGCACCTGCTCACGTTCTGCGTGGCGGTCGCGGCGTGGTGGGCCACCGGCGCCTGGCACGCCGCGCTCGGCATCGCGCTCGCCGCGGCGCTGCTGCCGCGCCTTGCGCTCGCGCAACTGCGCCGTCGGCGCATGGAGGCTTTCCGGCAGCAGATGCCCGATGCGTTGATGCTCGTCGCCGGCGGATTGCGCTCGGGAAGCGGATTGACGCAGGCGCTCGCGCAGGCCGCGGGCGAGCTGCCGGCGCCGGCCCGTCACGAGTTCGGCCTGCTGCTGCGCGAGCAGCGCCTGGGCGTCTCGCTCGACGACGCGCTCGCATCCTTCGGCCGGCGCATGCCGATCGAGGAGAGCGTGCTGTTCGCCTCGGCCCTGCGCATCGGCTCGGCAGTGGGCGGAAGCATGGCTGCGACGCTCGAATCTCTGGCTGCGTCGATGCGTCACAAGCTCTCCATCGAGGGCAAGATCCGCGCGCTCACCGCTCAGGGGCGCCTGCAGGCGTGGGTGATGGGCGCGTTGCCTTCGTTGCTCGCGGCGGCGCTGTTCGCGATCGAACCGGTTGCCATGCGTGCGCTCGTCACCACTTGGCAGGGGTGGATCGTGTGCGGCACTGTTGCGCTGCTGCAGCTGGCCGGCGGGCTGGCGATCCGTCGAATCGTCGCGATCGACGTATGAACGCCTGGCTCGCCGTTTCGCTGGGCGCGACCTTCGTCGCGGTCACGCTGGTTTCGTGGGCGCTGTTCTCGGCAGCTTCGAGCGCCGCGGTGCCTGTCGAGCCGGAGAGCGCCGAGCGGCTTCCGTGGACCTGGCGTCTGGGTTGGCCGATCATCGCACGGATTGCGCCGGCGATCGCGCGTTTCGTCGGCGTTGCGCACCGCGAGCGCGTGCGCGCCGCACTCGCGCGCGCCGCGCTCGACGCACAGTTGAGTCCCGAGCATCTCGTCGCCGGCCAGCTCCTGCTTGCGATCGCTGCGGCGGTCGGAGTCGGTGCAGCGCTCGCAGCCCTCGGCTCGGGTTCGCTGCCGGCCGTGCTGGCTGCGGCGGCCCTCGGCGCCGCGCTTCCGCGGCTCGCGCTGCGCGATCGCATCGCGCGCCGCAGGCACTCGATCCTGCGCCAGCTCCCTCATGACCTCGATCTCGTCACGCTCAGCGTCGAGGCGGGCCTGAACCTCGGCGCGGCCCTTGCGCACGCGGCCACGCATGGTCCGTCGGGAGCGCTGCGCGACGAATGGCGGCGCGTGCTGCGCGACGTGCACGCGGGCCAGCCGCGTCACGAAGCGCTGCGCGCGATGTCCGCGCGGCTCGCGCTGCCGGCAGTCTCGAACGTCGTTGCCGCGCTCGTCGCGGCCGAGCGGCAGGGCGCGAGCCTTGCGCCGATCCTTCGCGCGCAGGCCGAGCAGCGGCGCACCGAGCGCTTCCTTCGCGCCGAGAAGCTCGCGATGGAGGCGCCGGTGAAGATGCTGCTGCCGCTCGTGCTGTTCATCTTTCCCGGCACCTTCGCGATCCTGCTGTTTCCGATCGTGCAGCGCCTGCTCGTCGAGGGAGTGCTCTGATGCGGCGAACCGGTCTCGTCGTCGGCGAGCCGGGTGCCGTTCGCCTGCGCGTGCGGCGTGCCGTGCGTGTAGTCGAACGCCTGGTCGGGCTGATCGCGCAGCCGCTGCCCGTTGCCGGTGCCGGACTGTGGATCGAGCCGTGCCGGGCGGTCCACACCCTCGGCGTGCGCGGTCCGCTCGATCTCGTCTTCGTCGCACGCAGCGGCGAAGTGCTTCGCCTCTGCGAGGGCGTGCCGCCGCGACGGGTGCGCGGCGCGCTTCGTGCGCGCGCCGTGCTCGAACTGCGTGCGGGCGAAGCGCACCGGCTCGGCCTGCGACCGGGGATGCACCTTCGCTGGATCGACGATTCGAAAGGAGGACAGCGATGATGAGGCGTGTGA
Source organism: uncultured Burkholderiales bacterium (assembly GCA_937903095.1). Lineage (GTDB taxonomy): Bacteria > Pseudomonadota > Gammaproteobacteria > Burkholderiales > Burkholderiaceae_E > Zeimonas. Next base: position 13,742 of record CALCZN010000143.1, read on the forward strand.
TGCGCGCTGCGGCGCTCGTGCTGGCGGCGCTGGCGCCGGTCGCGTGCGCGACCGAAGGCAGCCTGTTGCAGGGCGGTGCGGATCTGTTCGACGAGGAAGAGCAGTCGACGCCGGCGGCGACCGCGACTGCGACCGGCTCTGCGGTTGCGCCGCGGTCCACGCTGCAGTCCGCCTCGCAGCGAGCGGCGGGAAGGGAGGCCGTCGCCCCGCCGTCGCCCTCCGAGCTTGCCGCGCTGCAGGCGCAGGCCGAGGATGCCTACCGCGCGCGCCGCTTCGACGAAGCGGTGGCAGGTTACGAGCGCCTGCTGGCGTTGCAGCCGTCGAATGCGCAGGCGTGGCTGCGGCTGGGCAATGTCCATCACCAGCGACACGACTGGTTCAAGGCGCTGGCCGCGTATCGGCGAGCGGCGGCGCGCAGCCGGGCCGGGGTCGAGACGGAGCCTTCGCTGCGGGCCAAGGCGATCTACAACGTCGCGCTGATCAATCTCGAGCTTGCGCGCCAGAGCCTGCGTTCGCTCGAGCAACTGGGCGAAGCCGCGACCGCGACCGCGAACCCGGCGCCGCTCGCCCGCGAGATCGAGCGAACGCAACGCCGGCTGGAAGCGTTCGCGACGACGGAACGCGCAAGTCGCGGAGTCGCGCGGCCGTGAACGTGCAAGCCGCACCCCGGAGGACCGGCTGCAGGCAGGCACACCGACGGCGTCGCCTGCAAAGGGCGAGCGCGGTCGTGGAGATGCTGCTCGCCGCGCCGATCGTGCTGCTGCTCGGGCTCGGCGCCTTGCAGTGGGCGCTGCTGCTGCACGCGCGCACCGCCATCGAGTACGGATTGTTCGAGGCGGCGCGTGCGGGCAGCGTTGCCCAGGCGCGTCCCGATGCGATCGAGGCCGGACTCGCGCGCGGCCTGCTGCCGTTCTGGCAGGGCGCGGGGATGCCGCGTACGCCGGCCGCAGCGCTCGCGGCCGCCCAGGCGCGTCTCGGCCAGGGCCTGGCCACAGGGTGGATCGACTGGCGGCAGATCGCTCCCACGGTGGAAAGCTTCGACGACTGGGCAGAGCCGGCGCGCGATGCCTTCGGTCGGCCGATGCCGGGCACGCGCGAGATTCCGAACGACAGTCTGCAGTGGTCGTGGTTGCGAATGCCGGCGGGCGGCGTTGCGGGAATGCGCGGGCGCGAGCCGATCGGCGCCCGATCGCAGCAGACGTTGAAC
>CALCZN010000144.1:0-4216 GCA_937903095.1 uncultured Burkholderiales bacterium
TCATGATCGGCACCGGCCGCGGCGCGCAGAACGGCATCCTGATCAAGAACGCCTCGGCGCTCGAGAACGCGACGCACCTGGACGTCGTGATCTTCGACAAGACCGGCACATTGACGCTCGGCAAACCCGAAGTCGTGGAAGTGGCGGCGGCTGCAGGTCGAACCGAAGACGACGTGCTCGCACTGGCGGCGGGCATGGAGCAGCACTCCGAGCACCCGCTCGCCCACGCGATCCTCGAGAGGTCCAAAGGGATGCAGGCGCTGCCCGCGGACGGGTTCACCAATATCGATGGAATGGGCGCGCGCGCACGTTCCGAAGGAGAACCCGGGCTGGTCGGCAACCGCCGCCTGATGGACGCGGAAGGTGTCGATCTGGCCGGGATGGAGGAAATGGCGGAACGGATGGCCGGCGGCGGGCGCACCGTGGTGCACGTCGCACGCGGCGGTCGGCTGTGGGGGCTCATCGCGATCGCCGACGCGGTTCGACCGACTTCCGAAGCGGCGGTCGCGGCGCTGAAGAAACGCGGCGTCGACGTCGCGATGCTGACCGGCGACAACCGTGCCACGGCCGAACGCATCGGGCGCGAACTGGGCGTCACCTTGGTGCTCGCCGAAGTCCTCCCCGGCCAGAAGACCGAGCAGGTGAAAGCGCTTCAGGCACAGGGAAAGAAAGTCGGCATGGTCGGCGACGGCATCAACGATGCACCGGCGCTCACGCAGGCCGACGTCGGCTTCGCGATCGGCGCAGGTACCGACGTGGCGATGGAGAGCGCCGACGTCGTGCTGATGAGGAGCGATCCGTTCGACGTGGTCGCTGCGGTCGGCCTGTCGCGCGTCACGCTGCGCAAGATGCACCAGAACCTGTGGTGGGCGGTGGGCTACAACGTGATCGCCTTTCCCTTCGCCGCGGGCGTCTTCTACCCGCTGACGATCAGCCCCGAAGTGGCGGCGCTCGCGATGTCCGGCAGTTCGCTGATCGTCGCGGCCAATGCGTTGCTGCTCAAGCGTGCGAACGTCGAGGGGCTGAAGTGAGTATCGGGATCAGGTCTGTTCCAACGAGCAATGAAGCGGAACGAACGACACTCCTGCTTGAGTGGCCGCCTCTGTCTTTTCGAGCGCGCGCCCGGATGGCGCATGCACCCAGCCGGCCTTGGTCTCGTCGCTTCGCCATCAAATGTAATGGGCTCGCCATGTCTGCGTAAGGAGTGACCGTGATGATGCAGAGAATGTCCCGCTTGCAGACGGGACGCGACGGCGGCGCCCGAGAGCGCCCGAACAGGAGGGCATCATGCACAGTGAACCCCGAGAATCGTTCCATGCCGCGGTGCTTGCCGTTGCGTCGCTTGCCGTTGCCGCTCTCGCCTTCGTTCTCATGACGAAGGAGGCTCTCGCGATTCCGAGTTTCGCGCGTCAGACGGGAATGAAATGCGCGGCATGTCATACGATCTATCCGGAAATCAACGCATTCGGCCGTCAGTTCAAGCTTCGCGGTTTTACTCTCGGCACCGCGCTGGACGACAAGAAGTTTCCGCTCGAGTTGCCGGTCGCTGCGGTAGTCGTGCCATCGGTGAACTCCACTCGCAGCAGGGAGAACGTGGAACCCGAAGAGATCGAACGCGATGGCAAGCTGTCGCTGCAGATGGCTGGCATTTACTACGGCGGCAGGATCGCGGGCAAACTGGGAGCGCTCGCGCAATACAACTACGACGGCATCGAGCGCAAGTGGGGAGTCGAGATGATCGATGTCCGTTATGCCGATTCCACAACGGTGCCGGGCAATCGCGAGCTTGTCTGGGGAATCACCCTCAACAACAACCCGACGCTTGCGGACATCTACAACAGCACGCCCATGTGGAGCTTCCCCCATCTGACGACCGAGAAGACCATCATGCCGGCTGCTTCGCTGCTCGACATGACACTGTTCCGGCAAGTCGGCGGAGTGGGACTGTACGGGTTCTGGAATAACCTCGTTTACGGAGAGATGGCGCTCTATCGCACGACGAAATCCGGAATCATGCGCCCGCTCGGGGCAGGTGCGGAACGGGAAACCATTGTCGACAACTATGCGCCGTACTGGCGTCTCGCGATCGAACGCACGTGGGAACGACACACGCTGGCCGTCGGTACACTGGGCCTCGCTGCGCGTGTCTTTCCCGACGATGATAGTCATGACGGACCAACAGACCGTTTCCGGGATTTCGGGGTCGACGCGCAGTACCATTTCGACACAGGCGACCACCTGGTGTCCGCGCACGCCATTTCGATTCGGGAGAAACAGAAATGGGACGCAAGCTTTCCGGCAGGAATGGCATCAGTTGCGTCAACCAGACTTTCGACAGCCCGGGCTGATGTTCATTACGTCTACAAGCGTCGCTACGGCTTTGGCATACAGCGCTTTTCCACACGGGGAGATGAAGACCAACTCCGCTATAACATGGGCGAGCCGGTCATGAGCAGCGTAGCCGGCAAGCCGGATACACGCGGGTGGCAACTGGAGTTGTTCTATCTTCCCGTGGAGTGGGCGAAGCTCGGGGTTCGTTACACGGCTTACCAGCAGTTCAATGGCGGGAAAAGAGACTACGACGGCTTTGGAAGAAGCGCCAAAGACAACAACACAATTTACGCCTACGCCTGGATCCTGTTCTGACGCGTAGCGGTGTTTCGTCCTTCGCTGCAAACGCCGCTGATCTACGCGTTGGCGGCGTACCGGTCGCCCCACGCAGATCGCAGCTTCGGTTGGCGAGGTTCGTTCGCCTGCACAAATCGAATATCCAGAAGCAGCTGCTTGCCCACCGGCAACCTCGTCCCGCTCATCGAGCGCTGGAAAGCCGACCCTGCGGCACCTACCTGAGTTGGTTTCTCTGGGACCGTCGGCTGAAGAATTTTCGCTCGATTCGCCGCGGCCTCGCCGTCGTCGTGCGCGAGATCAACGCCGGCTCCTTCGGCAGCGCATGCCGCGGATCGTCGCTCGAAGTGATCGTGCGGTCCGTCGCGGAGCAGCGGCAGATTTTCAGAGGTGCCGACCACGCGTTCCTTTGGAAGCCCAAGCTGCGCATCCCGGACATCTACGAGAACGCGGACAACAAGCGAGCTTTCGCGCGCCTACTCCACGACTGTGAATGCTGTAACACCTGTGAGGCTTGCGGCGACGAATGCGCCAGGCATCGACATCCGCATTGCCAGGAGTGCGCCCAGGCGTGCAAGCGCTGCGCTGAGGAGCGCCGACGAATGGCTGACGCCGGTGCCCGGGGGGATGTAATCGCCGTTGATCATCGGAGTTGGATCAGCAAGGTCTCACTTGAGAAGCGCTGTTGGAGAACGAAAAGCCCGACCCATCGCGCAACCATGCTGCAAGCATTCCCGGCCCTGATCGCTACAATCCGACTCCGATGAGAGACTTTCGCCGTTCCGTCTTTGCCTGGGTTGCGCTACTCGGGATTCTGTTCACCCAGCTCGCAGTGGCGGCTTACGCGTGCCCGTCGTTGTCGCGTACGACGAGTGAACGGGCGCAGCCTGCTGCGGACTCCTACGCAACGCCCTGCCCGGAGATGGCCGCGCAAGCGCACGCCGAGTTCGATGCGCGGCAGCCGGACCTTTGCAACCAGCACTGCACTCAGGACGGGCAAGCCTCCGAATCGCGGCTCGTGGCCGCCATTCACCAACCGTTTGCCCTGGCCTTCGTTCTTCCGCAAGCCGATCCCTCCCGACTCGCTGGTGTCGGGCACGCGCAGCCGCCCGAATTGCTGCGCGCCACCACACCACCCCCTCTTTGGCGCACGGCCCGACTGCGCATTTGATCGCGCCGACGCGCGTAGCCCGCTCGTGAAGCGGCGACCGCTGCGCGACAACCACACGACCCGTTCCTGCTGATCGACGCCGAGAGCTTGGCGTTCACTCGCCTGGATTCGTTTCAGCAGCGAGGTCGCTCCTTTCCCGACGACCGAGGATCGACATGCTCTCCCACAAGACGGGCTTTCACGCCCTCACGCTCGCGCTCGCACTGACCCTGTTCGCATCGACGCCGGCGCTTGCCGACCCGGCGATCACGCTGACCCACGTTCACGGCCTGTCCTACAGCGCAGACGGTGGAAGGCTGCTCATTCCCAGCCACCACGGCCTGGCCGTGTTCAGCGAGGGACGCTGGTCCCGCGCCGCCGGCCCCGCGCACGACTACATGGGCTTCTCGGCCACGCGCGATGCGCTGTACAGCAGCGGTC
>CALCZN010000145.1:0-8580 GCA_937903095.1 uncultured Burkholderiales bacterium
GTCGCATGCGGAACAGCCAACCGGCGCCGAAAGGTTCGGCATTGACCGTCTCCGGCGCGTCGGCGAGCGCCGCGTTGGTCTCGACCACTTCGCCGTCGACCGGCGCGTAGACGTCGGAGGCGGCCTTCGTCGATTCGACGACGACGCAGGCTTCGCCCTGCTTCAGCGTTCGTCCGGCATCGGGCAGTTCGACGTAGACCAGCTCGCCGAGCGCGTCCTGCGCGTGGAAGGTGATGCCGACGGTCAGCGTGCCGTCGGTTTCGCGACGCACCCATTCGTGCGTCGACGTGTAGCGGAGTTCGGCAGGGTTGTCCAAGGATGGGCTCCGGAAGCGGCGTGTGGCCTCGCCGTACGCGACAGTGGAATCGGAGCCCCCTCTGTCCGTTTGCCTGAGACATTCGACGGCGCCGAAGCGCCGTCTGTTTCCTTCGGCGAGGCCGGCACCGATGCGCGATACGCCTCGGTACTGCCTACTCTCCAGAGAGCCGAACCGCTGAAGTCCTTTTGCCTGAGAGTTTACGGGGCGATGTACACCTTCGGCGCCGCGCGCCGCTTGCGCACGAAGGCGGGCTGCACGCGGTCTCTCCCACAGCGGCTGACCGGCTGCGCGCAGAATGCCTAGCCGGGATGCGGCTGTCAAATATCGGATCGCGTGGCGCCCGGGTCGGATCGCATGGCGCCCGGATCGGATCGCGCGGCGCCCGGGTCGGGACGCGCGGCGCCCGGGTCCGGTCGCGCCGCGCCTTCGTCCGGCCCTGCCGCGCCCGGCTCCTCGACCAGGCGCGTGTAGACGCGAAGACGGCGCCGGCCGACGACGCGCTTGCCGACGCGCGACCGCTCCTCGACGACGGGAATCGCGCGCGTGTCGCCCGCGCCGCTCGGCCGGGCCCAGCCTTGCAGTTGCCACTCGTTCGCCATCGCGTCAATGTCGACCGAGCCGCAGTCCTCGAGGATGTCGGTTGCGCGGTCGAGCCGATCGCCGTCGGATGCGTCGACGGTGACGACGCTTTCGCCGCGCCGCAGGGCCTCGGCGTAGATGCCCGCGTCCTGTTCGTCGTCGAAGCCGAACAGCGAACGGAACCAGTCGGCGACCGTCTCGCCGATCGACGTTTGCGTTTCATCCTCGTAGGCGCGGCGATCGGCGGCCACGCGCCGGTCGTCCGACTCGCGCCACGCGCGATCCTCGGCGCCGGTCCTGAGATCCACTTCGTCGTCGGCGAATCCTGCGCGTAGCAGTTCGTCGCGCGCGTGTTCCGCGGCCTGGCGATCGTCGAACACTCCAACCAATGTGCTGCGCATGCTCGGTTCCTCTCGGGTGATACGTTTGCTTCTCGGTGCAGGGTCTGCCCCCACGAAGCGATCGGCGCTCGCGCGCCATGGGGCGGATCGTGCAATGCCCATACCCGCGGGCGATGTTCCGAACGGGTCGGAAAGAAGCGAGAAGGAGTCGATATGCGTGTAGCGATGGCCTCGGTGCTGGTATCCCTGTTCCTCTTCGGTTGCGGCAAGGAAGAGCCGGCATCGACGAGCGCGGCCGATCCTGCGCCGGCCGCTCCCGCCGGCGAAGCGGCGGCGGGTGCGACGCCGTCAGGCGCAGCGCCGACGAATGCGGCGGGCGCAGTGGGCGCACCGGGCGCGGCCGATGCGGCCAGTGCGGCCGGTGCATCGCGCAGCGATGCCGGCGCCTCGCAGAACGCCACGGCGAATCCCGCCGTCGGCAACGCCGACCCCGCGGGCGCCACGCCGCCGCTTTCGAGCAGCCAGTCGTCGCCGCGTCTGAGCCCGGCTCCTGCAGCGAGCGATTCCGCAGCCGGGTCGCAGAACGGCGCGAAGAACGGCGCAGCGCAGGCCACGCGCATGCGCAAGGCCGCGACACCGAAGGCCGGCAGCGGGGACTACACGATCCAGCGCGGCGACACGCTGGCGGCGATCGCGAAGAAGCACAACGTCGATGCGAAGGACCTGGCGCGCTGGAACGGCATCGACGACCCGCGCCGCTTGCGGATCGGTCAGAAGATCCGCCTGTCGGCGCCCGGCAGTTGATCCTGCGGACGACGACGGGGAAGCGTCAGTCCCCGGCGCCGTCTTCGAGCCACGATGGCGCGGGCAGCCCGCGCGCCTTCAGGAACGCCGGATCGAACAGTTTCGAGCGGTAGCGCTGGCCCGAATCGGCGAGCACCGTCACGACGGTATGTCCGGAGCCGAGGTCGCGTGCGAGCCGTATCGCTCCCGCGACGTTCACGCCGCTCGAACCGCCGACGCACAGGCCCTCGTCGCGCAGCAGTTCGAACACGACCTCGAGCGCTTCGGCGTCCTCGATCCGGTAGGCGTCGTCGACCGGCGCGGCGTCGACGTTCGCCGTCACGCGACCCAGTCCGATGCCTTCGGTGATCGAACTGCCGGAGGATTCGAGTCGGCCGTGCTTGAACCACGAGTACATCGCGGCCCCGACGGGGTCGGCAACTGCCGTGCGAATCCGCGGATGCACCGATTTCAGGTAGGCCGAGATGCCGGCAAGCGTGCCACCCGTTCCGATCGCACAGACGAAGCCGTCGATGCGCCCGCCCGTCTGTCGCCAGATCTCGGGCCCGGTGCTCGCGCGATGTCCTTCGCGGTTCGCGAGGTTGTCCCACTGATTGGCGTAGAAGGCGCCGTTCGGCTCGCGCTCGGCCAGTTCGGCTGCGAGCCGCTCGGCCACGTGAACGTAGTTGCCCGGATCGCGAAACGGCGCGGCCGGCACTTCGCGCACGTCGGCGCCGTACAGGCGAAGCAGGTCCTTCTTCTCGCGGCTCTGCGTCTCGGGGATGACGATGATCGTGCGGTAGCCGCGCGCATTCGCGACCAGCGTCAGACCGATGCCGGTGTTGCCGGCGGTTCCTTCGACGACCACGCCGCCCGGCCGCAGCAGTCCGCGTCGCTCGCCGTCGTCGACGAGGAACAGCGCGGTGCGGTCCTTGATCGATCCGCCGGGCTCGAGGAACTCGGCCTTCGCCAGGATCTCGCAACCGGTGCGCTCGGAGGCGCGGCGCAACCGGATCAGCGGCGTGTTGCCGATGGCGCCGACGAATCCGTCGACGATCTCGTTCATTGCGGCTCCTCCTCCCCGAATTCTCGCGCCTGCAGCCCGCGCGGTACCCACCATACAATGTCGCGATGAACCCGATGCACGACGCGGTCGAAATCCAGACCGGCGATCGGCCTGACGCCGCGGTGATCTGGCTGCACGGGCTCGGCGCCGACGCGCACGACTTCGAGCCGATCGTGCCCGAGCTGCGGCTGGCGCCGCCGCTGTCGGTGAGATTCGTCTTCCCCAACGCACCGGTCCGGCCGGTGACGATCAACGGCGGCATGCCGATGCGTGCCTGGTACGACATCGCCGAGCTCGGCGGCGCGCGACAGGACGAAGCCGGCATCCGCGCCTCCGAGCGCATCGTCGCGCAGCTGATCGAGCGCGAGAGGGAGCGCGGGATCGCCGCAGCGCGCATCGTCCTCGCCGGGTTCTCGCAGGGCGGCGCGATCGCGCTGCAGGCGGGGCTTCGGTACGGAGAAGCGCTCGCCGGCCTTCTCGCGCTGTCGACCTGGCTGCCGCTGCACACGACGCTCGAGGCCGAGCGCAGCGCGGCGAACGCGCGGGTGCCGATCTTCTACGCCCACGGCGTGTACGACGACATGGTCGGCATCGAACGCGCGCGCGCTTCGCGGACGCTCCTCGAAGCGCTCGGCTACCCGCTGCAGTGGCGCGAATATCCGATGGGGCACGCGGTCTGCCCGGAGGAGATCGCCGACCTCGGCGCCTGGCTCGAGTCGGTGCTCTGAAGAAGCCCTGATCCGCGATCAGCGCATCCGCTGCCGCGATGACGGCGCCGCGAAGAGCGTTGCCAGCCACCCGACGAAAGTCGCGATCGCCAGGAAGATCAGCCATTCGCCTGCCTCGCGCTGATCCGATACCGGATATGCGTTGCAGGCGCGCAGCGGCGACGCCCGGTACAGCCAGCCGAGCACGGCAAGCATGCTGGCGAAGTTGGTCCAGACGAAACCGCGGCCGAGCATTCCCAGCCGCGGCCACGCGAGCGCGAGCGGCGCGCCGACGAGAAGCGGCAGGGTGACGAACTTGGCCGCTTCGAGGGTCGGTTCGGAGAGCGCGAGATCGAGCGCGCGCGGAATCATCCAGAACATCGACGCGAGCGATGCGACGAGCAGGCACGGAAGCGCCCCGCCGACGCAGAGCGCGATCGCCTCGCGACTTCGCGCGGGCAGCGCCATCGCAGCCGCGAAACCCGCGGCGGCGAGCAGTGGCATCTGCACGAGCATGTGCAGCGACATCGAGGATTCGAGCCAGCCGCGCATCCACGGCGTGGCGAGCGCCACCGGCAGTGCGATCGCAAGCGGGCGCCACGGCGGTCCCGCGATGCGCGGGCGATGCGCCGGAGCATGCCCGTCCGCGAGGCGCCTGCTCACGGCTCGACCCTTCTCAGGTCATGCTGCCGGCCAGCGTCGCCCGCGGCGCGTCGACCGATGCGGCGGGCAGGCGCAGCAGGAACCGGGTCGCGAACACGGCAACGGCTGCCACGACCAGCACCGCGAACACCGAGGCGATGCGGTCGTACGGCACCCATTCGGGCAGGTGCACCGCGTAGCGGCGCGCCGCGCCGCTGCGGCCCGACGACAGGAAGCTCAGCGTGAAGCCGAGGGTGGCGACGACGAACACGGCGAACGCCGCGCGATCGACCAGGCGCTCGCGCATCTCGCGCGCGCTCTTGCCGATGTAGTAGAGGAATCCGAACACCATCGTCATCATGCCGAGCAGCAGGTAGGTGTGGAAATGCCCCGGCACCCACAGCGTGTTGTGCATGACGTAGTTGACGGGGATCGTGCCGTCGATGAACGCCGGCATCACGCCGGCCGACCAGCCGAACAGCGACACGAACAGCAGCCCCGAGGCCATGTCCCAGCGGATGCCCGAACGGTAGACCAGCATCAGCCCGCCGTAGGCGGTGACGACGAGGATCGGGAAGGTGTTCAGGTAGCCGACCACGTGCCCCATCACCAGCATCCACTTCGGCATCGCGAAGTCCATCAGCAGGTGATGCGGATAGATGAAGAGCACCAGCACCGTCGAGGCGGTCCACGAAGCGAGGAACACGCGGTTCGCCTTCCACGGCCGTTGCGTGTAGCGCGGCAGGATCTCGTAGACGGCGATCACGGCCATGTAGATCGTCGCGTTGATGAACACGTGGCCGAAGAAGTAGATGAGGTTCTTCGCGAGCAGCGCGTCGACGCCGAAATCGGGGAAATACAGGTTCACCAGCATCATCGAAAGGATCGCCGCGCCGGCGACGATGCCGATCAGGTTGACGATCGTCGCCATCGTCGCCGCGACGATCGTCGGCGGCGGCGGCGCTGTCTCTGCGCGCCCGAACAGCTGCGGCCAGCCGAGCGCGCGGCCGAAGCCCCCCTCGCGCGCGAGGATCGCGCGCGCGATATCCAGGTGCAGCAGCAGGAAGCCGGTGCCGATGACCAGCATTCCTCCGAGGAAGAGCGCGGCGGCGTTCGGGCTCCAGGTTCCCATCGACTTCGACGGCAGCGGATGCAGGAAGGTCCAGCCGCCGTGGAAGTTCCCGCCGAGCACGGCGGCCAGGATCATCGCCACGCCGGCGACGAAGAGCACGAGGTTGGCGACGAACACCGGCGCCGACAACCGGACGTACTGGCCGAGGAAGTGCCAGAGGATCGCGATGCCGGCGATTCCCGCGACGCCGACCATGCCCGCGCCGTGCAGCGTCATCAGCTCGTAGAACCACATCGGCCCCATCGCGATGAACTCGGCCTGCTCCATGCGCATCAGCGCGCCGAACACCATCATCAGCAGCAGCACGAGCATCGCAATGCAGAGGTAGGCGAGCACCGCCGGGTGCGCGCCGCGATCGATCGTCGTTTCCTGGGCTGCCATCGTTTCACTCCTTCGCCGCGCCGCGCGCTTCGACGACGTCGATCTCGGCGATCATGTTGTGATGCACGAGGCCGCAGTACTCCAGGCAGAGCACGCGGTACTTTCCCGGCTGCGCGAAGGTGTGGCGCAGCACGTTGGTGTAGCCCGGCATCGCCTGCGTCTGCGCGACGAGCCGCGATCCGGTGTCGTAGACGCCGAAGCCGTGGTTGACGTCAGCACTGGTCACGCGGAACAGCACCGGCTCCCCGGCCCGGACCTCGTTGCGGCTGAGTTGCCAGTACCACTGGTGGCCGACCGCGTCGATCACCTGCGCGTCGCGCTCGCGCGCGTCGGCGGCTGCGTACGGTAGGTCGATCAGGTTGTAGAGCATCGCCGGCCCCAGCGTGAGGACGAGCGCCCAGAACAGGCGCGCGCGCAGCCGGTACGCGCGCTTCTGCAGCGGAGTGAAGTCCTCCTCGCGCACCGAGGACTGCGACCAGACGAACACGAAGACCGCCAGCAGCAGTCCCATCAGCGTGAGCGAGATGAACCATGCAGTGTCCTGCATCGAGGTCGTCCTTTCGTGGGTGAACGAGCGACGCGCTCGTGTCTCTCGAAGCAAAGCCAGCAACGTGCCAGTTCGTGCAAGTCGTTGATTCGCCGAGCCGCGGACCCAAAATCGACCGAGAACGACGGCGTAGCGGCTATCATGTCCGCGTTTACCTGAACGTTCACTTGAACGACGAAACGCCGTGGTCACGCTCGCAACGCTCGATGCGCTGCTCGACAATCTCGAGGAAGGGGTGCTGTTCCTCGACGAGCAGCGCAGGATCGTCCAGATCAATGCCGCGGCGCGGCGCCTGCTCGGCCAGGAAGGGCAGGAGGTGGTCGGCAAGTTGTGCCCGGCGCTGTTCGACCAGACGCAGTGCGCCCGCGAATGCCGTCGCACCGGCCGCTGCTGGCTGACGGGCGCCGGCGGCGACACGCCCCGGACGCAGGACCTCGTTCTGCGCCGGACCGACGGCGGCGAGATCGCGCTGCGCTTGTGGGCAATGCTGCTGCCGCCCAACGACGCCCCGCTGCACTGCTCGATCGTGCTGCGCGACCGCTCGCGCGAGATCGCGCTGGAGAACGCCGCGCGCGAGCGCTGGGGGCTGGACGGCCTGGTCGGACGCACACAGGCGATGCAGGCGCTCTACGCGCAGATCCTGCGCGCCGCGACGAGCGATGCGCCCGCGCTGGTCACCGGCGAGAGCGGCACCGGCAAGGAGCTGGTCGCGCGTGCGCTGCACGACAATTCGCCGCGCGCGCAGGGGCCCTTCGTGCCGCTCGACTGCACCGCCATCCCCGAGGCGCTGCTCGAGTCCGAGCTCTTCGGCCATGCGAAGGGCGCGTTCTCGGGCGCGAGCACGGCGCGCATCGGCCGCTTCGAGGCGGCCAGCGGCGGCACGCTGCTGCTCGACGAGATCGGCGAGATCTCCGCTTCGATGCAGGCCAAGCTGCTGCGCGTGCTGCAGGAGCGCGAGATCGTGCGCCTCGGCGAGAATCATCCGCGCAAGGTCGACGTGCGCGTCGTCGCCGCCACGCATCGCGACCTCGCGCAGATGGTGCGCGACGGCACTTTCCGCGAAGACCTCTACTACCGGCTGCGCGTGCTGCCGCTGCACGTCCCGCCGCTGCGCGAGCGGGCAGACGACCTGCCGCTGCTCGCCAGCAAGATGCTGGCCGAACTCGGCGAGCGCTACCGGCGAGGCCCGGTGCAGCTCACGCCCGACGCGCTCGCCGCGATCGAGGCGTACCGATGGCCGGGCAACGTGCGGCAGCTGTCGAACGCGCTCGAGTTCGCGATCGTGCACGCCGAAGGCTCTACCATCGAGCGACGGCACCTGCTGCCGGAGATCGTCGCGACGAATGTCTCGCCGGCCGCAGCACCGCGCTACTACCATTCGTCGCGTGCCCCGCACGACGAGGCCCGCCACATCCTCGAAGTGCTCGCCCAGGCCGGAGGCAATCGTGCCGAGGCGGCGCGACGGCTGGGCATGTCGCGCACCACGCTGTGGAAGCACCTGAAGACCGCGCATCGCGCGGAAGACCGGCGATGAACGATGCGCTGCGCGATGCGCGCCACGCCGACCCGTTCGCCCAGCCCGACGCCGCGCGCCGGCGCGCGATCGTCGAGCGGCTCGCGCGCCTCCTTCCCGCGCACTGCCTGCTGCATCGAACCGAGGACACGCGTCCCTACGAGTGCGACGCGCTGAGCGCGTATCGCCAGCTGCCGGTCGCCGTCGCGTTGCCGGCGAACGAGCAGCAGGTGCGCGACATCCTGAAGGCGTGCTGCGAACTCGACGTTCCGGTGGTCGCGCGCGGCTCGGGAACGAGCCTGTCCGGCGGCTCGATGCCGCATGCGGCGGGCGTCGTGCTGTCGATGGCGAAGTTCGACCGCATCCTGTCGATCGACCCGCTGGCGCGCATCGCGCGCGTGCAGCCCGGCGTGCGCAATCTCGCGATCTCCGAAGCGGCGGCCGTGCATCGCCTGTATTACGCGCCCGATCCGTCGTCGCAGATCGCCTGCTCGATCGGCGGCAACGTGGCCGAGAACTCCGGCGGCGTGCACTGCCTGAAATACGGGCTCACGGTGCACAACATCCAGA
>CALCZN010000146.1:0-8580 GCA_937903095.1 uncultured Burkholderiales bacterium
GGGGCGCGACAAGGAAACGCAGGCCATCCTGCCGCTGCGCGGCAAGGTGCTCAACACCTGGGAGGTGGAGCGCGACCGGCTGTTCGCCAACAACGAGGTGCACGACATCTCGGTCGCCATCGGCGTGGACCCGCACGGGCCCCATGATTCGCCCGATCTCTCGGGCCTGCGCTACGGCAAGGTCTGCATCCTGTCGGACGCCGACGTGGACGGCGCGCACATCCAGGTGCTGCTGCTGACGCTCTTCTTCCGCCACTTCCCGAAGCTCATCGAGCGCGGGAACGTGCACGTCGCGCGTCCTCCGCTGTTTCGCGTCGACGTCCCCGCCCAGGGCAAGCGACCGCTGCGCAAGCTCTATTGCCTGGACGAGGACGAGCTGCGCCGCGTCGAGGACAAGCTGCGCAAGGAAGGCGTGCGCGAAGGCATCTGGTCGATCTCGCGTTTCAAGGGCCTGGGCGAGATGAATGCCGAGCAGCTGTGGGAGACGACGATGAATCCCGATACGCGGCGCCTGCTGCAGGTGCGCCTGGGCGATCTCGACGTCGCGCATACCGAAGAGCGCTTCACGATGCTGATGGGCAAGGGCGAGGCTTCGGCGCGCCGCGCCTGGCTCGAGGAGCGCGGCAACGAGGCCGAGGTCGACATCTGAGGCGCCGCCGTCCGGCGCGAGACGCGCGTTCGCGTTTCGCGGCGTGGCGGACGTCAGCCGCTGAACACGAATGAACGATCAGATCGAACTTCCGATTCGCGACGATGCGGACGACGGCGACGACGCGCTGACGCTCGCGCGCTACGCCGAGCGTGCGTACCTCGAGTACGCGGTCTCCGTCGTCAAGGGCCGCGCGCTGCCCGACGTCTGCGACGGCCAGAAGCCGGTGCAGCGCCGCATCCTGTACGCGATGAACGAGATGGGGCTGGCGGCGGGCGCGAAGCCGGTCAAGTCGGCGCGCGTGGTCGGTGACGTGCTCGGCAAGTTCCATCCGCACGGCGACGTCGCCGCCTACGACGCGCTGGTGCGCATGGCGCAGTCGTTCACGCTGCGCTATCCGCTGATCGACGGGCACGGCAACTTCGGCTCGCGCGACGGCGACTCGCCGGCGGCGATGCGCTACACCGAGGCGCGGCTGACGCCCCATGCGCGACTGCTGCTCGACGAGATCGACCAGGGCACGGTCGATTTCGTTCCCAACTACGACGGCTCGACGAAGGAGCCGCGCCTGCTGCCGGCGCGGCTGCCGATGCTGCTGCTCAACGGCGCATCGGGCATCGCGGTGGGCATGGCCACCGACATCCCGCCGCACAACCTGCGCGAGATCGCCGAGGCGGCGATCGCGGTGCTGAAGGATCCGGAGATCGGCGCAGCCGCGCTCGCGCGCATCGTGCCCGGCCCCGATTTCCCCGGCGGCGGGCAGATCATCTCGCCGGCCGATGACATCCGCGAGATCTACGAGACCGGCCGCGGCTCGATCAAGATGCGCGGCCGGCACACGATCGAGGAGCTGGCGCGCGGGCAATGGCAGCTCGTCGTCACCGAGCTGCCGCAGGGCGTGTCGGCGCAGAAAGTCCTCGAGGAGATCGAGGAGCTGACGAACCCGAAGGTGCGGGCCGGCAAGAAGTCGCTCACCCCGGAGCAGCTGCAGCTGAAGTCGTCGGTGCTCGCGGTGCTCGACGCCGTGCGCGACGAGTCGGGCAAGGAAGCGCCGGTGCGCCTCGTCTTCGAGCCGAAGACCTCGAAGATCGACTCCGACGAGCTGCTGCGCGTGCTGCGCGCGCACACGAGCCTCGAGACCGGCGTACCGGTGAACCTCGTCACGATCGGCCGCGACGGCCGTCCGCGGCAGAAGAACCTCGCGACGATCCTCTCCGAGTGGTGCGAGTTCCGGCTCGAGACCGTCATGCGGCGCAGCCGCCATCGGCTCGCGCAGGTCGACGACCGCATCCACATCCTCGAAGGCCGCCGCCTCGTTCTGCTGCGCATCGACGAGGTGATCCGCATCATTCGCGAGTCCGACGAGCCGAAGCCGGCGTTGATCGACGCCTTCGGGCTCACCGACCGGCAGGCCGAGGACATCCTCGAGATCCGGCTGCGGCAACTCGCGCGGCTCGAGGCGATCCGCATCGAGAAGGAGCTGGCGTCGCTGCGCGAGGAGAAGGGTCGGCTCGAGGCGCTGCTCGACAGCCCGGCCAGGCTGCGCCGGCAGGTGATCCAGGAGATCGAGGCCGACGCGAAGCAGTACGGCGACGCGCGGCGCACGCTGATTGAAGCAGCCGAGCGCACGACGCTCGAAGTGCGCATCCCGGAGGAGCCGGTTACCGTCATCGTCTCGCAGAAAGGCTGGGCGCGCGCGCGCCAGGGTCACGATCGCGACTACGATCCGGCGCAGGCCGGCTTCAAGACGGGCGATGCGTTCTACGGCGCTTTCGAAGTCATGACCACCGACAACCTGTACGCGGTCGACACCACCGGCCGCGTCTTCTCGGTGGCGGTCTCGCAGCTGCCGTCGGCACGCGGCGACGGCGCACCGGTGACCAGCTTCTTCGACTTGGAGCCGGGCGCCCGCATCGAGCACGTGTTCGCCGCACGGGCCGATGCCGGCGTGCTGCTGTCCACGCGGCGCGGCTACGGCCTGATGTGCCAGGCGGGCGATCTCGCCGGCCGCACGAAGCAGGGCAAGAGCTTCGTGTCGGTCGAGGAAGGCGACGCGCCGCTGCGGCCCGCGCTCTTCGAGCCGGGAATGGACCGCGTGCTGTGCGTCTCGCCGGCCGGCCACGCGCTGGTCTTCGACCTCGTCGAGGTGAAAGTGCTGCGCAACGGCGGGCGCGGCGTGACGATGCTCAAGGTCGACGAGGCCGACCCGATGCAGCAGGCGATCGTCTTCGGCGCGCCGGGCGTGCGGGTGCAGGGCACCGGGCGCGGCGGCAAGACGATCGACCGCGTGCTGTCGGGCGCGGCACTGGAGAACTGGCGCGGAGCGCGGGCGCGCAAGGGGCGCTACCTGGAGCCGCGCGTGGCGGAGGCGACGCTGTCGCTGCCGAAGCCCGCGGGCGATCGAGGCACTTGAAAGTGAACGAGACGATGAACGACACCACCAAGCAGACACTGGGCTTCCAGACCGAGGTCAGCCGGCTGCTGAACCTCATGATCCACAGCCTGTACAGCAACCGCGAGATCTTCCTGCGCGAGCTGATCTCCAACGCCTCGGACGCCTGCGACCGGCTGCGCTTCGAGGCGCTGAACCGGCCCGAACTGCTCGAAGGCGACGGCGAGCTGCAGATCCGCATCGACGTCGACCCGAAGGCACGCACGATCACGATCTCCGACAACGGCATCGGCCTGTCGCGCGAGGAAGCCGTCGAGCATCTCGGCACGATCGCGCGCTCGGGCACGCGCGAGTTCTTCGGCAATCTCTCCGGCGACCAGGCGCGCGATGCGCAGCTGATCGGCCAGTTCGGCGTGGGCTTCTATTCGGCGTTCATCGTCGCCGACCGCGTCACCGTCGTCTCGCGGCGCGCGGGACTGCCCGCCGACCAGGCCGTGCGCTGGGAGTCCGAAGGCACCGGCGAGTTCTCGGTGGAGACCGTGGAGAAGGCGACCCGCGGCACCGACGTCATGCTGCATCTGCGCAGCGCTCCGGCCGGCGAGCTCGCCGCCGAGACCGAGCTCGACGAGACGAGCTTCGAGGACCTGCTCTCGCCGTGGAAGCTGAAGTCGATCGTGCGCCGGTATTCGGACCACATCTCGCTGCCGATCCGCATGCGCAAGGAGGAGTGGAACGCCGAAGCCAAGGAGATGCGCGCCACCGACGAATGGGAGACGGTGAACCAGGCGAGCGCCTTGTGGACGCGATCCAAGAGCGAGATCGACGACGAGCAGTACCGCAACTTCTACAAGCACCTGTCGCACGGCGACGAGAACCCGCTCGCGTGGACGCACGCGCGCGTAGAGGGCCGTACCGAATACACGCAGCTGCTCTACCTGCCGTCGCGCGCGCCCTTCGACCTGTGGGACCGCAACCGCCGCAGCGGCGTGCGCCTGTACGTGCGGCGCGTCTTCATCATGGAGGATGCCGAGCAGCTGCTGCCGGCGTGGCTGCGCTTCGTGCGCGGCGTCATCGACTCGAACGACCTGCCGCTGAACGTCTCGCGCGAGATCCTGCAGGAGAGCCGCGACGTGCGCATGATCCGCGAGGGATCGACCAAGCGCATCGTGTCGCTGCTCGAGGATCTCGCCGCGAACAGGCCCGACGACTACGCGAAGTTCTGGCGCGAGTTCGGCGCCGTGATCAAGGAAGGCGTCGGCGAGGACTTCGCCAACCGCGACCGCATCGTCGCGCTGCTGCGCTTCGCCTCCACGACCTCGAACGACGACGCGCAGACCGTGTCGCTCGCCGACTACGTCGCGCGGATGAAGGAAGGGCAGGAGAAGATCTTCTACGTCACCGCGGAGACGCCGGCCGCCGCGCGCAACAGCCCGCATCTCGAAGTGTTCCGCAAGAAGGGCGTCGAGGTGCTGCTGCTCACCGACCGCGTCGACGAATGGCTGCTGTCGTTCCTTACCGAGTACGACGGCAAGCCGCTCGCGTCGGTCGCGCGTGGTGGGCTGGAACTCGGCAAGCTCGAGGACGAAGCCGAGAAGAAGGCGACCGAGCAGGTCGCCGACGAGCTGAAGCCGCTGGTCGAGCGGATGAAGGCGGCGCTCGGCGACGCGGTGAGCGAGGTGCGCGTCAGCAACCGGCTCACCGACTCGGCCGCGTGCCTGGTGTCGGGCGAGCACGAGATCAGCGCGCACCTGGAGCGGCTGCTCAAGCAGGCCGGCCAGAAGGCGCCGGAGAGAAAGCCGGTGCTCGAGATCAACCCCGAGCATCCGCTGCTCGCGCGCGTGCGCGCCGACGAGGCGCACGTCGACGACTGGTCGCGGCTGCTGTTCGAGCAGGCAACGCTCGCCGAGGGCGGGCAGCTCGACGACCCGGCGGGGTTCGTGCGGCGGATGAACGCGATGTTGACCGGTGCACAGGCGTCCGGTACGCCGGCTCGTGACGAAGGAGAGTCGGAAGGCGGGAAGGGCGGCGCTTCCGGTGCCTGATCGGCGCCTCGGTCGGCAGCCGAGCGCAGCAGGCACGCGGCGTCGTGGCATCGGGTCTGCGGGTGTCGCGAGCCCGCGGCGTCGCGCTGCAGGGCCAAGCGACGTAGCGATGCGCGCGGGGCCAGGCGGCGCACCGGCGCGCGTCGGGTCCGTCGATCCCGCACCTCCTTTGCGCGGGTTGCCGCCGGTGATCGCACCGCACTCGCGCCTGCTCATCCTCGGCAGCTTCCCCGGCGAAGCGTCGCTCGCCGCCGGCCACTACTACGCGCATCCGCGCAACCTGTTCTGGCCGATCCTCGGCCAGGTGCTCGACGAACCGCTCGACGAATGGCCGTTCGAGCGCCGCTACGAGGCCGTGCTCGCGGCGGGCCTGGCGATCTGGGACGTCTGGGGTGCCTGCCGGCGGGAGGGCAGCCTCGACAGCGCTATTCGCGAGGGAGCTGCGAACGATTTCGTCCGCCTGCACCGCCTCGCTCCGCGCTTGGGCGCCGTGCTGTTCAACGGCCAGGCGGCAGGGCGCTTCGAGCCCCGGTTCCGCGACGCCGGCTACCGGACGCGCGTGATGCCTTCCACCAGCCCCGCCTACGCGTCGATGCCGCGCGAGCGCAAGCTCGCGTCGTGGCGCGAGGCAATCGAGAGCCTGCGATGAACCGGAGAAGAATGCCTTGAACGCCGGACGACGAAATACACGCGGTACCTCCCGCCGCCGGGGCGAACGTTCCAATGAACCCGTGATCGTGTTGTCCGAGTCCGCCGGCGTTCGTTACCTGCATTTCGACTCGCCATGGATCCAGGGCGCGATGCGCATCGCGCGTCCCTATGACCTCGAGTTGGACTACGCGCACGACATGATGGCGTGGCGGTTGTTCCTCGGTGCGCCCGTCGAGATGCTGCACCTGGGTCTCGGCGCGGCGGGACTTGCCCGTCACTGTTGGAAGAAACTGCCGAAGACGAAGATCGTCGTCGTCGAGGCGAGCCGCCGGGTGATCGACATCGCGCGCAGCGACTTCGCGCTGCCCGACGACGAGCGGCTCGAGGTGATCCGCGCCGACGCCGGCGAATACGTCTCGCGTCCCTCCGTGCGTGGCCGCTTCGGCGTGATCCTGGCCGATCTCTACGACACGAAGGCGCGTGGGCCGGTGCTCGATGACGTGCCGTTCTATCGGGATTGCCGCGCCGCGCTCGCGCCGGCGGGGATTCTCGTGGTCAACGTGTTCGGAGAGAGCCGCTCGTATGCACACAGCCTGCGCAACGTGCGACAGGCGTTCGACGGACGAGTGATCGAGTTGCCGCCGGTGGCGGCGGGGAATGTGGCGCTGTTGGCCTTTTCGGGGCCGCCGCTTCTGATCGAGTGGGAGGCGCTGCGCGCGCGGGCGAAGCGGCTGGAGCGGGAGCGGTTGCCGGCGGGAAACTGGGTCGAGGCGATTGCGAAGGAGCGGGGCGGCGGGCCGTCGTTCACGATCTGAGTCCGCCTGACCACAACCGAGGCGCATCTACTGCGCTGCGAAGCAGTAGAGCAGCCCGTTTCCTCCGGTGCTGCGAAGTCCCTGCGGATCGCAGCCGCGCGTCGGATGCGCCGAATTCCAAGAAGTGGCCCACGCGCTGTCGCCGGGGCCTACGCGATCGTGAGGTCCGACCATCGCCGATCCCATCGGTGCCGCTTTTCGTCCGGTTGCCGCAGGTCATGTCGGCGAACGGAGCTCCCGCGAACGCATAGCCGTCGGGGCGCGACCCGGTCAGGATGTCGTGCTCGTTTGGCGTGTCGGCGCGACCCTTGACCGGTCGGCCGTTCTCGTTGAGCGCCGTCTCGCGGGTGAGGTTGTTGTTCGGCGAGTGCAACTCGTCGACGTTGCGGGCGATCGCGGTGCCCCGGGCGTTCTGCCACGGGCCGTTACCGATGCGATCGCGCGCGTTGACGAAGTTCATGTCGCTCAGCGAGGCGCTCTGCGTGCTGAGGTAGGCGGGCCAGGTGCGATTGCCGGCGCCCGCCGCCTGCGCGAGCGATCGGCAGTGTCGGTCGGCGCCTTCGAGTCCGCCCAGGTCGCCGCCGTTGCCGGGTCCGATGCTGGTCACGAAGAACGTCATGTTCTGCGGGCCGGCCTGCGTGGGAACCATCGACTGCATCTGTGCGCAGCCCGCCAGCGCAGTGAACCCTGCCGCTGCCAGCCACATACTGCTCGATCGGGTGCGCATGGGACTCTCCTCGTCGGCTCGTGGGAAAGCGTTCATCGACGATTCTTGCGGCATCGATCCGGGCGTCAACGATCGTCCTGCTTGCCGAATGCGCCACGCGCCGTCGGCGGTCGGTTGCCTCTGCATCGCTACAGCGCATCTCATACCATCGAACCCATGCACAGGCCGTCCAGCGGACTCGGTGTTCCTGCAGCGCTCGCTTTCAGTACATGCGTGTAGATCATCGTGGTGCTCACATCACTGTGGCCGAGCAATTCCTGCACACGCCGGATATCGACACCGGACTCGAGCAGGTGCGTGGCGAACGAGTGGCGCAGCACATGTGCCACGCCTGGAATCTTTTCCATCCGGTCGCGTTCCCATGTCTGCCGCGCGTGGGCAAGCTGGCGCTTCAACGGCTCGCGTAGCGTCTCCGGCAGCATCACGACACGATCCTTGCCTCTCTTTCCTTCGCGAATCACGATTACCGATCGATCGAAATTAATATCCTTGGTACGCAGCCGCAGGCATTCCATCAAACGCATGCCAGTGCCGTACAAGACGCGCGCAATCAGCCCCGACGTTCCGTCGAGTGCGCCCAGCAGAAGCGCCACCTCTTCCCTCGATAACACGGTCGGCACACGCACCCGCGATTTCGGGCGGCCGAGATCCTGCGTCCAGGGCAACTCCTGACCGAAGACCTCGCGATAAAGGAACAACAGGGCACATAGGGCTTGTTTGTGCGTCGACACCGAGACATGTCGCTCGTTTGCCAGGTGCGCGAGGAACCGCTCGACCTCGATCTGCCCCATGTCCCGAGGATGGCGCATGTCGTGATAGCGGATGAAAGTGCGGGTCCAATAAACGTAGGCCTGCTCGGTACGGAGGCTGTAATGCAAATACCGGATGCGTTCGCGCAGACATGCAAGCAGTCGGGGCGGTTCGGAAGAACTATGCACAGGCGAAGGAGGGCTCGAGGGATGACTCGCAGTTGGCTGGGCTCGCACAATAGCTGTATATTTACACAACCTCAAAGACTCCCCGCTATCGTCCGATGGTCCTACTGGTCGCCTCCTCCGTATTGGGTGAAACGGCTATGGACGTTCGGTACCGCAATGACGCGACCGGGTACGGACTTCACAGGATGTAGGCCGTTCGGGACTACCTGCCGTGTGTCGGGCAATCCCCCGTTTCTAGGAAAGCGTCGCTAGCGTGGTCGGATTGTTGGCTGACGCGGGGCGACATCCGGTTCCGGTTACGCGAGGAGAAAGGGCGTGGTGATAGGGAAAAGACGAGCAGAAAGAAATAGTTACTGCTATCGATGT
>CALCZN010000147.1:0-1830 GCA_937903095.1 uncultured Burkholderiales bacterium
CGCAACGCCACGACCAAGGGAGACGCACCATGACTGCACTGCGCACCGGCCTCACGCTCGCGATCACCGTCGCCGTCTTCTACAGCGCTTGCGCACTCATCTGGGCGTTCGCACCGCAGGCCTCGCTGACGTGGATGAACGGCCTTTTCCATGGGCTCGACTTCTCGGGCATGGTTCGGCCGCGCGCGTTTGCCTGGTCCGGGTTCCTGTACGCGCTCGTCGTCCTCGCAGTGTGGGGCTTTGCGCTTGGTGCGTTCTACCACTGGCTGGCCTCGCGCCTTGCGGCATGATCCCATCGAGGCGATGGAAGGCGAGGTAATGAACGCCGTCGATCCGGCGGAGGTGAAGTTAAGCCACGACGAACTGTCCCGGTTCGCACAGATCGCGCGGGTAGCCGTGGCAAGGGGCTGGGGTCGCTATGCCGAGCGCCTCGGATTCGAGGGCCCCACAGGTGAGGGTCCGGGGCAGGGCAAGAGCGACGCGACCCGACTGCGCGAGGCGATCGAGGAGTTGGGTCCCACGTTCGTCAAGTTCGGTCAGATGCTTTCGCAGCGCGACGATCTCTTCCCCGAGGCTTTCACGGAGGAGATGCGCGCCCTGCAGGATCGAGCCGCAACGTGTTCGCCGCATGTCTCACGGTCGATCATCGAAGAGGAAACCGGTCGAACGATCGACGAGTTGTTCAGCCGTTTCGACGACGTTCCGATGGCCGCGGCTTCGATGGCGCAGGTGCACTCGGCGGTGCTGCACGGCGGCGAGCGGGTCATCGTCAAGGTGCAGCGGCCGGACATCGCGCGCACCGTCGAGGCCGACATCGCCGTACTGCGGCGCGTGGTGCGCGTGTCGTCCGCCGTCGTGCCGTCGTTGCGTGCATTGAACCTCGTCGAACTGGTCGAGGAGTTCGCGGTCACTTTGCGAGGCGAACTCGACTTCGTCCAGGAGGCACGCAACGCCGAGCGCTTCGCGGCGCTCAATCGCACAGAACCGCTGGTGTTCGTGCCCGCCGTGTTCTGGCAGGCGACCACGCGCCGCGTGTTGACGATGGAGCACAGCCCCGGTCGCCGCGTCGATACCTCTGGCAGCGCGACGCAGGATTTGCGAGAGCTTGCCCGGTCGCTGATGCGGCTCTTTCTCACCCAGGTTCTCGAAAGCGGCGTATTCCATGCCGATCCTCACCCGGGCAACGTTTTCATCCTGCCTGATGGCCGGCTGTGCTTTCACGACTTCGGTGCCATCGGGGAGCTTTCGCCAGGTCTGCAGGAGAACCTGCGGCAACTGTTCCTCGCGGTGATCGCACGCGACCCCGATTGGGTCGCGAGCTCGTATCTCGGCATGGGCGGTGCGACAGGTCAACTGGACCGCGCGGCGTTCGCGCGGGACATATCCGTTTCGCTCGAGCGCTACTACCGGGCGTCCGAAGCCGGACGCCATTCGTTCAGCGCGATCATCGGCGAGTTTATCGGCCTGGGTCGCAAGCACCACATTCGTCTGCTGCGCGAAACGACACTCCTGATGCGCGCGTTCGCGGAAATGGAGAGCCTCGTGCAGCGGCTCGACCCGCAGTTCAGTTCGCTCGCCGCTTTCCAGGCCTATAGCGGCCGGCTGATGCTGCACGCGCTGCTGCCGGAAGTGGGGATTGCGCGCATGGCCCGGATGTACCGGCTTCTGGCGACTGCGCGGGAACTGGGCGGCGATACGCCCATCGCGCTGCGGCGCCTCCTGGGGCGGCTGGAGCGCGGGGAACCGTTGTTCGAAATTCGCCACCAGACCGGCAGCTCGGTCGAGCGTCACCTTCTACGCGCGAGCAACCGGCTTGCGTTCGCGATGATC
>CALCZN010000148.1:0-4669 GCA_937903095.1 uncultured Burkholderiales bacterium
GCGGAAGAACCTGGCAGAAGCTCGGCCTCGAAGGCGAGTCGGATTTCCATTCGCTGGCAACCAGCCACGCGACCAACACCGTGTACGTGTTCAATCCGCACCCGAACTCGCGCATGAAGCAACCCGGCATCTACTACACAGAAAACGACGGCCTGCAGTGGAAGCGCGCGGCGGCCCGGGGGCTGAGCGGAGAGCTGAACAGTCTGGCCGTGCATCCCAACGATGCCAACGTCGTTGCCGCCGGAACCGAGCGAGGACTCTATCTGTCGCGCGATGCCGGCGGGACCTTCGAGCGACTCGTCGGCGACATGCGGGTTTTCGCGGAGGCCTTCGACTTGGGCGGCGAGCAACTATGGTTCAGCACCTATGCACGGAAGGCTGGACTTGCCCGGGTCGCGTTGAAGTCCGGCGCCGCTCCCGAGACGATCCCGATCCCGCCACTTGGCCAAGACGCTGTAGCCTACATCGTGCAGAACCCGGCGCAGCGCGACGAATTCGCGATTGCGACCTTCAAGCGAAGCGTTTTCGTGAGCGAAGACCGGGGTCGAAGCTGGACGCAGATTGCCAGGGACGGAGCCACGCTGCCGTAACGGCAAGGCGAACCATGTGCTCAAGGTGATCGTGATCGTGCTCGCCGTGATCGGCGCCTTGGTCGTACTGGGCATCGCCGGCATGGCGTTGATGCATTTCGTAATGGCCGGCGGCATGGGATGCTGCTAGTCCCGATGCTGCGGAAACCGATTGGAGATCGATCTCATGGACCATACGAGGCGACGCGTCGTCGTCGGCACTGCCACCGCCGCAGCCGCAACCACCCTCGGGCTGCCGCCATCGGGCGCACGCGCCGAGCGCAAAGAGGAGGCGGACGCCGACTTCGACGTCCACGTCGAGCTGCATGCCGTGCAGGAAGAAGTCGCCCTTCGTCCGGGCGCACCGACTCGCGTATGGCGCTACCGCGGCAAAGTGCTGAGCGGCGACGCGAGCACGCTCGAGGCGTCCGACGCCACGTACCTCGGACCGATCATTCGGGTGCGGCGCGGCCAGCGCGTGCGCATCGACCTGATCAACGAACTGCCGGAGCCGACGATCATTCACTGGCACGGCCTGCACGTCCCGGACACGATGGACGGGCACCCGCGGTTCGCAATCGCACCGGGCCAGCGCTACGTCTACGAGTTCACCGTATTGAACAGAGCGGGCAGCTACTGGTTCCACCCGCATCCTCATGGCCGGACGGGCGCGCAAGTCTACTTCGGTCTGACCGGGCTGTTCCTGGTCAGCGACGACGAGGAAGCAGCGCTCGGTCTACCCAGTGGTCGATACGACATTCCGCTCGTCCTGCAGGACCGCAACTTCGACGACAACAACCAGTTCATCTACCTGGGGTCGGGTTTGACCGACAGCGCTTCCACCAACAGCCTGGACCGGCCACCGATGATGGGTGGCGGGATGATGGGTGGCGGCAGCATGATGCGTGGGGGCATGGGGTCGATGATGGCCCGCATGATGGGAGTGCTCGGCGACGACATCCTCGTCAACGGCAGGTCCGAGGCCAGCCTCTCGGTCGAGCGCCGCCTCTATCGCCTGCGAGTGCTCAACGGCTCCAACACGCGCACCTACAAGCTGGCGTGGCACGATCGCTCGCCGCTGATCGTGATTGGCACCGATGGGGGGCTTCTGGCAGCGCCCGTGCGGCGCGACTACGTCATGCTCGCGCCGGCCGAGCGCGTCGATCTCTGGGTCGATTTCGCTCGCTGGCCGGCAGGCAGCGAACTGTCGCTGCAAAGCCTTGCCTTCGAAGGTGGAATGAACATGGGCGGCATGATGACGGGCCGCGGCTCGCTCCCCGACGGAGCGCCGTTCCAGGTGCTCGCGCTGCACGTCGAGGGGGGTCCGCGAGGCTCCCAGGAGGCGGCGCCGCCGGCACGCCTGTCCGAGGTCCTATCACCGGATCCGCGCGTGGCCGCCAACTTCGATCGCCCGAAGATCTTCGAGCTCACGATGGGGATGATGGCTTGGGGAATCAACGGACAGAGCTTCGAAATGCTGGAAGCCAGTCCGTACGAGACCGTGAAGCTCGGCACCCACGAGCTTTGGGAATTCCGCAACGACGCGGCGAGCGGGATGATGGGCATGGCGATGCCCCATTCGATGCACGTGCACGGCGTGCAGTTTCGAGTCGTCGAGCGCTCGGTCTCGGGCCGTTTCGTCCGCGATGACGAAAGCGCCAAGGCAGGCTTCGTCGACGAAGGTTGGAAGGACACCGTGCTGGTGATGCCGGGCGAGCGCGTTCGCATCCTCGTTCGTTTCGCGGACTATCCGGGGCTTTTCCTCTACCACTGCCACATGCTGGAGCATGAGGACGGCGGGATGATGCGCAACTATCGAGTGCGGGCGTAGCAACGCGGTACTCAATCCCATCGACATCTACGGTCCTAACCTTCTGAAACTTCTGCGATCCCGCGACGAGCCCGATCCCGAAGTGCATTTCAACTGCGATACGGACGCGTCATCAGCGAGTGATGCGTCTCAGAGGAAGAACCTGGGTGCCGCAGCTTTGCAACGGGCAAATCTGGACTTCACTTCCGGACGGCCGAGCGCGGCAGGAAGCGACTCCCAGAATCCCGCTGCGCTTTGCGGCGTCTCTCTTCGTGAACGTCCGCACTGTCGATAGCAATAGGATCGCTGGCCGGAAAGCTGTATTCGAGCGCCTTGTCCAGTTCGCGCTCCAGTGCGTCAGGCTTCTCGTAGGCGCTTCTTCGCAGTCGCTTGTTCGTCATTGGGATTCCCTCGGTCTACAAATCATCATGTAACCGCTTGGCCCGGAAACTGCGCGCACGGGTTGGGACCCAGGCCGCCACTGCCCGGTAGTCGCCGCCGTTGAACGGGCCCGATTTGCGCTTAACGCCGGGTAGCCGGATTGCACTTCTGCTGCCTCATGAAGAGCCTCGTTGCAGCAATCGGTCTCGCTGGCGCCTCGGTCGCGATCGTTTTCCTGCGGCGCCGGGAGAAACGCCGCGCCCTGCAAGAAGCTCTCGCTGACGAGTGCGCCGTCAGCGAATGCGGGCCCGACGGCACGCCGCTCAGCCTGTACGCCGGGTGAGCGCCGGAACTTGCCTACAGCCACCGGCGCGCATACCAGCCGATCGACTCGGCGACGCGTCGGGGCCAAGCTCTTTGGCTCCACGCATCTGCACGTACTCGCTCCGAATCACACAGGTCCTGTAGAAAGCTTTCCGCCAACACCGCATTCAGCTCGCCGGATTCGTCGATCAGATTCAGTTCGTCGTTGACGAAAAGGCTTCGATAGTCGAGGTTCGCCGTACCAACGGTCGCCCAGGTCTCATCCACGAGCAAGGTCTTGGCATGGAGCACCCGCGGCACCTACTCGAATATTCGCACCCCGCAGGAGAGCAGCCTAGAATAGGCAGCGCGAGCGGCCCATTGCGCCAGCGGTACGTCGCTCTTGCCCGGCACGAGCAGCCAGACTTCCACGCCACGCATCGCCGCTTCGCGCAGCAGTCGCTGGGTCAGGCTGTCGGGTACGAAATACGGCGTGGTGGCCCAGATTCTGGAGCGCGCGGCGCGCAATGTGTCGTTCAAGACGCAACGCAGCCGGTGTCGACATGCACGCGAGCGGTTCGGCAGCAGCCATGGGGAACCGGTGACCGGCGGAAGCCAGTCCGGCGGGGCGTCGAGATAGCAGTCGAACACGGTGGCGGCCGCGGCAGCGGAGTCGCCCACGAACCGAACATGCGTGTCCCGCCAGCGGGCGGGACCCATGGCTCGTAACGAGCCTGCTGCATGAACGTTGAAGCCTCCGACGTAGGCAACCGATCCGTCCACCACGAGCAACTTGCGGTGGTTGCGCCGGTTGATCTTCAGTGGCCGGCGCGGGCTCCAGGGGCGGCTCCATTCGAAACGCACGCCGGCAGTACGCATCCGATCGATATCCGCGCGGGAGAGCACCGACCAGGAACCTGCATGGTCGGCGCGCAGATGTACCGAAATACCGCGCGCGACGCAGCGCACCAGCGCATCGACGAACTGCCGGCCGACGGTGTCGGACGCAAAGATATAGCTTTCGAGACGGATGCTTCGCTTCGCGCACTCGATGTCGCGCAGCATGTCGTCGAAGAGGACGTCGCCCTCGTCGTAGACACGCGTGAGGGCGGACATCGTGCCTTCGGTATGAAGTGCGGCGAGCGATACTTCCGGCAAAGCTCGACCGGCCGCGGACGCGATGTCGTTGTGGCGGCGGGCGTCCGCGAAGCGCCGGGCTACTGCATCCCGGCGCCCCTGTACGTTGCACGCACCCAATGATCAGGATTCGAGGGAGTGATCCGGTCCGTACACACGGTGGATCGCTTCGCGCTCGGCACGCGTCTTCGCGGCGGCTTCGCGCTGGACCTGCTCCCGCGTCGAGCTAGACGCAATACGACGTTCGGGCGCCGCGAACTCGAAGGAGGGCGGAATGCTCCCCGCGCGTTGTGCCGCATGCAGTTCGGCAATGACTTCGGCGCGCGTGGTCTTGCTCGGTATCACATGGGTGGTCTGGAAGCCGATCTCGTTGTTCACGAATTCGACGCCGCTATCGGCGAATGCGGGGGCGCCGACCGACAGCACGACAGCAGCGAACAACAAGGCTTTCGAGGACATTTCATTACTC
>CALCZN010000149.1:0-32459 GCA_937903095.1 uncultured Burkholderiales bacterium
GATCGTGTACAGGTTGCCCCAGTTCAGGTACTGGCTGTCGACGAACTCGGCGCCGTTCTCGAGCACGCCGATGATCAGGCCGCCGAGGATCGCGCCGACGATCGAGTCGATGCCGCCCAGGATCACCACCGGGAACACCTTGATGCCGAAGAACGACAGCGCCGACGAGACGCCGTTCACCATGCCGACCACTACGCCGGCGAGCGCCGAGACCATCGCGGAGATGGCCCACGCCATCGCGAACACCGACTTCACCGAGATGCCCAGGCTCTGCGCGACCTGCTGGTTGAAGGCCGTGGCGCGCATCGCCAGGCCCAGCCGCGAGAATTTGAAGAACCACGCGAAGCCGGCCATGATGATCAGCGAGATCACCATCGACATCACGTAGGGCGTCTGCACGTTCAGCCCGAGGATGTCGATCGACTTCGTGCCGAACACTTCCGGGTAGGGCTTGGCCCACACGCCGAAGATCCACTTCATCATCGCCTGGAAGAAGATCGACAGCCCGATCGTGACCATGATCACCGAGATGATCGGCTCGCCGATCATCGGGCGCAGCACGATCACCTGCAGCAATATCCCGAACACCATCATGAAGGCGAGCGTGACGGGAAAGCCGATCCAGAACGGCAGCTGCCAATAAGTAAGAAGCCACCAGCAGACCCAGGCGCCGATCAGCAGGAACTCGCCCTGCGCGAAGTTGACGATCTGCGTGGACTTGTAGATCAGCACGAAGCACATCGCCACCACGCCGTACAGCGTGCCGATGATGAGCCCGTTGACGAGCAGCTGGATGAGGAGCGTCGTGTTCATGATGCGGATCAGGCGGTGACCGCCTCCTTCTCGTCGGTGCGCCGCACCGGCGGCCGGTACGCCTTCAGCGTCTCGACGACGAGATCGGTGCGGATGCGCGCCTTCGTGCCGTCCTGGAAAGTGATCATCGTGTCGACGTGCACTCTCGGCTCGCCGGCGTAGATCGCGTCGATGATGTCGGCGTATTTCTCGTTGATCACGCCGCGGCGCACCTTGCGCGTGCGCGTGAGCTCGCCGTCGTCGGCGTCCAGCTCCTTGTAGAGCAGCACGAACTTGCCGATGCGCTGGGCCTCGGGCAGCGTGGCGTTGACCTTCTCGAACTCGTCGCGCAGCAGCGCGTACACCTGCGGCTGCGCCGAGAGGTTCGTGTAGTTGGTGAACGCGATGCCACGCTGCTCGGCCCACTTCGAGACGATCGAATAGCGGATGCAGATGATCGCCGACAGGAACGGCTTGTCGTGCCCGAGGATCACCGCCTCGGCGATGAACGGCGAGAACTTCAGCTTGTTCTCGATGAACATCGGCGAGAAGCGCGTGCCGGTGGAAGTGACGGCGAGGTCCTTGATGCGGTCGATGACGACGAGGTGCCCGTTCTCGCTCTTGATGTAGCCGGCATCGCCCGTGTGCATCCAGCCGTCGCGCAGGTCGGCGCGCGTGGCTTCCTCGTTCTTGTAGAAGCCGAGGAACAGGCCCTCGCTCTTCGCGACGATCTCGCCGACGCCGTTGGCGTCGGGGTTGTCGATGCGCACTTCGGAGGTGTCGAAGGGAACGCCGACCGTGTCGAAGTCGACGTCGTCGGGGCGGTGGATGGTGTAGGCGCCGGCCAGCTCGGTCTGCCCGTAGATCTGGCGCAGCGGAATGCCCATCGCCTGGAAGAAGCGGAAGGTTTCGGGCCCCAGCGCCGCGCCCCCGGTGGCTGCCGACTTCAGGTAGGTGAAGCCGAGCCGGTCGCGCAGCGCGCGGAACAGGATCCAGTCGGCCAGCCGCGAGCGGCGGCGCTTTTCGAGCGCCGCGAGCCCCAGCTTCATGCCGAGCGCGAACATCTTCTGCTTGAAGCGCGTGGCGTCCATGACGCGCGCGCGCACGTCGGCGGCGATCTGCTCCCAGACGCGCGGGGCGAGCAGCACGAAGGTGGGCCCGATCTCGCGCAGGTCTGCCATCTGCGTCTCGGGCTCCTCGACGAAGTTGACCGTGATGCGCGAGATCAGCGCCTGCCCCACCGCGTAGACCTGCTCCATGATCCACGGCAGCGGCAGCATCGAGACGTAGTTGTCGGTGGGCAGCTTCGGGTCGGCGCGCAGGTACGACAGGCAGTGCGCGAGGAACGGGCCCGACTGCAGCATCGCGATCTTCGGGTTCGACACCGTGCCCGAGGTGGTGCACAGCACCGCAACGTCGGTGCCCTTGCCGAGCGCCACCTCGTTCTCGAAGCGCTTCGGGTCCTCCGCGTGCAGGCGGGCGGCCGCGGCCTTCAGGTCGTCCCAGCTCATCAGCCGCGCGTCGTCGTACTTGCGCATGCCGCGCGGGTCGAAGTAGACGATGCGCTCGATGCACGGCAGCCGCTCGGCGATCTCGAGCAGCTTGTCGACCTGTTCCTCGTCCTCGGCGAGCACGACGCGCACCTGCGCGTAGTCGACGAGATACGCCACTTCCTCGTTCAGCGCGTCGGAATAGATGCCCAGCGACATGCAGCCGATCGCGTGCGCGGCCAGCTAGCCCCACACCATCTCCGGCCGGTCCTTGCCGATGATCGATACGATGTCGCCGCACCGCACGCCGAGCGAGAGCAGGCCGAGCGCGATCTCGCGTACCCGGTCGCGGTAGTCGGACCAGGTGAACTCGTTCCAGATGCCGAATTCCTTCTCGCGCATCGCCACCTCGCCGGGCCAGCGCGCAGCGTTGTGCAGCAACAGCTTCGGGAAGGTGTCGTGCTCGACGACGTCGGCGTATTCCGTAGCCATGGCTTCAGGCCTGCGCAGGCTCGACGGGTTGCGCGTCGTCCACGCCGAGGTAGGCTGTCTTCACCTGCTCGTTGTCCATGATCTCGTGCGGCAGGCCGGCGGCGATCACGCGACCGAAGTCGAGCACCATCACGCGCTGCGAGATGTCCATCACCACGCCCATGTCGTGCTCGATCATGATCACCGTCATCCCCCATTCCTCGTTGAGGTCCACGATGTAGCGCGCCATGTCCTCCTTTTCCTCGAGGTTCATGCCGGCCATCGGCTCGTCGAGCAGGATGAGGTCGGGGCGCACCGCCACCGCGCGCGCCAGCTCGACGCGCTTGCGCAGCCCGTAGGACAGCGTGCCGGCCACCGCCTTGCGGATGTGGCTGATCTCGAGGAAGTCGATGATGTCTTCCACATGGCGCCGATGCGCCAGCTCCTCCTTCTGCGCGCCGCCGAACCAGTACAGCGAGCCGCCGAGGAAGCTGTTCTTCATCAGGTGGTGGCGCCCGACCATGATGTTATCGAGCACCGTCATGTGGCTGAAGAGCGCCAGGTTCTGGAAGGTGCGCCCTAGCCCGAGCGCCGCGCGCTGGCTCGGCGTGAGCCGCGTGATGTCGCGGCCCTTGAAATGGACGGACCCGGCGGTAGGCGAGTAGCGCCCCGAGATGCAGTTCAGCATCGACGTCTTGCCGGCGCCGTTCGGGCCGATGATCGAGAAAAGCTCGCCGGCGCGGACCTCGAAGTTCACATCCATCAACGCCTTCACGCCGCCGAATTGCAGCGAGACGTCGCGCACACCGAGAATCGGCCCCTGGTTGCTGGCCAACCTGCAGTCCCTCCTCTCTCTTGTCCGCGAAGTCTATGGTACGCGCGTCGGTATAGTTGTCGCCTGACCGACAAACTCAGGGATAACCGGGGGCCGTGTCCGCATCGGGGGAGCACGTCGCGCTGTCACCATGGCTGCACGAGCTTGACGCAGCGCAGCAAGAACGCGTGCGCCGCGACCTCATCGAGCGCGAGCTGCACGCCGGCGCGTTCGTCTGTCGCAAGGGCGGCCCGGTCGAGCACTGGATCGGCGTCGTGCGCGGCATCGTCAAGGTGAGCAACGTCTCGTCTGCCGGCAAGCCGGTGACGCTCACCGGCATCGCCGCCGGCGGCTGGTTCGGCGAAGGATCGCTGCTGAAGGACGAACCGCGCAGGTACGACGTCGTGGCGCTGCGCGACAGCCGCATCGCGTACCTGCCTCGCGCGACCTTCCACTGGCTGCTCGACACCAGCATCCCGTTCAACCGCCATCTGCTGCAACAGCTCAACGAGCGGCTCGGCCAGTTCATCGGCACGGTGGAGATCGACCGGCTGCTCGGGCCCGACGCGCGCGTCGCGCGCTGCCTCGCGCAGCTGTTCAATCCGCTGCTCTATCCGGCCGTCGGCACGCGTCTGGAGATCTCGCAGAGCGAGATCGGCTTCCTGACCGGGCTGTCACGGCAGACCGTGAACCGCGCGCTGCAGCGGCTCGGCCGCGACGGCCTGGTGCAACTGGAATACGGTGCGTTGACGGTGGTGTCGCTCGAGGCGCTGAGGCGCTTCGACGGGTGAGGCGCTACAGAGCGCCTCTCATGCCGCTACGGTGATCCCAGCCGCCTGCGCTCGACGCGCGGGCCGCACAACGATTTCGACATGTTGATCAAGCGATACCAGCGCTTGCATAAGGCGTTCAAGCGAAATGTTCTGCAGTCTGTAGCGTCGCACCTGCGACACCTTGGGCTGCGTCATGCCGGTGAGATGGGCCACCTCGATCTGGCTCAAACCTCGCTCCTCGACCAGAGAGTTCAGCCTCACCGCGAGCACGGTCTTCGCCGACAGTTCTTCCGCATCGTCAAAGCCGAGGTCAGCCAGCACGTTGTCGGTGCCTCGAGAGAGTTCTTTGCGCGTCATCACGGTCTCCCGCTCAACCCGTAACGGGCAAGCACTATCTTCAAACGCTTCTCGATCAACGCCACGTCCGGCGGAGGCGTCGCTATGCCGGACTTGGACTTCTTCTGAAACGCATGCAGCACATGCACGGCATCGTGGATGCGCACGGTATAGACAGCGCGGAACGTATCGCCCCGATGGTCTTCCACCAATTCATACACCCCTGAACCCAGTCCTTTCCAGGACTTGGCCGAATCAGGGGTGCCTCCCAACTGGACGACGAACAGCGCGACACCCATGTCCTTCTGCACCGGGACGGGAAACTTCTTGAAGTCCTTCTTCGAGGAGCCCTCCCAGTAGAGAAGCTTGCGTTTCTCGCTCATGGATTATACCCGTTCAGGTATAAAATCCAACCCACGAGCGGTCAGCGATCGTACCGATAGAACCCGCGCCCCGTCTTCCGGCCGAGCAGCCCCGCGTCGACCATCTCGCGCAGCAGCGGCGCCGGGCGGTATTTCGGGTCGTTGAAGCTGCCGTAGAGCACTTCCATCACGGCCAGTTCGACGTCCAGGCCGATCAGGTCGCACAGCGCGAGCGGGCCGATCGGGTGATTGCAGCCGAGCTTCATGCCGGCGTCGATCTCCTCGGCGCTGGCCAGGCCCTCCTGCAGCGCGAAGATCGCCTCGTTGATCATCGGGCACAGGATGCGGTTGACGACGAAGCCGGCGCTGTTCTTCACGCCGATCGGCGTCTTGCCCAGTCGCTGCGCGAGCGCGGTGACGGCCTGCACGGTTTCGTCGGAGGTGCGCAGCCCGCGGATGATCTCCACCAGCGCCATCACCGGCACCGGGTTGAAGAAATGCATGCCGACGAAGCGCTCGGGATCCTTCAGCGACGCGGCGAGCTTCGTGATCGAGATCGACGAGGTGTTCGTCGCGATGATCGTTCCCGGCTTCACGATCGCCGCGACGTTGCGCAGGATCTTCTCCTTCAGCGCCTCGTTCTCGGTGGCGGCCTCGATGACGAGGTCGCATGCGGCGAGGTCCTCGGCGCGCGTCGTCGTGCGCACGCGGCCGATCATCGCCGCCCTGCCGGCCGCGTCGAGCGAGCCCTTCTTCACCAGCCGCTCGAGCGAGCCGTCGATCGCGCGCAGTCCGCGCGCGGTGGCCGCCTCGTCGATGTCCTGCATGACCGCGCCGATGCCGGCGGCCACGCACGCCTGCGCGATGCCGCTACCCATCGTGCCGGCGCCGATGATGCCTACGCTGTCGATTGCCATTGCCGTGAACCCTGTTCGTCGTTCGGGAGCGGGAATTGTAGGCGAGCGGTCTGCCCCGCTCGCCGCGCGTCCCGCGCCCTCAGTCGCCGCGCGCGTCGAAGCCCGCGTCGCGCAAGCGCCGCAGCACCCGCTCGACGTGCGCCGGCGACTCGGTCTGCACGACGATCTCCACCTCCACCCGCTGCGCGCCCGTCGTTCCGAAGGCGCGCTCGTGGTGGATCTGCTCGATGTTCGCGCGCTCCTCGGCGAGCAGCGTGGTCACGCGCGCCAGCGCCCCCGGCGCGTCGCGCACGTCGACGATCAGGCGCGCCAGCCGCCCCGAACGCGCGAGCCCGCGCTCGATGATCGCAGCGAGCAGCAGTGGATCGATGTTGCCGCCGGTGAGGACGAGGCCGACATGCCGTCCGCGGAATCGCTCCGCATGCGCGAGCACCGCGGCGAGCCCTGCCGCGCCCGCGCCTTCGACCACGGTCTTCTCGATCTCGAGCAGCAGCAGGATGGCCTGCTCGATGCGGGCGTCATCGACCAGCAGCACGTCGTCCATGTGGCGTCGCAGCAGCGGCAGCGTGACCGATCCGAGCCGGTTCACCGCGATGCCGTCGGCGATCGTCG
Organism: uncultured Burkholderiales bacterium; assembly: GCA_937903095.1. Taxonomy (GTDB): domain Bacteria; phylum Pseudomonadota; class Gammaproteobacteria; order Burkholderiales; family Burkholderiaceae_E; genus Zeimonas. Next base: position 6,568 of record CALCZN010000149.1, read on the forward strand.
AGGCACCGAGCGGATGGCGCCCGCCGCGCAACGCGTCGTGCACGAGCGCGAAGCGCTCGCTCTGCACGCCGACGACGCGCACCGATGGACGCAGGCGGTGCAGCGCGATCGACACGCCGGCCGCTAGCCCCCCGCCGCCGATCGGCAGGACGACGTCGTCGAGCCGGTGCGCCGAGCGCGCGATCTCCAGACCGACCGTGCCCTGGCCGGCGATCACGGCCGGATCGTCGAAGGGATCGATCCGCGTCAGCCCCCGCTCGGCGGCGAGCGCCGCGCCATGCGACCAGGTTTCGTCGAAGCGCTCGCCGTGCAGCACGATCGTCGCGCCGAGCGCGCGCGTGCGCGCGATCTTCACGGGCGACGTGCCCGAAGGCATGACGATCGTCGCCGGCGCGCCCAGGCGCTTCGCGTGCCAGGCGACGCCCTGCGCATGGTTGCCCGCCGACACGGCGAGCACGCCGCGAGCGAGCACTTCGGGCGGAAGTTGCGCCAGCCGGTTCAGCGCGCCGCGCTCCTTGAACGACGCGGTGAACTGCAGGTTCTCGAACTTCAGGTACAGCTGCGCGCCGGCGATGTCCGACAGCGTGCGCGAATGCAGGAACGGCGTCTGCTCGACCTGCCCGGCGATGCGCCGCTCGGCCTGCTCGACGTCGTCGAAGCCGACGGCCTCGCGCGCCGACTCGGCGCCGTCGTCCATTCAGGCGTTCTCGCGGCGCGTGCTCCTGCCGCGTTGTCGCTGGGCGCCACTCATGGGGCCACTCATGTCGCCACTCATGTTGCCATTCACGCGCCGCGTCGGATCGGAACCTTCGGTCGGAATCGGCCGCGTCTCGCGCGGCAGCGCACCCGCGCTCGCCTGCCGCGCGCGCTTCTTGCGACTGTGCACCTGCTCCGCTTCGTCGGCCGAGTGGCTCACCTTCAGCCCGCCCTCCTGTTCGGCCAGCTCGGCGAGCCGGCAATAGAAGTCGTGCAGCTTGAGCAACGATTCCTCGTCGAGATCCTCGATCGCCACCAGGCGGTTGCTCGCGTATTCGTGCGACGCGAGCAGCTCGTTCAGCTTCAGGTGCACCGCGCGGCTGTCCTTGTTCTGCGCGTGCTGGATCAGGAAGACCATCAGGAAGGTGACGATCGTCGTTCCGGTGTTGATCACCAGCTGCCAGGTCTGCGAGAAACCGAACATCGGTCCGGTGATCGCCCAGACGACGACGGCGAGCGCCGCCAGCACGAAGCCGGCGCTGCTGCCCGAGGCGAGGCTCGCGCGCGCGGCGAGGCGCTCGAACACGCCGTACGCGCGCTGCCGCCGGCCGGCGGCGCGCGAAGCGCGCGCCTGCCCAACGCGCGTCGATGCGTTCATATCCGATGCTCCGCAGCGCGGCGCGATGCGGGCCGCTGTGCGCCGGCCGTGCAATTGTCGTGCCCACCGCGACGCCGCACCGACAGTTCGAGCACGAGGAACAGCACCGCTGCCACGGCGAGCGGCACGAGGTAGTAGACCGCCCTGTAGGCCAGCACGGCGGCCAGCACCGCGCCGGTGCCCATCGACCAGCCGAGCATCGCGACGAACACGCCCTCGATCACGCCCAGCCCGCCGGGGATATGCGCGAGCGCGCCCGCGATGCTGGCCACGCAGACGACCGCCAGGGCCGTCGCATAGCTCGCCTGGTGTCCGATCAGCACGAAGACGACGGCCGCGATCACCAGCCAGTTCGATGCGCCGAGCAGCAACTGCCGCAGCGCCATCCCTGCCGACGGCAGCAGGAACGTCCGACCGCGAAACGACAGCTCGCGCCGCGGCGAATAGCAGCACAGCGCCACGTAGGCGAGCGACACCGCCACCATCACCGCGCCGATCACGCGCATCGCCCCGTCGCCGGCCTTCCACCCTTCGGGAAACTCGACCCCGCCGAGCGCGAACACGGAGCCTGCGACCAGCAGGTAGCCGATCCAGTTCGTCGCGATGCTGAACGCGATCATCGCCGCGATCTTCCGCTGCTCGACCCCGAGCCGCGAATACAGGCGCAGCCGAAAGCCGGCTCCGCCGACGATCGATCCGATGTTCAGGTTGAACGCGTAGCTGACCGCGCCGATCAGGACCGTGCGCCGGTTCGACACGGGCGCGCCCACGTAACGGCGACTCAGGATGTCGAAGCAGCCGTAGAGCAGGTAGCTCGCCGCGGCCAGTCCGAAGGCGAGCATCAGCGTCGAGGCGCGGTAGTCGCGCAGCGTCGCGAGCACCTCCGACCAGTCGACCGTCTTCGCCTGCCGCCAGGCGAGCCACCCGGCCAGGCAGAAGAAGGCGAGCAGCAACGCGCGCCCGAGTACGCGTCGCGCAACTCGCATCAGCCGTTGACGATCTCCCCGCCGTTCGGATGCAGCACCTGCCCGCTCATGTAGCTCGAGTCGTCGCTGGCGAGGAACACGTAGCAGAGCGCCACTTCGGCGGGCTGACCGGGCCTCTTCATCGGAACATCGCTGCCGAAGGTCGACACGTGCTCGGCATCGAAGCTGGCGGGAATCAGCGGCGTCCAGATCGGTCCGGGCGCCACCGCGTTGACGCGTATGCCTTTCTCGGCCAGTTGCAGCGCCAGCGAGCGGGTGAACGAGGCGATCGCGCCCTTCGACGACGAGTAGTCGACCATCCCCGGGCTGCCGGCATAGGCAGTGACCGAAGCCGTGTTCACGATCGCCGCCCCCGGCTTCAGGTGCTTCAGTGCCGCCTTGACCAGGTGGAACATCGAGAAGACGTTGGTGCGGAAGGTCCGCTCGAGCTGCTCGACCGGGATGTCTTCGATCGAGCGCCGCACGTGCTGCTCGCCGGCATTGTTGACGACGACGTCGAGCCGACCGAAGGTCGAGAGGGCCTCGTCGACCAGCCGCTGCGCGGTCGCCGGATCGCCGATGTCGCCCATCGAGGCTATGCATCGCCGGCCGGCGGCCTCCACCAGCCGCACCGTCTCCTGCGCGTCCTCCCGCTCCTCGAGGTAGCCGATCACCGAATCCGCGCCCTCGTGCGCGAAGGCGAGCGCGACCGCACGGCCGATTCCGCTGTCGCCGCCGGTGACGATCGCCACGCGCCCGGCGAGCTTGCCGCTGCCGGCGTAGCCCGGCTTCTCGCTCGCCGGCTGCGGCGACATTTCGGTCTGTCGGCCCGGCTGCCGGTCCTGGTGCTGCGCAGGCAGCGTCTTCGACGATTGCTGTTCGGCCATGACGAGGATTCCTGCATGGGCAACACGGCGCCACGACGGCGGCGCACCGTCACCCGCTGCAGGGTGCGTGCCCGCGCCTGCCCGCAACGCAAGGAATCAGCGCAGCGCGTGCTCCCGCCGGTATTCGCCTTCGCCTGCGTGCCCGGCGTCGCCCTGCACGGCGCGCGCGCCGGGCGAACGTTCGACGTCGTCCGGCCGTAGCCCGACCGTCTGCAATTGCGGCTCGTGGGTCGGCAGCCAGGTTGCCCACTTCGGAAAGCGTCGAAGAACGTGGAAGACGACGAAGCTCGGCACCAGTCGCCACAGCCCCGGGTTGCGCGCCCCTCCGGGTTCCATGGCCGTGCAGTGCTTCTCGATCAGGCGTTCGAGCCGCTCGTGCAGGTCGGTCGCGAAGGCGCGATCGCGCAGCATCAGGTTCGCCTCGAGATTCAGCGACAGGCTCAACGGATCGAGATTGCTCGAACCCACCGTGGACCATTCGTCGTCGACCACCGCGACCTTCCCGTGCAGCGGGCGCTCGCAATACTCGTGGATGCGCACGCCGGCGCGCAGCAGATGCTCGTAGAGCATGCGCGCGGCGATGCGCACGATCGGCATGTCGGGCTCGCCCTGAAGGATCAGCTCGACGCGTACGCCGCGCCGCGCGGCGCGGCGCATGTCGCGCAGCAGCCGGTAGCCGGGAAAGAAATACGCATTGGCCAGGCAGACATACGAGCGCGCCGCGCGGAACGCGATGCGGTACTGGCGCTCGATGTCGTTGCGATGCATGCCGTTGTCGCGCACGACGAAGGCGGCGAGCGCGCCGTCTTCGCGGCGTGCGCCGAGCGAGGCTTCGGCCGCGGCCGGCCGGCGCCGCTCGAGCCATTCACCGAGCACCTGGCGCAGCGTGCGCCGGCGCTCGCGCGGAAGCGCCTGCAGCACGAAGCGATGGATCGTCGCGACGATCGGTCCGCGCACCTCGACCGCATAGTCCTGCTTGGCCATCGGACCGAAATCGGCCAGATGATCCGCAGAGAAATTGATGCCGCCGACGAAGGCGGTCTCCGCGTCGACGACGACGATCTTGCGGTGCATGCGGCGGAACAGATTGCGGCGAAAGCCGAAGATCTTCGACTTCGCGTCGAACAGGTGCACGCGAACGCCTGCCCTGGTGAGCGCCGAGAGGAACTCCCTCGTGAGATCCGACGAACCGTAGCCGTCGACGGTGAGATCGATCTGCACGCCGCGGCGGCCCGCTTCGACGAGCACCCGCTGCAGCTCGTTGCCGACCTTGTCCTCGAAGAGGATGAAGGTTTCGATCACGATCTGCCGCCGTGCGCAGGCCATCGCCTCGAACACCCGCGGGTAGTAGGCCTCGCCGTTCTCGAGGAGCCGTGCCCGGTTGCCGCCCACCCAGCGGGCCTTCACAGCACCAGCTCCGCGGCCAGCGGCGCGTGGTCCGACAGCCTCGACCAGGGCTGCGGACGCAACATCACCGGACGCGCGGTGCGCGCGTTGCGCACGTAGATGCGATCGAGCTTGAGCACCGGCCAACGCGCCGGAAAGGTGCGCGCGGCCGACCCGGTCGCCTGCACGAACACTTCGGCCAACCCCGCGCAACGACGCAATCGCGCATGCGCGCGCAGGCGCCAGTCGTTGAAATCTCCGGCGACGATCAAAGGCGCGTGAGGAGGCGTCTTCTCGTCGATCTGCTGGCACAGCCGCTCGAGCTGCCAGCGCCGCTGCGCCTCGTTCAGCCCGAGATGCACGCAGATCGCATGCACCGGCAACGACCTGCCGGGAATCTCGAGAACGCAGTGCAGAAGCCCGCGCCGTTCGCAGCCGTTCACCGAAACGTCGCGGTTCTCGAAGCGCACGATCGGGAACTTCGACAGCACCGCGTTGCCGTGATGTCCGCCGCGATGCACGGCGTTCTTGCCGTAGGCGTACTGCGGCCAGATCGAGTCGGCAAGGAACTCGTACTGCGACGCGGGCCAGTGGCCGCTGCGACGGTCCGGCGGCACCCTGGCCTCGCCCAGCACCTCCTGCAGGAACACGATGTCCGCCGACACCGCGCGGACCGCCTCGCGCAGTTCGTGCAGCACGAAACGGCGGTTGAACGCGGTGAAGCCCTTGTGGGTGTTCACCGTCAGCACTCGAACCCGCAGCGGCTCCGGCACCGGCCGCGGCGCGGCGGAAGTTGCAGCGACGGCGTCCCCGGACCGGGCCGGGGAACCGCGATCACCCGACACGGACCCGCAGTCGATTATCGACTTCCTTCACTCCCCAGGCGCCGTCGGCGATGTCCTCGATCGCGAACTTGCTGAAGCGATCGGGCACCTCGCCCTCGAGCCGTACGTGGCCGTCGTCCACGTGCAGCTCGACCCGGCTCAGGTCGATCCACGACTCGTCGCTCAGCCGCTCGCAGATGTCGTCGCGCAATCGCTCGTCGGAACGCACGTAGCCCTTCGGGCCCCTGCGCTCGACTCCGCCGTTGCGGTAGCGCGCGATGCCGGCCGTTCCGCTCGGCGAGGGCGCGCCGACGACGTTCCCGTACAGACGGCTTCCGTATTCGCCACGCCGCCACAGTTCGTCGCGATCCTCGGGGTCGTATGATCGAGTCTCGTCGAAGCGCCCGTACAGGCGCGCGTCCCGCCACCCCGACTCGTCGCCATAGCTTGCGCCGCCCGGGTAGTGGTAGCCGCGCCCGGTGAACCGCGTATCGAGTTCGCGTTGCGACGGCGCGGCGTCGTCCGGCGAGTCGAAGTGCCGCGGCCGGTAGCGCTGCGGCATCGCCTCCCCGGTGCGCGGATCGTGCATCGGCGCCTCGAAGCCGCTGTCGCGCTCGAACTCGTGGGCATCGCGGTTGGGACGCGTTCCCCGCATCCGGCCGGGATCGTTCGTTTTCGGGCTTTGCATCCGACACCTCCGTTGCGTGCTCCGCTGCCGTGCCGCTGACCGACGCAAGCGACGTGCCTTTCGGCAAGCGGGAGCGGTTGCGCTGCAAATCCGGGACCAACGGGCTTGCCGGCGCTGCGCGCCTCCGGGCACCCGGCTTGCTGCGTTCCCACCTCGGGCGCCTCGCGAGAGCGACAAGCAAGCGACTCGACGCCCGACCCCGGAGGAGCCTTCATGTCCATGCCCTGCGCGCGCGCGATGCGTGCCTGATCGATGGGTTCGCGCCCTCTCGCTTCGATGGCCCGGCCGCCGACCGGCAGCGATGCGGCGCTGCGCCTGCGTTTCATCGAGAACCGCGGTGCAACGGCACAGCTCGCCGAAGGCCTGTCCGATGCCGATGCGACGGTCCAGTCGATGCGCGACGCAAGCCCGACGAAATGGCATCTGGCGCACACGACCTGGTACTTCGAGGCCTTCGTGCTGGGACCCCACGACGAGCGCTACCGGCCATTCGACCCGCGCTTCGCCTACCTGTTCAATTCGTATTACGAAACGCTGGGCGCGCGTCATCCGCGCCCGCAGCGCGGCGTGCTCACGCGCCCCGATCTGGCTCGCGTGCGGCAATACCGGGCGCACGTCGACGAAGCCATTGCATCGCTGCTCGCGCGCCTGCACGAATTGCCGCAGCGAAAGGCGCAGGCGATACGCGAACTCGTCGAACTGGGCGTGCAGCACGAGCAGCAGCACCAGGAACTGCTGCTCACCGACCTGCTGCACCTGTTCTCGCTGAATCCGCTCGCGCCCGTTTACCGTGAAGCGCCCGCCGGCCTTCGCGGCGCTGCGCTCGCAGGCATGCGCAATGCCGCGCCAGACTCGCCGGCGCAACCGCGCGCGAGTGCACAGCCGGCCCGCTTCGTCCCCTTCCCCGGCGGACGCGTGTCGATCGGCCACGACGCCGACGACTTCGCCTACGACTGCGAGTGCCCGGCGCACGAAGTCCTGCTGCAGCCTTTCGCCATCGCCAGTCGCCCGGTCACCAACGGTGAATGGCTCGACTTCATCGCCGACGGCGGCTATCGCGACCCGTTGCTCTGGCTGTCCGACGGCTGGGATCGCGTGCGCGAAGAGCACTGGGAAGCTCCGCTGTACTGGCGGCCTGGCGACGACGGCTGGACGACGATGAGCCTGCACGGCGAGCTCGCGCTCGACCTGCATGCGCCGGCGGCGCATGTCAGCTACTACGAAGCCGACGCCTTCGCGCGCTGGGCCGGCAAGCGCCTGCCCACGGAATTCGAATGGGAGGCCGCGGCGCGCGCTTCGCTTCGCGATGACCATGGCGCAGGCGTGGACGACGACAACGCCCGCGCCCGCACCGACGGCGAGCGCATCGACCAGTCTCCCGTTACCATCGGACACTTCGCCGACGACGCCTGTTTCCTTCCGCTGCCGCCGCGCGAGTCGTTCCCGCTGCAGCAGCTGTTCGGCGACGTCTGGGAATGGACATCGAGTTCTTTCGCGCCCTATCCGGGCTTCCGCGCCGCGCCCGGCGCTGCCGGCGAATACAACGGCAAGTTCATGTGCGGGCAGTACGTCCTGCGCGGCGGTTCCTGCGCCACTGCGCGCGGCCACGTCCGCGCCACCTACCGCAACTTCTTTCCACCCCATGCACGCTGGCAGTTCTCCGGCGTGCGCCTCGCCGAGGATCGTCCATGAGCAGCACGCAGCATCTCCGCACCTCCTCCCCCGGCGCCGAGCCCCGCACCCCGCGGCCGCTGCTGCGTCCGCCGGCGGAACTCGACCGCCCCGGCCGTGCGTCCGGCGATCGGGTAGACACCCGGCGGTCGCGAGAGTTGCGGGCGGAGATCACCGGCTGGACGAGCTACGACCCGCGCCTGGCGGCCGACGTGCTCGCCGGCCTTTCGCAGCCGCAAAAATCGATTCCGTCGACGTGGCTGTACGACCAGCGCGGCTCGCAGCTGTTCGAAGCGATCACCGAACTGCCGGAGTACTACGCCACGCGCAGCGAGATCGCGCTGCTTCGCGGCTGCGCCGCCGAGATCGCCGAGGAGATCGGACCGGACGCGACGATGATCGAGATCGGCGCCGGCTCGAGCCGCAAGACGCCGCTGCTGCTCGGCGCGATGCAGCGTCCGTACGCCTACGTGCCGGTCGACATCTCCGGCGCTTTCCTGATGCATTCGGCCGCGCTGCTGCGCGGTCGCTTCCCCGACGTGCGCATCATGCCGGTGGTCGGCGACTTCAAGCGGCCGGTGCAACTGCCTCACGCGCTTCGCTTCGCGCCGGCGCGCGGGCGACGGATCGTCTTCTTCCCCGGCTCGACGATCGGCAACCTCATGCCCGACGAAGCGGTGCAATGCCTCGAACGGCTCGGCGACCTGTGCGGGCCGAACGGCCTGCTCGTTCTCGGCGTGGACCAGAACCGCAGCGAGGAGACGCTGCTGCCCGCATACAACGACGCCGACGGCGTCACGGCAGCCTTCAACCTGAACCTGCTCGAGCGGATCAATCGCGAGCTGGGCGGCACCTTCGACGTCGGCGCCTTCCGCCACGAAGCGCGCTACGACCGCGCGCAGCACCGCATCGAAATGCACCTGGTGAGCGTTCGCGAGCAGTCCGCCGAAGTGCTGCGCCGGCCGTTCGCCTTCGCGCAGGGCGAGACGCTCCATACCGAGAACTCGTACAAATACGATCTCGAGGCGATACGGACGATGGCCGCGCGCGCGAAGATGCATCGGCTCGCCGGCTGGGTCGAAGACCGCGGCCGCTTCGCGCTGCACCTGCTCGCGCCGCGCGTCTGAACGGCGCGCATCCCGGGCGCCGCGCGCCTGAGCGGCGCGCGTCAGCCGAGCGGACGCCCGGGGTCGTCGTCCTCGGGCATCTCGGCCTCCGCGTGCAGTTCGCGGCGCAGGTTCGCCGTCAGCTCGGCGCCGAACAGGAACACGGCCGACGAGAAGTACAGCCACATCAGCAGCACCGCGAGCGCGCCGGCCGCGCCGAAAGCGCTCGCGGTTCCCGCGCGTGACAGATAGAGGCCGAACAGGTTCTTGCCCACGCTGAAGAGCAGCGCGGCGGCGAATGCGCCGATCGCCACGTTCCTCCAGCGCAGCCGCGGCGCCGGCAGGAACTTCAGCAGCGCCGCGAAGGCCGCCGTGAGCGCGAGCAGCATCGTCGCGCGCTGCACCAGCGAGATCCAGCGACGCGTGCCGACGTCGCCCAGCAGATCGTTCACGATGAAGGAAACGGACGCGTCGAGCACGAGCAACACGACGACGAGAAAACCGATTCCGACGACCAGCCCGAAGGACGTGAGGCGCACGCGCAGCATCGCCAGCCACGCCTTCTGCGGCGGCGCCTGGTTCCAGATCACGTTCAGCGACTGGTTCAGCTGCGCGAAAGTGGCCGAGGCGCCCAGCGCCACGCCGGCGGCGGAGATCCACGTGCTCGGTCCGCCCTGCCCCGACTTCCAGGCGCTCGACAGCATCGCCTGCACCACGCGCGCGCCGTCCTCGCCGACCAGCCCGCCGATCTCACCGATGAGCCGGCCCTGCACCGCATCCGCGCCGACGAAGTAGCCGGCCACCGCAATGACGATCACCAGCATCGGCGCCAGCGAGAACGCCGCGTAGAAAGCGAGCGCCGCTGCCATCGTCGCGCAGCGATCCCGGCTGAAGCCGTCGACCGCCCCGGCGAACGCGCGAACGAAGCCCGAATGCCGCAGGCGCCCGAGCGGGAACCGCATCAGCGATCGCGCTGCTGCGTCGGCTGCTTCGCCTGCTGCTTCGTCCGCTGCTTCGTCTTTTCGCGCAGGATGCGGTTCTCCGGCTTCTCGTAGCCGCGCATGCCGTGCCGATCGGTGTCCTGCCGTCCTTCCTCGATGTCGCGATACGCCTGCTCGATGATCTCGTTGGGCTCGCCCTGCTGGCTGTCGCTGGACTGGTCGCGTTCGTGCGGCAGGCGCGGAACCTGCCGCTCGACCGGTTTCTTCGCTGTGCTCATCGCGTGACGCCTCCTTCTCGCAGTGGGCACGGGGCGCAACGCGCATGCCCGAGCCGCATCGCGCCGCGCGGCGAGGGAATGCGCAACCACGCCACACGCAGCGAGGGCATGCGAATTGCACGGGCCGGCGACAAGCGTGCGCGTCGCGCACTCACTCGCCGAGGTCCGCATGGCCCTGTCCACCATCCTGCTGATCGTACTCGTCCTGCTCCTCATCGGCGCGATCCCGAGCTGGCCCTACAGCAGCGGCTGGGGCTACGGACCGAGCGGAATCCTCGGCGTCGTCCTCGTCGTGGTGATCGTGCTCGCCCTGATGGGCCGACTCTAGTGCGTTGACCGGGCAGTTCGCTGCCCGGACATCGAAGCCGACGTACGATAGCGGAAGCCCGTCAGAGGCAGAGCCGCCGGCGATTCTCGCAATCGAAAGCGCCGCGCATCCAGACAAGGAGACACGCGTGCCCGAAGCCGAACTCTCGACGGTGCGCCCCGCGCACTCCACCGCCACCGCGCACAGCCGCCCGGCACGGCTGCCGGCGCTCGCGCCGCTCGCCTGGCTGGCCGCGGGCTGGGACGACTTCCGCTCCACCGGCTACCGCGCCGCCTTCTACGGGCTCGTCTTCGCCGCCATGGGCTGGGCCATCGGCTTCGTCTACGAGACGCAGTGGCAACTCACGATGGGCCTCACGGCGGGCTTCTTGCTGCTCGGGCCGTTCGTCTGCGCCGGCATCTACGAGCTTTCGCGCCAGCGCGAGCGCGGCGAGCCGGCCGACCTCGTGCGCTCGCTTTCCTGCTGGCGCCGCGCTCCCGGGCCGATCGGCTTCTTCGCCGCGATGCTCACGTTCCTGATGATCGTCTGGGCGCGCGTTTCGGTCGTGCTGTTCGCGCTGAGTTCCAACACCGAGTTCCCGACCATGCGCGGCGTGCTCGGCCAGATCGCGTCGGCCTCCAACTTCGAGTTCCTCGCGCTGTGGAGCGCGGTGGGCTTCGTCTTCGCTTCGCTGGTCTTCGCGATTTCGATCGTGTCCGTGCCGATGATGCTCGATCGCGGCAGCGACACGATGGTGGCCGTCTTCACCAGCGCGCGCGCGCTGGCGGAGAATCCGGCCGCGGCCTATGTCTGGGCGGCGTCGATCGTCCTGCTGATCGGCGCGAGCCTGGTGCTGTGGCTCGGACTGCTCGTCGTCACGGCGCCGCTGGTCGGCCATGCCACCTGGCACGCCTACCGCGCGCTCGTCCCGCCGGCGCCCGGATGACCGCACGGAGGACCGCATGCGACGCGTGCCGCTCTACAGTCGCTCGAGCCGGACCGCCCCCACAACCGGCGCCGGCGCGCCGGCTCCGCGCGCGCCCGCAGGCCGCGAATCGGCAGCGCGTGCCGCCGCATCCAACCGCACTGCCCCCGCAACAGGCGCCGGCCGCGCCGGCGCCGGCGAAGCGCCCGAAACCGGCACCGCTGCCTTCGCATCGCGCCTGCGCCGCTGGACCAGAGCGCACTCGCGCAGTCTCCTCGCCGCCTGCGGCGCGCTGCTGATCGCGGCGCTCGTCGCTCTCGCGTCGTCGGGACCGCCGCCCGCGCGCGTCCTCACGCAGCACGACATCGACCAGGCGGTGCTGCACGCGCTGCAGACGAATGCGTTGCCCTCGCCCGCCGCCCACGCCTGGAAGGTGATCCGGCCGTCGGTCGTGCGCGTGCGCGCGCTCGATCCTCCGCACGACGACGGCACCGAAAACGAACGGAACATCGGCACCGGTGTCGTCATCGTCGACACCGGAACGATCCTCACCAACCTTCACGTCGTCGTCGGAGCGCCGCGCCTCGAAGTGGAATTCGCCGACGGCTCCGTGTCGGAGGCAACCGTCGCCGGCCTCGAGCCCGCGCAGGATCTCGCGGTGCTGCAGGCGAAGACGATCCCCGACGACCTGAAGGCAGCGACGATGCGCGGCACGAGCGACCTGTCGGTGGGCGATACCGTCGTCGCCGTCGGCTTTCCCTTCGGCATCGGACCGACGGCAACGGCCGGCATCGTCTCCGGCCTTCGCCGCGAATTCCGCTCCCCGGAAGGCCAGCGGCTCCTCACCAACCTGATCCAGTTCGACGCCGCCGCCAACCCGGGCAACTCGGGCGGCCCACTGGTCACTGCCGAAGGCGAAGTGGTCGGCATCGTCACCGCGATCATGAATCCCACCGAGCAGCGCGTGTTCATCGGCATCGGCTTTGCCGTGCCGATCGAGACCGCCGCCGCATCGGCCGGCATGTCGCCTTTCTGACCGGAGCATGAACCGAGATGAATCCCGAGACGGAACGCCGCGTGATGCCAGATATTCGGCCCGATACTCGGTCCGAGTTCCGGCCCGATGCCCGGCCCGATCCTCGACCCGATATGCAGCGGGCGCCGGTCGACGAGGGCGTCGCCGAAGAGATGCAGCGCGTGCTCTACGAGGTCAAGCGCATCGTCGTCGGCCAGGACCGCTTCCTCGAGCGCGTGCTGGTCGCGATGCTCGCGCACGGCCACCTGCTGGTGGAAGGCGTGCCGGGGCTGGCGAAGACGCTGACGATCAAGACGCTCGCGCGCACGATCCGCGGCAGCTTCCGCCGCATCCAGTTCACGCCCGACCTCGTTCCGGCCGACCTGGTCGGCACGCGCGTCTACAACCAGAAGACGAGCGAATTCGCCACCGTGCTCGGTCCGGTGTTCGCCAACCTGCTGCTCGCCGACGAGATCAATCGCGCGCCCGCGAAGGTGCAGAGCGCGCTGCTCGAGGTGATGGAGGAAAGGCATGTCACGATCGCCGGACAGACGCACAAGGTGCCCGAACCCTTCCTCGTGATGGCCACGCAGAACCCGATCGAGACCGAAGGCACCTATCCGCTGCCCGAGGCGCAGGTCGATCGCTTCATGATGAAGGTGCTGGTCGGTTACCCGAGCGAGGAAGAGGAGTTCGTCATCGTCGAGCGCGTGACGGGCATGGAACAGACCGTGGCCGCGGTGACGAGCACCGAGCGGCTGGCCGAACTGCAGCGCGCGTGCCGCCGCGTCTACGTCGACCCGTCGCTCGTGCAGTACGCGGTGCGCCTCGTGTTCGCCACCCGCGAGCCGGCCCGCTACGGACTGGAAGACCTGACGCGGCTGCTCGCCTTCGGCGCGAGCCCGCGCGCGACGATCCACCTGATCGAAGGCGCGCGCGCGCTGGCCTGCCTGCGCGGGCGGGCGTACGCGCTGCCCGAGGACGTCACCGACCTCGTGCCCGACGTGCTGCGCCACCGTCTCGTGCTGTCGTACGAAGCGCTCGCCGAAGCGATGTCGGCCGACCAGATCGTGCGCCGCATTCTCTCCGCCGTGCCGGCGCCCGAGGCGCCGCTCGAAGCGCATGTCGACGCAAGCCTCGCCGGCTGAACGCGGCGCCGCATCGGCCGGCGCGCGCCCCGCAAGGGCTGCGCGCTCGCCCGACGCCGAGCAGATCCTGCGCCGCCTGGAATGGACGGTGCTGCGCCGGCTCGACGGCCTGCTGCAGGGCGACTACCGCACCCTCTTTCGCGGCGTCGGCCTGGACCTGGCCGACCTGCGCGAGTACCAGCCGCACGACGACGTGCGCCACATCGACTGGAACGTCACCGCGCGCCTGCAGACCCCCTACGTGCGCGAGTACACCGAGTCGCGCGAGATCGCGGCGTGGATGCTGCTCGACCTGAGCGCATCGATCGACTTCGGCTCCGGGCGCACCAGCAAGCACGATGTCGCGCGCGATTTCGTCGCCGTGCTCGCGCGCCTGCTCACGCGCCACGGCAACCGCATCGGCGCGCTGTTCTACGGCAACGGCGTCGAGACGGTGCTGCCGGCGCGCAGCGGCCGCATGCAGGTGCTGCAGCTGCTGCACCGGATGACGAACCGGCCGGCTCATGTCTCCACCCAGGGCACCGACCTGCGCGAGCTGCTGCGCGCTGCCGCGCAGACGATCCGCAAGCGCTCGCTCGTGTTCGTCGTGTCCGACTTCTTCTCCACCCCGGGCTGGGCCGCACCGCTCGCACAGCTCGTGCACCGCCACGAAGTGATCGCGGTACGCCTGTACGACCCGCTCGAGCACCGGCTTCCCGACCTCGGCCTCGTCACGATGCAGGACGCCGAAACCGGCGAGCAGCTGTTCGTCGACACGCACGATCTCGCGTTCCGGCGACGCTTCGTGCAGGCCGCCGAGCGCCGCGAGGCCGCGCTGCGCGAGGCCTTCGCCGCCGCCGGCGTGGACGTGCTCGAGCTGTCCACCGAAGACGATCTCGTCGATGCGCTGCTGCGCTTCGCCGACCTGCGCAAGCGGCGCGGCCGCTTCGGCGAATCCAGCGCGCTCGTCGCAACCCAGGGGGCCATGCCATGAGTTTCCTCTGGCCCGATCTGCTCTGGTCGCTAGCCGTCGTTCCGCTGCTCGTCGCGCTCTATTTCTGGGCGTTGGCGCGCCGCAAGAAGGTCTCCGTGCGCTATGCCGGCCTCGAGCTGGTGCGCGAGGCCGCCGGCGTCCGGCGCTGGCGCCGACACGTGCCGCCGCTGATCTTCCTGCTGGCGATCGTCACGCTGCTGCTGGCCGTGGCACGTCCCACCGCCGTCGTCACGCTGCCGTCGAAGCACGAGACGGTGATCCTCACGATGGACGTATCGGGCAGCATGCGCGCGAGCGACGTCGCCCCCACCCGGCTCGGCGCCGCGCAGCTCGCCGCGCGCTCCTTCATCGAGCAGCAGCCGCGCAGCACGCGCGTGGGCATCGTCACCTTCGGCGGCGGCGCCGCACTCGTGCAGCCGCCGACGCAGAGCCGCGAAGACCTGCTGAACGCGATCGACCGCTTCGAGCTGCAGCGCGGCACCGCGGTAGGCAGCGGAATCCTGATGTCGCTGAAGACGATCTTCCCCGACCAGGAGATCGAACTGCCTTCGCTCGAGGCGCGCCGCGCGGCGACGGCGACCTCGCTGGACGCTCCGCACAAGCTGGTGGCCGACCCGCCGAAGCCCGTCGCCCCGGGTTCGTATACCTCGGCGGTGGTGATCCTGCTGTCGGACGGCCAGACCACGACCGGCCCCGACCCGATCGAAGCGGCGAAGCTCGCCGCCGACCGCGGCGTGCGCATCTACACCGTGGGCATCGGCACCCCGAACGGCGAGATCCTGATCGGCGACGGCTGGTCGATGCGCGTGCGCCTGGACGAGGAAGCGCTGAAGTCGATCGCGAAGACCACCGACGCGGAGTACTTCTACGCGGCCACGGCCGACGATCTGAAGAAGGTCTACGACTCGCTGAACAGCAAGCTCGTGTTCGAGACGCGGGAAACGGAGATCACTTCGCTGTTCGCGGCGGTGGCGGCGGCGCTGGCGGTGGTTTCGGCGCTGTTGTCGATGGTGTGGTTCAACCGGGTGCTGTAGACGGAGTTTGACCGCCCGGCGCACGGAAGGCTACGCTGCCGACTTTGGCGGAAAGTCGGAATGAAGGAAAATCTGATCGTCTCCAGCAAGGGGCAAATCACCCTGCCCGCCTCGATGCGCAAGGCGCTCGGCATCAAGGGCAGCACGGTCGTGACCGCCGAGCGACAGGGCGGCCGGATCGTCCTCACTCCGGCGGTCGTCGTGGAAACGGAAATCTACGACGACGAACAGATCGAGCGCTGGAACCGGGAAGACGAGTTCGCGCCGGGCGAACGGGAGGCGCTGACGCGCAAGCTGAAGGCCGGAAAGAGCCGGCGCGGTGCATAGGCTCTTCCTGGACGCGAACGTCCTCTTTACCGCGGCGCACAGGCCGAACGGCAAGGCGGCTTTCCTTTTCGAGGCCCAGGCGGGCGCCGGCGCATCGAGCCCGTGGACACTCGTTTCGAGCGCCTACGCAATCGAAGAGGCGCGAAGGAACATCGAAATCAAGGCGCCGGACGCGCTCGCGCGCCTGGCGAAGCTCGTCGGCACGCTGACGATCGCCGCGCAGCCCTCGATCCCCGACGCGACCATTCGGTTGCCGGACATGGACGTCCCGATCTGGTCCGCAGCTCACGCCTGCGGCGCAACGCATCTGCTGACGGTCGACGTCGAGGACTTCGGCCGCTGGATGAACAGGCCCTCCGCAACGGGCGGCATCGTCATCCAGACGGTCGCCGAATTCCTGGCAAGCCGCTGACCGAGGTGCGCCGACGCGACGCTTCGGTCGGAGACCCGGCGCCGCGCCTCGCGCATCCTCCGCAAGCACGCGGCCTCAAGGTATCCACTCGAGCGCGGGTTCGGCCATCGCCGCCACCTGCTCTCTCAACTCCAGCACGCGGTCCTGCCAGTAGCGCTGCGCGCCGAACCACGGAAACGCAGCCGGAAACGCCGGATCGTCCCAGCGCCGGGCGATCCACGCCGAGTAGTGCAGCAGCCGCAGCGTGCGCAGCGGCTCGATCAGCGCGAGCTCCCGCCGGTCCAGCTCGGCGAAGTCCTCGTACCCGGCCAGCACGTCGGACAGTTGCCGCGTCATCGAAGCGCGGTCTCCCGACAGCAGCATCCATAGATCCTGCACGGCCGGCCCGTTGCGCGCGTCATCGAAGTCCACGAAATGCGGGCCGTCGTCGGTCCACAGGATGTTGCCGGCGTGGCAGTCGCCGTGCAGCCTGCGGAGGAGGACGACGTCGCCCGCGCGATCGAAGGCGGCGCGCACGGCATCGAGTGCGAGATCGGCGATGCTCGTCCAGGCGGCTCGCAGCTCGGGCGGAACGAAATCGTGCGCGATCAGCCAGTCGCGCGGCTCGCTGCCGAAGCTCTCGACGTCGAGCGTCGGGCGTTCGACGAAGGGCTTGGTGCCGCCGGCTGCATGGATGCGACCGATGAAGCGGCCGATGCGCTCGAGCGTGTCGGCGTGCTCCAGCTCCGGGGCGCGACCGCCGCGACGTGGATAGACGGCGAAGCGGTAGCCCCGGAAAGACGCGAGCGTCGGCGAGAGGAGTCGGGCGGTGCCGGCGATGCCCGCTTCGACGGCGGGATCGGCCGCGACCGGAACGTCGAGCGTCATTGGCGCGACGACCGGAATCTCGCGCGCCGCCAGCTCCCCTACGAACTCGTGTTCCTCGCGGATCTGCGCATCGCTCCAGCGTTCCGGGCGGTAGAACTTCGCGACCATCGTGCGGCCGTCCTCCAGCCGCACCTGGTAGACGCGGTTCTCGTAGCTGTTCAGCGCGAGGAAGCGCCCGTCGCCGCGCAGACCGACCGACTCGAGCGCGTCGAGCATGCGGTCGGGGGTGAGGTCGGCGTAGGGGCGGTTCGAATCGGTCATTACGCCTTCCCGTATTTACGGATTTTAGCTATTATAGCTGGGAAAAAAAGGGAGATGGGGTATGCGTTCCGTGACGTCCGCCGAAGCGCAGAACAACTTCGGCCGATTGCTCGATCAAGCGCTGGTCGAGCCGGTCGTCGTCACCCGCCGAGGCCGGCCCGTCGTTGCAATCGTGGCGGCGGCCGAATGGGAGGAACTGCAGCGCATGCGCGCGTATTGGCGGATGCGCGAGTATTTCGAGCAGCGCGCAGACGAAGCGATCGAGCCGGAGGTGTCGGAACTCTCCGAGGACGACATCAACCGACTCGTGCATGAGCTACGCCCGTAGACACTTCGTCTTCGACACCAGCTCACTCATCGGAGCGGTTCTTCAGCCCGCAGGCAGGCCGAAGCAGGCGCTGTTGCTGGCGATGTCGCTCGGTCGAATCGTCGCGTCGCGAGAGACGGTCTTCGAACTGGTCGAAGTGCTCAAGCGCGAGAAATTCGATCCGCTGATCGGCAAGGCAGCGCGCGCGGCTTTCCTGGAAGCGTACCTGTCGTCGATTCGACTGGTCGCGACTCCCGCGGCGGTCCAGGAGTGCCGGGATCCGGGAGACGACAAGTTCCTTGCGCTTGCCGCAGCGGCAAGGGCGGTTGCCATCGTCGCGAGCGACGAAGATCTGCGGGTACTGCCCCCGTGGCGAGGAATCGACGTCCTCTCGCCGACGCAATTTCTCGAAACGGCGCCCGGACGCTGGTCAGCCCATTGAGCGGCCGATTACACCTCGCGCGTCGCCGCCGAGTGTTTCTGCATCACGTCGATCGCCAGCGCGGAGTGCGCGTAGGCGCCGCCCGCGCGCATCTCGGCGGCGACCCAGATCGCCTCCATGATCTCCTGCTCGGTCGCGCCGTGGCGCAGCGCCGCTTCGGTGTGGCCGCGGATGCAGTACGGGCACTGCGTCGTGTGCGCGACGGCCACGGCGATCAGCTGCTTGGTCCTGTTCGGCAATGCGCCGTCGGCGAAGACGGATTCGCTGAACTTGCGGAAGGCGGCGAGCGGGTCGGGCGCCAGTTCGCGGCGCTTGCGAGCGATGTCGGCGTTCGAGGCGGGAAACATCGGATCCACGGCGGAAAGTCCTATTGCAGTGAGTGACCTCCCGATCATGCGACGCATGGGCCGTCCTCTCGCCGATGGCTACTACCGCAGCGCGGAATCGAGCTACCACCCCCACAGCAGCCGCCGCGCCACCCATCCGACCAGCCCGTCCGCATCGCGGATCTTCGCCCAGTCGCCCTTGTGCGCCAGCGTGCGCAGCACGTCGCCGTACTCCGCCCTGCCGACGATGCGCGCTTTCGTGCTCGGGCTCCTGCGGATGTTGACCACTTTCGCCTTGACGACGAAGTGCGGCGTTCTGTCGGTGAGCGGCCGGTAGACCCAGCCCTTGTCGTTCTCGAAATCCTTCACCTGCAGCCACTTGCCCTGGCGGCCCAGCACCTGCAGCGGATAACCACGGCTGAGCAGCCAGACGCTGTCGTGGCCGGTGCCCGGCCCGGTGCGCATGTTGATCTCGGGGCGTGCGACGCTGACCATCTCGCGCGACTGCGCCTCGAGCGGCGCGAAAACGCCGGCGAGCAGCGCGGCGAGCGAAAACGAAACAACAGCGAGGGATTTCGAGGGGACGGTCATCGGATCTGAAGCTCCTTACGGGGTTGCAACGGAGACGACGCGGAGTCGTCGAACCCGAAGCTAACAACGTGGAGCCGGCGAGTCGAGTCCGGCGTTCGCCCGATCGCGGGCGGCCGGGAAATCCCCGCCCGATCTCAGCCGAACTTGTACAGCACCCCGTAGCCGCCGCGCGGATACGCCCAGTCGATGTTGAAGTGCTCGTTGCACACGAGCCGGCACGTGCCGCACTCGAGGCAGCCGTCGGTCGACAGCGAGACGCCGCCTTGTTCGGCGACGGTGTAGCAGGCGGCCGGGCAGGCCCAGGTGCAGGCCGGGGTCTCGCAATCGCGGCAGACGGCCGGATCCTTCAGCTTTACGTGCGAGTTCCCTTCGTCGACGCGGTAGCGGTTCTCGAACAGCTTCTCCTCGACCTTGATCATCGCAGGGCCCTCATCAGCTTGATTGCATCGCCGAACAATCCGAAGCGCGAGCGTTTCTCGACGAAGTCGCGCTTGATCTGCTTTTCCTTGGTGAGCTTGTCCACGCCGTCCACCTTCAACAGCGTGTGCGCGGCGCGCGACATCAGCTCGGGGTACGTCGTGAGGAATTGACGGTTGCCGTGCAGGATCTCGGGCACGTCGCGGTATTTCTTCAGGTCCTTCATCACGAAGCTGGCCTCGAGCGCCTTGCGGTAGCGCTTCAGGTTGGCCGCCGTGAAGGGCCTGCCCTCGTCGCGCAGCTTCACGATCGTCTCGGCCGCCAGGCGTCCGGTGGTCATCGCCAGGTTCGAGCCTTCGCGATGCACCGCATTGACGAAGCCGCCCGAGTCGCCGCAGATCACCCAGCCGTCGCCGTGCACCAGCGGAATGGCGTTGTAGCCGCCTTCGGGAATGAGGTGCGCCGAGTATTCCTTCACTTCGGAACCGGCGATCAGCGGCTTCACCGACGGGTGCTGCTTCATCTCCTCGAGCAGCTGGTACGGGGTGACGCGCATCTTGCGGAAGTCGTCGACCATGCAGCCGACGCCGACCGAGATCGACTCCTTGTTCGTGTACAGGAAGCCGGTGCCGACCATTCCCTTGGTGATCTTGCCGAGCATCTCGATGACGACGCCGTTGTCGCCCGAGACGTTGAAGCGCTCCTCGATCGTCGCCTTCGGCAGGAAGTGCATCTCCTTCACGGCGAGCGCGACGTCCTTCCCCTGGATCGGCGGGCGCAGGCCGGATTGCGTCGCCACCAGCGAGTTCACGCCGTCGGCCAGCACGACGACGTCGGCGCGGATGTCGCCGTTGGCGCGGTCGGTGCGAACGCCGACGACGCGGTCGCCTTCCTTCAGCAGCTCGACGACCGTGGTCTCGCAGATGAGGAGCGCGCCGGCGTCCTGCACTTTCTTCGAGAACCACTTGTCGAGGTTCGCGCGGATCACCGTGTAGCGCGTGGGCTGCTCGTCGGGGTCGGTGGCGCCGCGGAAATGCGAGCCGACGTGCGATCGATCGTCCATCAGCCAGATGCGCTGCTCGATCACCGCGCGCTCGAGCGGCGCCTGCTTGCGGCAGTTCGGGATCACGGCCTCGAGCGCGTCGACGTAGAGGATCGCGCCCTGCACATTCTTCGACCCCGGGTACTCGCCGCGCTCGAGCTGCAGCACCTTCATTCCGGCCTTGGCCATCAGATAGGCGGCGGTGTTGCCGGAAGGTCCCGCACCCACGACGATCGCGTCGA
This sequence comes from uncultured Burkholderiales bacterium, assembly GCA_937903095.1. Classification (GTDB taxonomy): domain Bacteria; phylum Pseudomonadota; class Gammaproteobacteria; order Burkholderiales; family Burkholderiaceae_E; genus Zeimonas. The sequence continues at coordinate 27,304 of CALCZN010000149.1, forward strand.
ATCTCTCGGCCATGTCGGCTCCTCGTGCCTGTCTTGCTCGCGGGATGCGCCTACGCGGCGTCGGCGGCCAGCGCCGCGCAGGCGCCCGCGGCGCCCTGGCCCGCTGCGCGCCGCGCCTTGCGCTCGCGCAGCGCGTCGGTGAGCGCGGGCAGGATCTGCAGCGCATCGCCGACGATCGCGTAGGTGGCGAAATCCATGATCGGCGCCTTCGCGTCGGTGTTGATCGCGACGATGACGTCGGCGCCCTCGACGCCGACCCGATGCTGGATCGCTCCCGAAATGCCGGCGGCGATGTAGAGCTTCGGCCGGATCGTCTTGCCGGTCTGGCCGATCTGCCGCTCGGCGGCGATCCATCCCGCCTGCGCCACCGGCCGCGAGCCGCCGTACTCGCCGCCGAGCGCCTGCGCAAGCTCCTCGACCAGCCGGAAGTTCTCCGGCTTGCCCAGGCCGCGTCCGCCGGCGACGACGACTTCGGCATAGGCGAGCTGCGCCTTGTCGGCGTCGGCATCGGGAATGTACGAGAGGATCTTCGTGACGACGTCGTCTTCGCTCAGCGTCACGCTCTCTTCGATCACGGTGCCGGTGCGGACGTCGTCGCGCCTGGGCATCGCCATCACGCGCGGGCGCACGGTGGCCATCTGCGGCCGATATTCGAGCGTGTGAATCGTGCAGAGCAGTGTGCCGCCGAAGGTCGGGCGCGTGGCGGCGAGACTGCGCGTCTCGTCGTCGATGCGCAGTTCCGTGCAGTCGGCGGTCAGCCCGGTGCCCAGCGTGGTGGCGACGGCGCCGGCGAGGTCGCGTCCGAGCGTGGTGGCGCCCAGCAGCAGGATCTCCGGACGGCGCCGCTCGACCAGCTCGGTGAGCGCCTTCGTGTACGGGTCGGTGCGGTAGTGCGCGAGCACCGGATCGCGCACGACGTGCACCTGGTCGGCGCCGTAGCGGATCGCGTCGGCCGCGGCCGCGACGGTGGCCTCGTCGTCCGGTCCGAGCACGACGCCCGACAGCGGCACGCCGAGGTGGTCGGCGAGCTTGCGGCCCTCGCCGAGCAGCTCCCAGGAAACCGGCTGCACGCGGCCGCGTTCGAGTTCGATGTTGACCCAGACGCCCTTCCAGGCGCCGAGGTCGGCGCCGCCGGCACGGCGCGGCGCGGAAGCGGCGGCAGCGGTCTCGCCCGCCGGGGATTCTTCGGCGCTCACGACGCGATCTCCTCTTCGATCGACGGATGCTGTTCGAACACGCGCGCGAGCAGCGCGTCGACGACCTCGCGCGGCGTCTTGCCCGCGCTGTCGAAGCACTGCGCCTTCACGGCCTTGGCCGACGGCGCGAACACCTTCTTGACGACGGTGGGCGATCCCTTCAGGCCGCAACGCGTCAGCTCGGCGATGCCGGCGGCCTTGTGGTCCCACTCGGCGATGTCGCAGCGCGCGGCGCGGAACATGTCGTCCATGCCGGCGAAGCGGATCGTGTTGGCGCCTTCCATCATCGTGACCAGGCACGGCAGCTTCGTCTGCAGCACCTGCACGCCGCCCTCGGCGCGCCGATGCACGACGATCTCGCGCGCTTCGGGATCCACGCGCTCGATCTTCGAGACGTAGGTGAGCTGCTGCAGGCCGAGGCGCCGCGCGATGCCGGGGCCCACCTGCGCGGTGTCGCCATCGATCGTCTGCTTGCCGCAGAACACCATGTCGACCGGCCGTTCGGCGCCGATCGTGCGGATCGCCGAGGCCAGCGCATAGGAAGTGGCGAGCGTGTCGGAGCCGGCGAACACGCGGTCGGTGATCAGCACCGCGTCGTCGGCGCCGTAGGAGACGCACTTGCGCAGCGCGTCCACCGCCATCTTCGGACCCATGCTGAGCACGGTGACGCGCGCGCCGAAGCGGTCGCGGATGCGCAGCGCTTCCTCGAGCGAAACGAGATCGTACGGATTCACGACCGCCGGCACGCCCTGCCGCATGATCGTGTTCGTCACGGGATGGACGCGAATCTGGCTCGAATCGGGGACCTGCTTCACGCAGACGACGATGTGCATGGGGCCGAACTCCGGTATTCCGGTACCGTTTTACCATTATTGGCTGCGGCACGGAACGCGCGCTTTCGGTCCCTTGATGCACATCAACCGATCGGATGCACGCCGGGATACGCGACTTCGAGTGCCAGTGCTCGCTTTCGCGGTGCGCTCGGGTACGCCGGTTGCAGACGCCCGAAGCTCCGACCGCAGTACGGAGTTGCCGCCATGAGCTCGAACACGATGATCCGCCGGGTGATGCCTTCGACCGGTACGCTGGGCAAGGTGTCGCCGTCGGCCACCACGATGATCCGCGCCGATCACACGCACGTGATCTCCACCTTCCATCAGTTCCACGCCGAGACCTCGGCGTGGCGCAAGCAGGCGATCGTCGAGACCGTCTGCCTGGCGCTCGAGGTGCACGCGAAGCTCGAAGAGGAGATCTTCTATCCGGCGGTACGCGAGGTGGCGCCGGACAACGAGGTGCTTTCGGAGAGCGTTCCCGAACACGACGAGCTGCGGCGGCTGATCGGGCGGCTGCGCAACATGCGGCCGGAAGATGCGGACTACGAGCGCACCTTCATGGAGCTGATGCGCGACGTCATCCACCATGCCGCGGACGAGGAAACGGTGCTGCTGCCGATTGCGGAGCATCGGCTGGCGGATCGGCTCGGCGAACTGGGGGCGCGGATGACGAAGCGGCGCATGGAACTGGCTGGGCCGAAGGTGCCGGCGATGCTGTGGAATACGGTGCAGGCGATGCCGATGCGCGGGGTGTGGATGGCGGCGGGGGCGTTGGCGCTGGTGGCGTTTTTGATGGCGAGAGGGGCGCAGGCGGTGACGCGGGGGCATGCGGGGGTGCACTGAGGCAGGCATTGCGGCCGGAACCACGCGGCGCGCGCGGGGGGCATGCGCGCGGCGCGCTCCGCGCATGCTGGGCCGCGCATGCTGGGCCGCACATGCTGGGCCGCGCATGCCGGGCCGCGCATGCCGGGCCGCGCATGCCGGGCCGCGCATGCTGGGCCGCGCATGCTGGGCCGCGCATGCCGGGCCGCGCATGCTGCCGCGCTGCGCGGCCGCGCCGCGAAACGCGGCAATTCGACCCGCGCAATTCGTTACGCAGGCGAAAACGCTGCGAATTGCTGCTCGCCCACGCGCTCGTCGTCAGGCTCGAGCGCCCGGCGCGCAGATCGGCGCGTGGAAGTTGGTGAGGCGCGCCCCTCCCGCGCGTGTTGGCTCCTCGAGGCTGCTCAGGCACGGCCCGGGCACGCGTGTTGGCGCCTCGGGGCTGCCCGGCCGCGGCGCCTGCGCCCATACTGGGGCCACCGAGCCTGCTCTGCCGCATTCTGGCGCGCAAATTCGGGCTTCGAAACGAAGCGATCCGTCGCATGGAATTCATTCCACGAACAAAAACGCTACGAAATGAAGCGGCACCTTGAGTCCGGCAGCGTGAACAGGGGGTCGAACGCCGGCGTACCTGGCACCGGGAAGCGGGAGGCCGGCGGGTCTGACGCAGGCGGGCGTGGCGGCGGCGCGTCTGAAGCCGGCACGCCTGAAGCCGACGGGCCTGGCGCCCGCGCGCTTTACGCGTGCCAGCCGCAAACGGCCCTGCACCCGTGGGCCGCCCCGCAGCCGCAAACCGCCCCCGAACCGCGCAACCCACCGCGCTCCGCGCACGCCGACCCACGCTGCGAAACGCTGCAATCCAGCCCACGCAATTCGTTACGCAAGCGAAAACGCTGGGAATTGCTGCTCGTCGTCCACGCGCTCGCCCTGCTGCTCGCGGTCGCCGCCCCGCCACCCGCGCACGCCCGCCGTCTGCCCGGCGACCAGGTCGCCGCGCACCTCGTCTCGGTCGCGCTGCGCGAGTGGCGCGACTGGGGCGAGACCATAGTTGATGCCACGGACGGCACCGCACGGCTCGAACACGAAGGAGCGAGCGAACTCGACACCGCCCCCTTCGACGCCCGCGCCCGTGTGCACCGCTACTGGGCGCTCGGCCTCGGCACCGCGGACCATCCCGGTGCAGCCCCGCGTCCTAACGCCCCCTGGTCTGCCGCGTTCATCTCGTTCCTGATGCAGCAGATCGGCGTCGTCGCACCGTCCTTCGTCGGCAACGCGGCCCACGCCCGCTACCTGCGCGCGCTACTCGCGCGCGAGCGCGAAGGCGGCGACGAGGCGCAGTTCGAATTGCTGCCGGCCGACGAAACACCGACGAAACCCGGCGACCTGCTCTGCGGCCCACGAAACGTCTCCCGCCTGCGCGACCGCATCACGCTGCTTCGGATGGACACCGCCGACGACCTCGAGAACCTGACCTCTGCCCACTGCGACGTCGTCGCCGGCATGGACCGGCGCGCGCGCATTGCGCGTGTCATCGGCGGCAACGTCTTCGACAGCGTTGCAATGACCCGCCTGCCGCTCACCGCCGACGGCCGGCTGATCCGCACCCTGGCGCGACCCGGGTTCCTCCTCGTGCGGGCACGCTGAGGCCGCCATGCTGATCGGCATCGACTGGCGCATCCAGTTCATCATCATCGGCCAGGTCGCCGTCGCGATGGCGCTCGGCGGCCCGATCGGCTTCGAGCGCGAGCTTGCCAACAAGCCGGCGGGCTTTCGCACGCACACCTTGGTTGCGGGGCCGCTGCGCTGTTCATGGCCGTGGCCACCACGGCGCCCAACTACCTGCACTCGCACGGCACCGTCGAGGTCGACCCGCTGCGCGTCGCGGCGGCGATCGTCACCGGCGTGAGCTTCCTGGGCGCCGGCACGATCTTTCGCAGCGACGCCGGCGGCGGCAAGATCGGCGGGCTCACCACGGCCGCTACGATCTGGCTGTCGGCCGCCGTCGGCATGGCGGTGAGCCTGGGCCAGCTGATCGTCGCTATCGGCGTCACGCTGATCGCGCTGCTCGTGCTGCGCGGCCTTTTCCGCCTCGATCGCCACTACCGCCAGCGCAACCAGCGCTGACGACAGGCACCGCCTTCGACACGCCGCTGACGACAGGCTTCGCCTCGAGGACGCCACCGGCGAAAGGCTTCGCCTCGAGCACGCTGCTGACGTCGGTGCCGCCCCGCTCATACCCTCCCCGTTGCTACCCTTTGTATGTTGACCCAGACCAGCACGGTACATTCCGGTCACCGTCAAGGTG
>CALCZN010000150.1:0-13272 GCA_937903095.1 uncultured Burkholderiales bacterium
GTGGGCCGCCAGGATCGGCTCGCGCGCTCGCGCACGCAGTTGCCGGTCTCCGCCTATTTCGACGAAGCGCTGTTCGAGCGCGAGATGGAAACGCTGTTCCGCCGCGGCCCGGGCTATGTCGGCCACGAGCGGATGGTGCCCGAACCCGGCGACTACTGCGTGCTCCCTGCCGAGAACGACGGCCGCGTGCTGGTGCGCGGCGAGAACGGCGTCGAGCTGCTGTCGAACGTCTGCCGCCATCGCCAGGCGATCATGCTCGACGGGCGCGGCAATGCGCCGAACATCGTCTGTCCGCTGCATCGCTGGACCTACGACCTCTCCGGCCGCCTGCTCGGCGCCCCGCATTTCGACGAGCAGCCGTGCCTCGATCTCGCGCGCACGCCGCTGCAGCAGTGGAACGGCCTGCTCTTTCGCGGCCCGCGCGACGTCGCTGCCGATCTCGCCGGCATCGGTTCGCACCCGGAGTTCGATTTCTCCGGCTACCGGCTCGATCACATCGAGCTTCACGAGTGCGACTACAACTGGAAGACCTTCATCGAGGTCTACCTCGAGGACTACCACGTCGTGCCGTTCCATCCGGGCCTCGGGCAGTTCGTCTCCTGCGAGAACCTGCGCTGGCAGTTCGGCGAGCGCTGGTCGCTGCAGACGGTCGGAACCTGGAAGGCGCTGGGCAGGCCGGGCACGCCGGTCTATCGACGCTGGCACGAACAGCTGCTGCGCTATACCGGCGGCAAGGCGCCCGAGCGCGGAGCGATGTGGCTGACGATCTTCCCGAACGTGATGCTCGAGTGGTATCCGCAGGTGCTCGTCGTGTCCACCGTCGTCCCGCGCGGACCGCGCAGGACCACGAACGTCGTCGAGTTCTACTATCCGGAGGAGATCGCGCTGTTCGAACGCGAGCTGGTCGAAGCCGAACGCGCCGCATACATGGAGACGGCGATCGAGGACGACGAGATCGCAATGCGCATGGACGCCGGGCGTCGCGTGCTGATGGAGCGCGGCGAGGACGACGCGGGCCCGTACCAGAGCCCGATGGAGGACGGAATGCAGCATTTCCACGAATTCCTTCGCGCCGAGCTGGGGCTCGGCGGCGCGCGCGCCTGAGCAGCCGGGAGGAAGCCCACGCATGCCGATGCGCTGGAGAACGCTGATCCGCGTCGACGAACTCGCGCGACGCCTCGATGCCTGCGTCGTCGTCGATTGCCGGCACGACCTGACCAACCCCGCCTACGGACCGGCCGCCTGGGCCGACGCGCATCTTCCCGGCGCGTTCTTCCTGCACCAGGACCACGATCTCGCGGGCGAGCGCACCGGCACGAACGGACGCCATCCGCTGCCCGAGCGCGAAGCGCTGCGCCGCAAGCTCGAATCGATCGGACTGGCCGATGGCGTGCAGCTCGTCGCCTACGACGAGAACGGCGGGATGTACGCCTCGCGCCTGTGGTGGCTGGCGCGCTGGCTCGGACATTCCGAAGTGGCCGTGCTCGACGGCGGGCTGCCGGCCTGGCGGGCGGCCGGGCACGCGCTCACGAGCGAGCCGCCGGTGGCGCGGGCGCGCGGCGCGCTGACGCTGCACGCTCCGCGCACGGCGCAGGTGGACGCGGCGCAGGTGCTCGCGCAGTTGGGCACCGATCGCCCCCGCGTCGTCGACGCGCGCACGCCGGAGCGCTGGCGCGGCGAGGTCGAGCCGCTGGACCCCGTGGCCGGGCGCATCCCCGGATCGGTCAATCGACCCTACACCGAGAACCTGCAGCCCGACGGCCGCTTCAAGTCGGCCGACGAGTTGCGCACCGAATTCCTCGCGCTGCTCGACGGACGCGAGGCGAGCGCCCTCATCCACCAATGCGGCTCGGGCGTGACCGCCTGCCACAACCTGCTGGCGATGGAGATCGCCGGGCTGCCCGGTGCGGCGCTGTACCCCGGCTCGTGGAGCGAGTGGTGCGCCGATCCCGAACGCCCGGTCGCCGTCGGCGCCGCCTGAGGGATGGCGAGGCTCGTCTTCTTCGCCGGCCACGCCGGCACCGGCAAGACGACGCTGGCCAAGCGCGCAGTGCCGCTGCTGCACGCGCGCACCGGCGAGAGCTTCTGCCTGCTCGACAAGGACACCGTCTACGGCGCCTACAGCGCGAAGGTGATGGGCCTGCTCACCGGCGACCCCGACGACCGCGACAGCCCCACCTACCTCGAGCACCTGCGCGACCAGGAATACGACGGCCTGTTCGAGATCGCGCGCGAGAACCTCGAGCTCGGCGTGAACACGGTGCTCGTCGGGCCGTTCTCGCGCGAGGTGCGCTCGCATCGCGTGTTCGATCCGGCCGCGCTCGGCGTACCCGAGGACACGGCCGTCTCCGTCGTCTGGGTGGAGCTCGCAGAGGAAGCGGCGAAAGCGCGGATCATCGCGCGCGCGCACCCGAACGACCGCTACAAGCTCGCCCACTGGGACGAATACCGCAAGCGCCGATTCGTCCCCGATCCGGGCGAATTCCCGCTGCTCATCCGCCACGACAACACGGCCTTCGATCCGCACACCTTCGAGCGGCTCGTCGAAAGGCTGTGCGGCGTGCCGTACACGGCGATGATCTGACCCCCGCGAATCCTGCAGCCTGCGCAAGCCCGGCGCACAATTCCTGCGCCGGCGCCTCGCTGCAGTTCCGGTGTCCGGCTCCCACTCCAACGAGGAGCACCGCCATGAACGTCATTCCGATCCCGCGTCGCCTCGCGCTCGCCGCCGCAGCAGCGGCGGCCGTCTTCGTCCTGTCCCCCGCGGCGGCACAGGACATGAAGGTCGAGCTGAGCGGAAAGAACGAGGTACCGCCCGTGACGACCAGCGCCTCCGGCAGCGGGTCGTTCTCGGTGAAGCCCGACGGCACGATCAGCGGCTCGGTGACGACGAGCGGCATCGAAGGAACGATGGCACACATCCATGAAGGCGCGTCGGGCGCCAACGGCCCGGTGCGCGTCCCGCTGACGAAAGACGGCAACAAGTGGGTCGTGCCCGAAGGGACGAAGCTCAACGAAGAACAGCAGAAGGCGCTGAAGGCCGGCAATCTGTACGTGAACGTGCACAGCAAGGAGCACCCGGGAGGGGAGTTGCGCGCGCAGTTGAAGTGATTGAGGAAGAGAAGGGAGTAGGGGGAAGGGGAAAAGCGAGGCTTTTCCCCTTCCCCCTACTCGCTTAATGGCCGTGCCGCGCGTGCCACTGCGCGAGCGACTCGTCCGGGTATTCGTCGAAGCATTCGTCGCCGTTGCGCAGCTCCGGCTCGGCCCAGTTCGCCCTGGAGCCCAGGAAGATGTGCACGCGCTCCGGCGGCAGCGGCAGCGGCGTGTCGATCGCCGAAGCGTGCGGGTGCACGAGCTCGGGCCAGTTCGGGTCGTAGAGCCACAGTGCGCTGCCGCAGCGGCTGCAGAAATTGCGTTCTCCGCTGCTCGTCGTGCCGTCGTCGAGCCGCGCGCGATACACCGACACGTGCTCGGCGCCCTCCACTTGCAGCGTCGCGCGATCGGCCCCGAGGTTGATCGCGTAGCCGCCCCCGCCCGCCGTCTTGCGGCAGATCGAGCAGTAGCAGCGCATGAACGGCACCGGCGACGGCGCCTCGACGGTAAAGCGCACCGCCTTGCAGTGGCAGGATCCGGCGAGTTGCATCGGAGCGAAACCTTCGGCGCACTGCGCGGAGCGCGCACCGGAAATCGGAAAGTATCGACCGATTCCGGCGTCGCGAACACATTCGCCGAGCGGTCCGCTGCGTTATCGGGCTTTTCGCGACCGCCTTCGCCGCGCCCAGCGCCCACGCGTCAATGCGCGCCGAGCAGCGTCGTCGACAGCGTGATGATCGCCACGCCCGCGAGCATCAGCGCGAACTGCCAGAACCACTCGCCGTCGCGGCGCGTCTCGCGGTGCAATCCCGGGATCAGGTCGGCGAGCGCCACGTAGATGAAGCTCGCCGCGGCGACGACGAGCACGTACGGCAGCAGATCCTGGCCGTGCGCGAGCGCGAAGTAGCCGACGATGCCGCCCACCACCGCGGCGGTGCCGCTCAGCAGGTTGTAGACGAGCGCGCGCCGGCGCGTGTAGCCGGCGTTGATCAGCACGATGAAGTCGCCGATCTCCTGCGGGATCTCGTGCGCGGCGATCGCCGCCGTGGTGATCCAGCCGAGCGCCGGATCGGCGAGGAAGGCCGCGGCGATCACCACGCCGTCGGCCGTGTTGTGGATCGTGTCGCCGACCAGCACGACGAGGCCGGCCGGACCCGCCTCGTCGCGGTCGTGCCCGTGATGGTGCCCGTGCCCGTCGTGCTCGTGATGGTGGCTGTGGCGCAGCACGGCGAACTTCTCGAGCGCGAAGAAGCCGATGATGCCGATGAGCAGCGCCCACGACAGCGAGTGGATGTCGGCGCCCGACTCGAAGGCCTCGGGAACGAGATGCAGGATCGCCGCGCCGAGCAGCAGCCCCGCCGACAGGCTCACCAGGCGGCGCACGACGCCGGCCAGCAGCGACAGCGACAGCCAGGCGGCGGCGAGTACGCTCGCCGCGCCCGACAGAAGCGTTGCGGCGATGATCGCCGCCAGCGTCCAGGTCACGTCAGTGCGCCTGGTCCCAGTTCGCGCCCACGCCGCATTCGACCTCGAGCGGCACCGAGAGCGTCGCCACCCCGCTCATCCGCTTCGGCACCTGCTCGCGCACCAGAGCGAGCTCGTCCTCGGGCACCTCGAGCACGAGTTCGTCGTGCACCTGCAGGATCAGCCGCGAGCGCAAGGCCTCGCGCTCGATCCAGCGCTGCACGGCGATCATCGCGAGCTTGACCAGATCGGCCGCGGTGCCCTGCATCGGCGCGTTGATCGCGGCGCGCTCGGCGCCCGCGCGTCGCGGACCGTTCGGGCTGTTGATCTCGGCGATCCACAGGCGACGGCCGAGCGCCGTCTCGACGTAGCCGTTGCGCCGCGCGCGCTCGCGCGTCTCCTCCATGTAGCGCGCCACGCCGGGGTAGCGCGCGAAGTAGCGCTCGATGTAGCTCTTCGCCGCGCCGCGCTCGATGCCCAGGTTCGACGCCAGACCGAAGGCGCTCATGCCGTACATCAGCCCGAAGTTGATCACCTTCGCGTAGCGGCGCTGCTCGAAGCTGACGTCGGCCGGCTCCACGCCGAAGATCTCGGCGGCCGTGGCGCGGTGCACGTCCATGCGCTGCTCGAAGGCGCGCAGCAGGTTCGCGTCCTGCGAGATGTGCGCCATGATGCGCAGCTCGATCTGCGAGTAGTCGGCCGACACGATCTTCGAGCCGGACGGCGCGACGAAGGCTTCGCGGATGCGTCGCCCTTCCGCGGTGCGGATCGGGATGTTCTGCAGGTTCGGATCGCTGGACGCGAGCCGGCCGGTGACCGCGACCGCCTGCGAATAGCGCGTGTGCACGCGTCCGCTGCGCGGATCGATCATCTTCGGCAGCTTGTCGGTGTACGTGCCCTTGAGCTTGGACAGCGAACGCCAGTCGAGCACGATGCGCGGCAGCGGGTAGTCCTGCGCGAGTTTCTCGAGCACGTCCTCGTCGGTGGACGGCGCGCCGCTGGCGGTGCGCTTGAGCACCGGCAGTCCGAGCCGCTCGTAGAGCACTTCGCACAGTTGCTTGGGCGAGCCCATGTTCAGCGGCGCGCCGACCAGCTCGAGCGCCTGCCGCTCGAGCGCGTACATGCGCTGGGCGAGTTCCTCCGACTGCCGCGTCATCGCCTCGGCGTCGATCAGCACGCCGGTGCGCTCCATCGTCTGCAGCACGCGCGAGACCGGCAGCTCGATGTCGCGATAGATGTACGCGAGCTTCTCGTCGGCGGCGATGTCCGGGTACATCGTTCGATGCAGGTGCATCGCCACGTCGGCGTCCTCGGCCGCATAGCGGGTGGCCGATTCGAGATCGACCTGCCCGAACGGTATCTGCTTCGCACCCTTGCCGGCGACGTCGGTGTAGCGGATCGTGTGCCGATCGAGATGCCGGTCGGCGAGCGAGTCGAGATCGTGGTTGCGGTGCGCCTCCAGCACGTAGCTCTCGAGCAGCGTGTCGTGCGCGATGCCGGCCAGCCGCACGCCGTAGTTGGCGAGCACGTGCGCGTCGTACTTCAGGTTCTGCCCGACCTTCGCGCGGCGCTCATCTTCGAGCCAGCCGCGCAGCCGCCCGAGCACGTGCTCGCGCGACAGCTGCCGGGGCGCGCCGGTGTAGTCGTGCGCCATCGGCACGTAGCAGGCTTCGTAGGGCTCGATCGCAAGCGACAGCCCGACGATCTCGGCGCGCATCGGATCGAGCGAGGTCGTCTCGGTGTCGAAGGCGACCAGCTCGGCCGCTTCGATGCGGCGCAGCCACTCGTCGAGCCGCTCGTCGTCGAGCACCGTCTCGTAGCGCGGTTGCCGCGCGGGGGCGCGCGAAGGCACGGCAGCCGGGACCGGCTCCCCGGTCGCCTGCGAAACGGCCTCCGGTAATGCCGTCTCGGGCAGCGTCTCCGCGAGGAATGCCGCGTCGGCCGCCTCTTTCAGTGCCGCGCCGGCCGAGGCCTCCTTCAGCGCTGCGTCGGCCAAGGCCTCCTTCGGTGCCGCGCCGGCCGGGCCCTGGTCGATTTCGCGCAGCCAGCTGCGGAAATTGCACCGCTCGAACAACTCGCGCAGCGCCGCGCGATCGGGCGGCGCGAAAGCGAGCGAACCCTCGATCGACTCGACCTGCGGCGCCAGCTCGCAGTCGGTCTTCACGGTGACGAGCCTGCGCGCCGTCGGCAGCCAGTCGAGCGCGTTGCGCAGGTTGTTGCCGGCCGCCCCGCCCACCTCGTGCGCCTGCTCGACGAGCGCATCGAGCGAGCCGTATTGGGCGAGCCACTTCGCCGCCGTCTTCGGCCCCACCTTCTCGACGCCGGGCACGTTGTCGACCGAGTCGCCGACGAGCGTGAGCCAGTCGACGATGCGTTCCGGCGCGACGCCGAACTTCGCGACCACGGCGTCCCGGTCCAGCCGTTCGCCGGGGCCGCCGTCGCGCGTCATCGTGTTCACCAGCACGACGTCGTCGTCGACCAGTTGGGCGAGGTCCTTGTCGCCGGTGGAGACGATGGTCTTCATTCCGCTCGCGCGCGCCTGCGCGGCGAGCGTGCCGATCACGTCGTCGGCCTCGATGCCGTCGACCATGACGAGCGGCCAGCCCAGCGCGCGCACGAGCTGATGGATGAGCGGGATCTGCCGCGCGAGATCCTCGGGCATCGCCTTGCGATTGGCCTTGTACTCGGGGTACCAGTCGTCGCGAAAAGTCTTGCCCGGCGCGTCGAACACGACCGCGCCGTGGGTCGCACCGGCAAAGCCGTTCGGTTTGCCGTCGGCACGCAGACGCCGTAGCATCGCCACCATGCCGTAGATCGCACCGGTGGGCTCGCTCGACTTGTTGCGCAGATCCGGAAGCGCGTGGAACGCGCGATACAGATACCCCGAGCCGTCAACCAGCAGAAGCGTTTTATCGGACATGTCCAGCAGCAAGCAGGTGCCGCAGTTGCGCGCGATCGAAAGCCCGGAGCGGTCGACGTCGCTGAAGGCGCGCGAGTCATGGCATATCTTTGGAATTATCTCAGAGTTCGTCGAGGCGACCGAACGCCTGTCCGACGTGCGACCGGCCGTGTCGATCTTCGGCAGCGCGCGCGTGCGCCCGGGTCATCGCTGGTACGAGACCACGGTCGACGTCGCGCGGCGCCTGTCGGACGCCGGCTTCGCGATCATCTCCGGCGGCGGCCCGGGCATCATGGAAGCGGCGAACCTCGGCGGGCAAAGCGGCAAGTCGGCGTCGATCGGGCTGAACATCCAGTTGCCGATGGAACAGACCGGCAACGAATACCAGGACATCTCGCTGAACTTCCGCCACTTCTTCGCGCGCAAGGTGGCTTTCGCGAAATACGCCACCGCGTTCATCGCCGCGCCGGGCGGCTTCGGCACGCTCGACGAGCTGTTCGAAGTGCTCACGATGGTGCAGACGCGCATGGGCCGGCGCATCCCGGTCATCCTGATGGACGGGGCCTTCTGGGGCGGACTGCTCGACTGGATCCGCTCGCAGCTGGTGGGCAACGGCCTGATCTCGCCTGGCGATATCGACCTGATCCAGGTGATCGACGATCCGGCCACCGTCGTCGAGTCGATCTTCGATTTCTACCAGACGCGAGGCTTCGTGCCGACGGCGGACGAACGCGAACGGATGCTCTACCTGTAGCGCGCCGATGGCCGTGTTCACCTTCGTTTCGCGCGACGCGCTCGCGCGCTGGCTTGCGCGCTACGACATCGGAGATCTGGTCGAGCACGAAGGCATCGCTTCGGGCATCGAGAACAGCAACTGGTTCGTGACGACCACCGCCGGCCGCTACGTGCTCACGCTGTTCGAGCGGATGACCGCGCAGGAGCTGCCTTTCCACCTCGGTCTGCTGCATCACCTGGCCGCGCACGGCATCCCCTGCCCGGACCCGGTCGCCGATCGCGACGGCGTCGTGCTCGAAACCCTGATGGGCAAGCCGGCGGCCCTGTGCAGCCGGCTCGACGGACAGCCCGAGATGCAGCCGGACCCGACGCATTGCGCGCAGCTGGGCGAAACGATCGCGCGCATGCATCTGGCAGCGGCCGACTACCCCGGCCGCACGCCGAACCCGCGTGGACTGTCCTGGTGGCAGGCGGTCGCCCCGCAGCTGGGCGTGCAGCTGGCGCCGGAGCAGGCTGCGCTGCTCGCCGACGAGATCGAACATCAGCGGGCCTTCGCGGCTGGCGGCCGGCTCGCGTCGCTGCCCGCCTCGGCGGTGCACGCTGATCTTTTCCGCGACAACGTCTTCTTCGACGCGCGAACGCGGTCGCCGCGACTCGCCGGCATCATCGATTTCTGGTTCGCCGGCGTCGACGCCTGGCTCTTCGATCTCGCGGTCGCCGCCAACGACTGGTGCACCGACGAGAATGAAGGCTTCGACACCCGGCGCCTTGCCGCGCTGCTCGATGCCTATCGCCGCGTGCGTCCGCTGCAGCCCGCCGAGCACGACGCCTGGCAGACGATGCTGCGCGCGGCGGCGCTGCGCTTCTGGGTGTCGCGCCTGTACGACCTGCATTGCCCCCGCCCGGCCGAGATCGTCGTGCCGAAGGATCCGGCTCGCTTCGAGCGCATCCTTCGACTGCGCCGCGCCGAAGCGCCGGCGCTGCATTGATGCGCATCGTCCCCCTGCCCGCGCGCGCCGGCTGGCGCTGGGTGGCGCGCGGCTTCGCGCTGCTGCGCCGCCAGCCGATCGCGCTGCTCGCCATCACGTTCCTGAACCTGCTGCTGCTGTCGCTGTCGGTGCTCATCCCCTTCGTCGGTTCGATTGCCCCGCTGGTGCTCGCGCCGGCGCTGATGGTCGGGCTGATGCGCGCCGTGGGTACCGCCGACGAAGGCCGCATGCCGCTGCCGTCGATGCTCTTCGCCGCCTTTCGCGAGGACGGCGGTCGCGCGCTGCGCCCGCTGCTGCTGCTGGGCATCGTCAATGCGGTGGCGACGATGCTCGCGCTCGCGCTGGCGGCGCTGTTCGACGGCGGCGCGCTGATGCAGCTGGCAGCCGGCAACCTGGAGGAAGCCGAGTCGGCGGCGCTCGACGAAGTCTCGCTGTGGCTGGCGGCGGCAACCTTCGTCACCGCCTACCTTCCGGTGCAGATGGCGATGTGGTATGCGCCGCTCTTCGTCGCGTGGCATCGCGTGCCGCCGGTGAAGTCGCTCTTCTTCAGCCTGCTGGCCGTCTGGCGCAACCGCGGCGCCTTCCTCGTCTACGGGATCGGCTGGTTCGCCATCGCCTTCGCCGGCTCGCTCGTCGTGCGCGCGGTGCAGGGCGCCTTCGGCTCGCACCCCCTCGCGATGTCGATGATCCTGTCGCCGCTCTCGCTCGCGCTGATCACCGTGATCTACTGCTCGTTCTGGCCGACCTACCGCGAACCGGTGAGCGACCCGGCGCCCGACGCACGCGAGCCTGAGCGCACCTGAGTTTTCTCGCGCCGGCGCGTCAGCCGCAGGGCTCGAGCTTCGCCACCGACAGCGCGAGCCACTTCGTTCCCTCGCGCTCGAAACGCACCTGCGCGCGCGCATCGTCGCCGCTGCCTTCGAGAGCGACGATCACGCCTGCACCGAAACGCGCGTGCGCGACGTTCTGCCCCACGCGGAATCCGGTGCCGCGGCCGGTGTCGTAGACCGGCTGCGCAAAGGCCTCGCGCCCGCCCGAGCCGGATGCGAAGCCCGCGCGCTCGCGGCCGCCCGCGCCCGAACGTCCGCCCCACGGCGCCGCGCCGCTCCAGCCGAAGGCCGACGCCCCGCCGCGTTCGCCCATGGGCTGCGGACGCGGCCCGAGCCACTTCAGCAGCGCCGGCGGCAGCTCGTCGAGGAAACGCGAGCGCAGGTTGTAGCGCGTGTGTCCGTGCAGCATCCGCGTCTGCGCGAACGACAGGTACAGGCGCTTGCGCGCGCGCGTGATCGCTACGTACATCAGCCGGCGCTCTTCCTCGAGGCCCTGCGGATCGGTGATCGAATTCTCGTGCGGGAAGAGCCCTTCCTCGAGACCGGTGAGGAAGACCGCGTCGAATTCGAGCCCCTTGGCCGAATGCACGGTCATCATCTGCACGGCGTCGGCGCCCTCGCCCGCCTGGTTCTCGCCGGCTTCCAGCGAGGCGTGCGCGAGGAAGGCCGCCAGCGGCGTGATCTGCACGGCGCCGGGCGCGGCGAATGCGTCGTCGATGCCCACGACGGCCGCCTCGGCCTGCGCTTCGGAGGCCTGCGCAGCCGCCGCGGACGACTCCGGCTGCGCGGCCCCCCTTCCCGCCAGGCCGAAATTCGCCGGCGTACCCGCCTCGATGCCTTCCTCGGCGACGAAGCTCGCCGCGGCGTTGACCAGTTCGCGCAGGTTCTCGACGCGCTCCTGTCCTTCGCGCTCGCTGCGGTAATGCGCAACGAGCCCGCTCGCCTCGATCACATGTGCGACGACCTCCGGCAGCGGCAGTGCCTGCGTGTCGGCGCGCAGCCGTGCGACGAGCTGCACGAAGGCCGCGAGCCGCGAGCCGCCTGCGCCCGCCACCGAAGCGACCGACGCGTAGAGACTCGTGCCGCTGCGCCGGGCCTGGTCCTGCAGCGACTCGAGCGTGCGCGCGCCGATGCCGCGCGCCGGAAAATTCGCCACGCGCAGGAACGCGCCGTCGTCGTCCGGGTTCTCCATCAGCCGCAGATAGGCGAGCGCGTGCTTGACCTCGGCGCGCTCGAAGAAGCGCAGCCCTCCGTAGACCCGGTACGGCAGCCCCGCCGAGAACAGCGCGTGCTCGAGCACGCGCGATTGCGCATTCGAGCGGTACAGCACGGCGATGGCGCTGCGCATCCAGCCCTCGGCCACCAGCGAGCGGATCTCCTCGACCAGCCATTGCGCTTCCTGAGCGTCGCCGAGCGACTCGCGCACCCGCACCGGCTCGCCCTCGCCGGCGTCGGTCCACAGGTTCTTGCCCAGCCGGTTGCGGTTGTGCGCGATCAGCGCATTGGCGCAGTCGAGGATGTTGCCGTGCGAGCGGTAGTTCTGCTCGAGGCGGATCAGATGCGCGACGCGGAACTCGCGCTCGAAGGCGGCCATGTTCGCCACGCGCGCGCCGCGGAACGAATAGATGCTCTGGTCGTCGTCGCCCACGGCGAACAGCACCGACGATTCGCCGGCGAGCAGCTTCAGCCACTCGTACTGCAGCGTGTTGGTGTCCTGGAACTCGTCGACCAGGATGTGGCGAAAGCGCGCCCGGTAGTGCTCGCGCAGCGGCGCGTTGCGCGACAGCAGCTCGTGGCTGCGCAGCAGCAGCTCGGCGAAATCGACGACGCCCTCGCGCTGGCACTGCTCGTCGTAGGCGGCGTACAGCTCGACCATGCGCCGCGTGTGCTCGTCGTAGGCCTCGACCGCCGCCGCGCGCCGGCCCTCTTCCTTGGCGGCGTTGATGAAATGCTGCAGGGACTTGGGCGGGAACTTCTCGTCGTCGACGTTCAGCGCGCGCAGCAGCCGCTTGATCGCGGCGAGCTGGTCCTGCGAATCGAGGATCTGGAAGGTGTGCGGCAACCCGGCATCGCGGTGATGCGCGCGCAGCATCCGGTTGGCCAGCCCGTGGAAGGTGCCGATCCACATGCCGCGCGGCTCGATGGGGAGCATCGCGGACAGCCGCGTGAGCATCTCGCGCGCGGCCTTGTTGGTGAAGGTGACGGCGAGAATGCCGTGCGGGCCGACCTGGCCCGTGGAGATCAGCCAGGCGATGCGCGTGGTGAGCACGCGCGTCTTGCCGCTGCCGGCGCCGGCGAGCACGAGCGCGTGCTCGGCCGGCAGCGTGACCGCTTCGCGCTGGCGATCGTTGAGCTGCTCGAGGAGTCTCAGCGCTGCGCTCGCATCGTGTGCAGCCTCGGGGTCAACCTCAGTGTCAACCTCAGTCTCAACGCCGTGGCGACGACTTGCGCGTGCGCTGCGACCAGACGGGCTGGCGGGGGGTGAGCGCGCCGTGGCGGATTTCCACGCAGCGGTTGACCCAGCGCACCGATTCGTCGTCGTAGTCGACGATCGGCGCATTCGAGCCGTGGCTGACGCGAACGATGCGATGGCTCTGCACGCCGAAGCGCTCGAGCAGCGTGGCGACGGCCTGCGTGCGGCTCATGCTCAGCTGCACGGCCGCCTCGGGTTCCTCGACCGGATTCGCATGGCCGGAGACGATCAGCGTGCCGCCCGGACCGGTGTTGAAGCGCTCGGCCTGTTCGCGGATCAGCTCCAGGTACTCCTCGCCGACGCTGGTGCAATCGCCTTCGAAATAGACGCGCACGGTCGACCCGGCGCCGTCTTCGGGCGCAGCCGGACGACGGCCGGCACCGGCCGGTGTCGCGCCGGGTGCGACTCGGCGCTTGGCGGAGGTCTCGGCCTCCGGGACGGGCGAAGTGCGGATTTCGGAATGCAATGCGCTCTCCTTCTGGACGACGTGAGATGCCGAATGGCAGGCCGGGCGTTGCGCCGGGCCGCCGGCAGGGACGCGTTCCGGCGGGGCCGCCGGAACGGAAATCGAGGACGGGGAAGTGATTATTTTAGCAAATCGGACTGCTCCGCGCTGGGCGCAGGCGGGCGCCCGCGGACGACGCCGCTATCATTCGATGTTTCCCGCCGGGCACGACATCATTTCCCCCGACAGCCGCAGGCGCCAGTGGCAGGCGCTCGTCGCATGCATTGCCATCGTCGCCGTCTGGGGCGCGAACTTCTCGGTGCAGAAGGTCGTCTTCGAAGCCG
>CALCZN010000151.1:0-4575 GCA_937903095.1 uncultured Burkholderiales bacterium
CGCCTCGCGCGCGATCATGAATGCGGCGTATTCGACGTCGGCCGGCCATCGGATGCCCGCGAGGCCGCTCGCGCGTTCGAACTGCAGCTCGGCGCCGTCGAGGGCGGGCGGTTGCACGAGCAACTCGTTGTCGAGCGCATCGAGCAGGCCGCGCTCGTCCAGCAGCGGCGGGCGCAGCGTGACGAGCACCTGCCGCACTTCGCGCACGGCCTGGTCGATCAACGCACTCAGGCGAGCCGCGTGCTGTCGCGCCGGCTCGCTGGACATCGAGGCGCAGGTTGCCGAGACCGCGTCGAAGCCGAGCCGGATCGCCGCCAGCGTCTGTCCGAGCTGGTCGTGCAGCATCTGCGCGAGTCTGCGCGTGGTCGTCTTCTCGGTGTCCATCAGCCGCTGCGCGAGGTCGGAGAGGTCGCCCCGATAGCGGGCGAGCGCCTGCTCGTCGCGCCAGCGGGCCAGTTGCAGCTCGCGGTCGCGCAGCGCGTGGTTCACGATCGTCGGCATCAGCTCCTGGTAGCGGCCGTCGACGTCCTTGACGAGATAATTGCTCGCCCCCCGGCGCATCGCTTCGACCGCCACCGGGACGTCGTCGGCGCCGGTGAGCATGACGACCGGAACCCGCTGCTCGATGCCGCGCTCGTTCAGCCGCACGAGCAGCTCGAGGCCGTCCATGTCGGGCAGGCGGAAGTCGAGCAGCACGCAGTCGACGTGGTGCCCGTCGTGTCGATCGAGTTCGTCGAGCGCCTCGGCGGCGGTTTCGGCTTCGACGAAGACCGGCGGCGGCTCGAGCCGCCCGAGTGCGCGCCGGCAGATGCGCCGATCGACGACGTCGTCGTCGACGATCAGGATCCGGAGCGCGCGTTGCGGCGGCGCGGACGTCACGGGCGGTCAGTCGATAGGCGACACTTCACTGAGCGTCCAGTATGCGTCGATCGTGCGCATCGCGTCGACGAACTTGCGGTAATCGACCGGCTTGGTCATGTAGCCGGCCACGCTCAGGTCGAAGCTGGCGATCTTGTCCTGCTCTTCCTGCGAGGTGGTGAGCACCACCGCGGGAATGCGCCGCCAGCGCGCATGCTGCTTGACCACCTGCAGGAATTCGATGCCGTTCATCACCGGCATGTTCAGGTCGAGCAGGATCAGGCACGGCAACTCGTGCACGGCGACGCTGCCGAGGAATTCGAGCGCGGCCTCGCCGTTAACCTGCTGGATCAGCGGATTCGTGACCTTCAGTTCGCGGAACGCGCGACGCACCGTCATCGCGTCCACGTCGTCGTCCTCGACCAGAAGGATCGAGCTGTTCGTCAAATGCAACCCCGGAGTCCTCTCGTGAAGCGGTCGGCAGGGAAAGCGGGAGCGTGAAGTGGAAAACGCTTCCCAGCCCGATTTTCGACTCTACCCAGATGCGGCCGCCATGAGTTTCGACGATTTTCTTGACCAGGGACAAGCCGATGCCCGTGCTTTCGTGGCGGTCGCGCGGCGCGAGCGACTGGAACATCTGGAAGATGCGCTCGAAGTGCCGCGACTCGATGCCGGGCCCGTTGTCGCGCACCGTGAAGTGCCATTCGCCGGCCAGGCGCTCGCAGGCGACGCTCACTTCGCCTTCGGGCTTGTCGATGTACTGGATAGCGTTGCCGATCAGGTTCTGGAAGACCTGCTGCGCACGCGTACGCTCGATCTTCAGCGTGGGCAGCCGGCCGACTTTCACGCGGACGTGGGCCGGCGGCGCGAGCAGGTCGACCGTTTCGGCCACCAGTTCGTTCAGGTCGACCACGGAGCGTGGCTCGCGGACGCGGCCGACGCGCGAGTATTGCAGGATGCCGTCGATCAGGCGGTCCATGCGCCTCACGCGGCCGAGCAGCAGCGCGATCTGCTCGCGCCCTTCCTCGTCGAACCGATCGGCGTAATCGGTGGAGATCCACTGCGCGAGCGAGGCGATCGCGCGCAGCGGCGCCTTCAGGTCGTGCGAGGCGACGTAAGCGAAGTTGGCCAGTTCCTCGTTGGCCGACTGCAGCTCGCGCAGCAGTTGCGCCTGCTTCGCCTCGCTCTCGGCCAGCTCCGCGTGCGCCGCCTGCCGCGCTGCGATCTCGCGGCGGATCGCGTGCTGCAGGAACAGCAGCAACGCGACGACGCCCGCCACCGCGACGAAGAAGATCGAGTAGATGCGGTCGCCCCAGGTGCGCGCCGCTTCCGCATGCGCGCGCAGCTGCGCGTGCTGCTCGTCGGCGATCGCGTTCACCTCGTGGGCGAGGAACGCCATCTCCTCGCGTCCCAGGCCGCCGGCGATCAGCGCCTTCGATTCGTCGTCCGAGCGCTCGCGCGCGGCAAGCACCTCGTCGAGCATGCGGAAGCGCGCTTCGACGATCGGGCCGAGCCGCTCGATGCGCGCGAGCAATTCGGGGTCGTTGCGCGTGAGTTCGCGCAGCTCGCCGAGCGTTCGGCGGGTCGATTCGATCGCTGCGTCGCGCTGCTGCAGGTGCGAGCGTTCGCCGGTGTAGAGGAAGCTGCGCTGCGCGGCCTCCGTCTCGTAGGTGAAGGCGAGCAGGCGCTTGAGCGGGGTGACCAGCTCGGCGTTCTGCAGGGCCTCGCGCGAGCTTTCGACGAAGCGGCTGGTGGTCAGGTACGAAACTGCACCGACGACGAGCACCATCAGCGCCGCGAACGCAAAGCCGAACAGAACCTTTCGATCGAGCGGCAGCGACCTCACGCGTCGTCCTTCCAGCTTCCGGTCCGCCCGCGCTGTCGTCTGCGCGGGCTCGCGCGCATCATGCCATCGCGGAGCGGGGAGTGCCGCCCGCCCAGGGCGAGCGGGTCGCATCGTGCGACGCCTCGTGGGCCACGCCTACCGGCGAGGCGAAGGCCGCGTCGAGAATCGGGCTGTAGAAAGCGTAGCCCATCCGGTAGTGCCTGGCGCGGCGCATCGCCGCACAGGCGCGCGACAGCAGCATCGCCGGGCTGGTTCCGTCTTCCGGGAAGTACGTGAAGCCGAGGCTGGGCCGCAGGTTCCGGCTGGCGCCCGCCACGCGGCCCGGCGCCGACAGCGCCTCGAGCATCGCATCGGCCAGCGCCACGGCCTGCTCGAGCTGCATCGCGCCGAGTCGTGCCCAGGCGAAGGATTCGGCGCCGTAGCGCCCGAGCAAACCGTCGCCGCTGCCGGCGCAGCCGTCGATCCTTTCGCGCACGATCGCGCGAAGTTCCTCGGCCGCCCGCTCGGCCTGCCCGGGCTCGATCCGCTCTAGCGCGTCGAACTCGATCCATCCGACGAGCCCGCCGTCGGGCCCGCGCACAACGGATCTTTCGCGATGGCCTTCCAGCGCGCGCAGCGGCGCGCGGCCCCATGCGGACGCGCCGGCCACGCGCGTCCCGCTGCGACCGAGCGCAGCCAGGTTCGCCTGCAGGCGGTCTTCGAATCCGGCGCCATCGCAGACGGGCAGCGCCGCAGCGGTCGGCTGCATCGCCGGACGCGGCGCCGTTCGATGCCGGCGTGCGAGGTCGAGGAGCCACGCGAGCACGTCGCGATGACGCGCGCTGCCCGCGCGCATCTGCGGGGCTTGCTGTTCGAATACGTACACGGGTTCCTCCTCGCCGGCCGGCGCGCAGGGTCGGCCGGCTCCCGCGGAGGACTGTACGAACTCGTCCGGTGTTCGTCTGTAGGGATGTCTGGACGCGAGGTGTCCGGTCAGGTAGACCGGCGCCCGACTGGCGGCCGCGCAGCGCTCGGCGGCGGCGTCCGTGCTTCAGCGCCGGCGGTACCAGGCGACGCCGCGCTCGTCGACGTCGAACGTGACCTCGCCCCTGCGCTCGAGATGGTTCAGATGTGCAATGCACTCGCCGGTGGCCATGCCGAGCAGGTGCGGATCGGCATAGACGTTGCGCGCGAAGAGAGCACCAAACAGGTCGACCACGCGCCGCGGCTCGGCGAGAGACTTCCTCAGCCGGTCCAGGCCGCGCTGGTGGCCGTGCTCGAGCGAACGCAGCCGCGAGTGCAGGCCGGTGAACGGTTCGTTGTGCGACGGCAGCACGAGCACGTCGTCGGGCACGGTGCGCTCGAAGTGCGCCAGCGAATCGAACCAGTCGCCGAGCGGGTCCGCGTCGGGCTCGGTGGGGAACACCGAGACGTTCGACGAGATGCGCGGCAATACCTGGTCGCCGGAGATCAGCAGCCGCAGCGTCGGGCAGTACAGGCTGGCGTGCTCGGGCGAATGCCCGCTGCCGACGATGACGATCCATTCGTGATCGCCGATCGCCAGGCGCTCGCCGTCGACGATGCGCCGATAGCTGTCGGGCAGCCGGTAGACGGCCTTGCCGAAGCCGCCGAAGCGGGCCCGGTACTGGTCGATGGCGTCGTCGTCCCAGCCGGCCCGCCGATAGAACTCGACGCCTTCGAGCGGCGCCTCGCGGCCGGTGTCGGCGACGAGCACGCGGCAGGTGAGGTATTCGAGCCGCGTCATCCACAGCCGGCAGTCGAAGCGGCGTGTCAGCCATCCGGCCATGCCGATGTGGTCGGGGTGCGTGTGCGTGCCGAATACGCGCGTGATCGGCCGTTGCCCGAGCGGTCCGGCGATCGCCTCCGACCAG
>CALCZN010000152.1:0-10445 GCA_937903095.1 uncultured Burkholderiales bacterium
GCAGTTGCGGCGGCACGGGCAGGCGCGCCGCGCCCTGCAGCAGCTGCGAAAGCACCCCGGGCGCGATCTTGCAGCCGCAGCCGCCGCCGTGCGAGAAGGAGGTGAGTCGGGAGGTGAGTCGCACCGGATCGGCGCCCGGCATTGCCGCATCAGGCTCGCGGACGGACATCTTCAGGTCTCGACCCCGGGGATGCCGCCGGCGACTTCGCTGAAACCGGCGTCCACATAGGTGACCTGCGCAGTGATCCCGGCGGCGAGATCGGACAGCAGGAAGGCGGCCGCGTTGCCTACGTCGTCGATCGTGACGTTGCGCCGAAGCGGCGCGTTCGCGCTGACGTGGTCGAGGATCTTCGAGAAGTCCTGGATGCCGCTGGCGGCGAGGGTGCGGATGGGCCCGGCCGAGATCGCGTTCACCCGGGTGCCCTGCGGCCCGAGGTCGGCGGCGAGGTAGCGGACCGCGGCCTCCAGGCTCGCCTTGGCCAGCCCCATCGTGTTGTAGTGCGGAACGACGCGCACCGCGCCGAGGTAGCTCAGCGTGAGCAGCGCGCCGTTGCGACCCTGCATCAGCGGCTGCGCGCCCTTGGCGAGCGCGACGAAGCTCCAGGCGGAGATGTCCTGCGCGACGCGAAAAGCCTCGCGGCTCGCGCCTTCGAGGAAGCGCCCGGCGATGGCCTCGCGCGGCGCGAAGGCGATCGCGTGCACCAGGCCGTCCAGGCCGCCCCAGCGCTCGGCCAGCGAGGCGAACAGCGCGTCGATCTGCGCGTCGTCGGCAACGTCGCAGGCGAAAGCGAGCGACGAACCGAAGGTGGCCGCCATGTCGGCGACGCGATCGCGGAAGCGCTCGTTCTGGTAGGTGAACGCCAGCTCGGCGCCCTGTTCGTGGCACTTGCGCGCGATCCCGTAGGCGATCGACCGGTTCGACAGCAAGCCGGTGATCAGGATCCGCTTGCCGCTGAGGAATCCCATTCGTGAGGCCTCCGCTAGAATTCTCGTCGATGCTCATTGTCGCACGCGCGTTGTGCCGCTTTCGCGCGCCGCTCGCGCTGGCCGCCGCGGTCGTTCTGCTCATGCTTTCGATGAGCGCCGCGCGGGCCGAATACGCGATCGCCTGGGGCGACAAGCCGAAATATCCGCCGGGCTTCGCGCACTTCGATTACGTGAATCCGGAAGCGCCCAGGGGCGGCACGCTGAACCTGGCCGGATTCGGCTCCTTCGACAAGCTCAATCCGTTCACGCTGCGCGGCATGGCGGCCGATGGGCTGGCGGTGCTGATGTTCGAGACGCTCGCCGAGGGGAGCCAGGACGAGCCTTTCACGATGTACGGGCTGCTGGCCGACGACATGCGGTTCGCCGGCGACGGGCTGTCGATCACCTTCCGGCTGAACCCGAAGGCGCGCTTCTCCAACGGCGATCCGGTGACGGCGGCCGACGTGAAATATTCGTTCGACACGCTGGTCGGGCCGAAGGCGCATCCGCGCTTTCGCCAGTATTTCGGCGACGTCGCGCGCGCGGTCGAGGTCGACGAGCGGACGATCCGCTTCGAGTTCAAGCGGCGCAACCACGAGTTGTACATGATCATCGGCATGCAGCTGCCGGTGTTCTCGCGCAAATGGGGCGCGGGGAAGCCCTTCGACGAGATCGCGCGCGACGAGCCGATCGCCAGCGGTCCGTACCGCATCGAGCGCACCGACTGGGGACGCTCGATCTCCTACCGTCGCGACCCGAATCACTGGGCGCGCGACCTGAACGTGCGTCGCGGCATGTTCAACTTCGACCGGGTCGTCTACAAGTACTACAAGGACGAAACGGCGCGCATGGAGGCGTTCAAGGCCGGCGAGTTCGACTGGATCGCCGAGAACTCGGCGCGCAACTGGGCGCGCGGGCACACCGGACGCCAGTACGAGTCGGGCGAGATCGTCAAGCGGGAGTTCGCTCATTCGAATTCGGCGGGCATGCAGGGCTTCGTGATGAACACGCGCCGCGCCGAGTTCGCCGACGTGCGCGTGCGGCATGCGCTGGCGCTCGCCTTCGATTTCGAATGGATGAACCGGCAGGTCTTCTACGGGCAGTACGTGCGCAGCCGCAGCTACTTCACGAACAGCGACATGGAGGCGAAGGGAGAGCCGTCGCCCGCCGAGCTTGCGCTGCTCGCGCCCTTTCGCGATCGGCTCGACCCGGCCGTGTTCGGCGAGGCGGTACTGCCGCCCGACACGAACCCGCCGCACAGCCTGCGCGGGAACCTGCGCGAGGCGCTCGCGCTGCTGGCGCAGGCGGGCTGGAAGGTCGACGACGACGGCGTGCTGCGCAACGCCGCCGGGCAACCCTTCGAGTTCGAGATCCTCAGCTATTCGAAGGCGCTCGAGCGCATCGCGGTCACCTGGGCGCGCAATCTCGGCAAGCTCGGCATCGCCGCCAGCCTGCGCGTCACCGATCCGGCGTTGTTCCAGAAGCGGCTCGACGACTTCGATTTCGACGTGACGGTGGCGCTGTATTCGGCGAGCCAGACGCCGGGCAACGAGCTGATCGAGCGCTTCACGTCGGCGTCGGCGAACGAACCGGGTTCGGACAATCTCGCCGGCATCCGCGATCCCGTCGTCGACGCGATCGTGCAGCGGCTGCTGCGCAGCGAGACGCGGGACGAACTGGTCGTGGCCGCGCGCGCGCTCGACCGTGTGCTGCGCGCCGACTGGTATCTCGTTCCGCACTTCTACGCGCCGGCGCACCGCGTCGCATATCGCAGCAGGCTCGCGCATCCGCAGACGCTGCCGCTGTACTACGCGGCGGAACAGTGGGCGCTGCAGACCTGGTGGGAGCGCCGATAGTCGATGCTCGCCTACGTTGCCAAGCGCCTGCTGCTGATGATTCCGACGCTGGTCGGAATCCTGCTCGTCTCGTTCGTGATCATCCAGTTCGTGCCGGGCGGGCCGGTCGAGCAGCTGGTGCGCGAACTGCGCGGCGGCGTGGGGGGCGGCGAGGTCGCGGCCACCGGCGGATATCGCGGCGCGCAGGGCGTCGACCCGAAGCAGATCGAGGAAATCCGCCGCATGTACGGTTTCGACCGGCCGGCGCACGAGCGCTTCCTGACGATGCTGCGCAACTACGCGGTGTTCGACCTCGGCACGAGCTACCTGCATCACAAGAGCGTCTGGGCGCTGATCGTCGAGAAGATGCCGGTGTCGATCAGCCTCGGGCTGTGGAGCTTCCTGCTGGTCTACGCGGTGTCGATACCGCTGGGCATCGCGAAGGCGGTGCGGCACGGCTCGCGTTTCGACCTGTGGACGTCGGTGGCGATCCTCGTCGGCTATGCGATTCCCGGCTTCGTGCTCGGCGTGCTGCTGCTCGTGCTGTTCGGCGGCGGCAGTTTCTGGCAGATCTTCCCGCTGCGCGGCCTCACCTCGGACGACTTCGACCAGCTCAGCCTCGCCGGCAAGGTGCTCGATTATTTCTGGCACCTGGCGATGCCGCTCGCCTGCCTGGTCGTCGGCAGCTTCGCCGTGACGACGATGCTCACGAAGAACACTTTCCTCGAGGAGATCCGCAAGCAGTACGTGCTGACGGCGCGCGCCAAGGGCCTGTCCGAGCGGCGCGTCTTCTACAAGCACGTGTTCCGCAACGCGCTGATTCCGCTGGTCACCGCCTTCCCCGCGGCGTTCATCGGCGCCTTCTTCACCGGCTCGCTGCTGATCGAGACGCTGTTCTCGCTCGACGGACTCGGGCTGTTGTCGTACGAAGCGGTGATCCGGCGCGACTACCCCGTCGTGCTCGGCACGCTGTACGTGTTCTCGCTGCTCGGCCTGGTGGCGAAGCTGCTGACCGATCTCGCCTACACGTGGGTCGATCCTCGCGTGAAGTTCACGGCGGGCGCGCGATGAGCGCAGACGCCGCGCTCGCGGGCGACGCGCCGCTCGCCCCGCGTGCGCCTCGCGCGTCGCTGTCGCCGCGCCGGCGCGCGTGGCTGCGCTTTCGCGCGAACCGCCGCGGCTACTGGAGCCTGTGGATCTTCCTCGCGATCTTCGGCCTGAGCCTGATGGCCGAGGTGCTGTCGAACGACCGCCCGATTCTCGTGCGCTACGAGGGGCGGACGTACTACCCGCTGCTGCGCACCTATCCCGAGACGACCTTCGGCGGCGACTTCCGCACCGCGACCGACTATCTCGATCCGTTCATCCGCGAGCGGCTCTCCAGCGGCGGCAACTGGGCGCTGTTCCCGCCGAACCGCTACCGCTTCGACACGATCAATTACTTCGCGGCGAGCCCGAATCCCGCGCCGCCGTCGAAGGAGAACTGGCTCGGCACCGACGACCGGGGCCGCGACGTGCTCGCGCGGCTGCTCTACGGCTTTCGCCTGTCGGTGCTGTTCGGACTGGCGCTCACCGCGATCGGCGTGGCGCTGGGCATCGTCGCCGGCGCCGTGCAGGGCTTCTTCGGCGGCCGCCTCGACCTGGCGATGCAACGGCTGGTCGAGATCTGGGGATCGATCCCCGAGCTGTACCTGCTGCTGATCCTCGCGTCGATGTTCGAGCCGAGCGTCTGGATCCTGCTCGCGATCCTGTCGCTGTTCAGCTGGATCGGGCTGTCCGACTATGTGCGCGCCGAGTTCCTGCGCAACCGCCAGCTCGAGTACGTCACGGCCGCGCGCGCGCTCGGCCTGTCGAACGGGCAGATCATCTGGCGCCACGTGCTGCCGAATTCGCTGACACCGGTGATCGCGTTCCTGCCGTTCCGGATGAGCGCGGCGATCGTCGCGCTGACCAGCCTGGACTTCCTCGGCCTGGGCGTGCCGCCCTCCACGCCGAGCCTGGGCGAGCTGCTCGCGCAGGGCAAGGCGAATCTCGATGCGTGGTGGATCTCGCTCGGCACTTTCGTCGTGCTCGTCGGCACGCTGATGCTGCTGATCTTCATCGGAGAGGCGCTGCGCGATGCGCTCGACACGCGCAAGGGCTGAGCGGGGAGACGCCGCAGCCGATCGCAGCGGCGAGGCGCTGCTGTCGGTGCGCGACCTCTCGGTGGACTTCGTCGCGACGAGCGGCTCGACGCGCGTCGTCGACCGGGTCTCCTTCGACGTGCGCGCCGGCGAGAAATTCGCGCTGGTCGGCGAATCGGGTTCGGGCAAGACGGTCACCGCGCTGTCGGTGCTGCGACTGAACGCCGATGCGCGATACGCGGGCTCGGTGCGCTTCGAAGGGCGCGAACTGCTCGCCGCGAGCGAGCGCGAGTTGCGCGGCGTGCGCGGACGCGAGATCGCGATGATCTTTCAGGAGCCGATGAGCGCGCTGAATCCGCTCTATCCGATCGGCGACCAGATCTGCGAGGCGATCGAGCGTCACGAAGGCGTCTCGCGCGCGCAGGCGACGCGCCGCGCCATCGAGCTGCTCGAACGCACGCGCGTTCCCGAACCGCAGCGCCGGTTCTCCGATTTTCCGCACCAGCTCTCCGGCGGGCAGCGCCAGCGAGCGATGATCGCGATGGCGCTCGCCTGCTCGCCGAAGCTGCTGGTGGCCGACGAGCCGACGACCGCGCTCGACGTCACCGTGCAAAGACGCATCGTCGAACTGCTCGACGAGCTGCAGCGCGACTTCGGCATGTCGTTGCTGCTGATCACGCACGACCTGCCGCTCGTGCGCTCCTTTGCCGATCGCGTCGCGGTGATGAAGGACGGCCGTCTCGTCGAGGAAGGAAAGACGGCGGCGCTGTTCGAAGCGCCGCGCCAGCCCTACACGCGGATGCTGATCGAGAGCCGCCCGAAACGCTCGATCGCAGCGGCCGATCCGCCGGCGCCGACGCTGCTCGAAGCGAAGGGGGTCGGTTGCCGCTTCCCGATCGGCGACTCCTGGTTCCGCAAGCGCCGCTTCGAGGCGGTGCGCGACGTCGACCTGCGCGTCGCGCGCGGCCAGACGCTGGGCATCGTCGGCGAGTCGGGCTCGGGCAAGAGCACGCTGGGCCTGACGCTGCTGCGCCTGACGCAGGGCGAGGCGCGCGGCGAGATCCGCTTCGAGGGCACGCGCCTGGACGAGGCGAGCGCGCGCGCGCTGCGCGCGCTTCGGCGCAACCTGCAGATCGTCTTCCAGGATCCCTTCCATTCGCTGTCGCCGCGCCGCACGGTGCTGCAGATCGTGGAGGAGGGGCTCGCGCTGCACGAGCCGGGCCTGAGCGCCGTCGAGCGTCGCGACGCGGTCGCGAAGATGCTCGACGAGGTGGGGCTCGACGCGGGAGCGCTCGAGCGCTATCCGCACGAGTTCTCCGGCGGCCAGCGCCAGCGCATCTCGATCGCCCGCGCGGCGATCCTGCGCCCCGAGCTGCTCGTGCTCGACGAACCGACGTCGGCGCTCGACGTGTCGGTGCAGCAGCAGGTGCTCGAGCTGCTGTCCTCGCTGCAGCGACGCTACCGCATCGCGTACGTCTTCATCACCCATGATCTCGCGGTGATCCGCGCGATGGCGCACCACGTGATCGTGATGAAGGATGGTCGCGTCGTCGAAGCAGGCGAAACGCAGCGGCTGTTCGCCGCGCCGCGGGAGGCCTATACGGCGGAGCTGCTCGGGGCCGCGGAAGGCGGGTCGTAAGCTGCGCGGGCGGAGCGCCGCGCAAGCCGCGACCCGTCGACCCCGCTGCTCAGGTTCTTTTGTGAACGCGCTTGCGCGGCGCCGGAGCGGTCTTCGCGCTGTCGCGTGCCCGCGGCGTGACGGCGGTCTTCGCCGGAGATTTCGACGCCCTGTCGGCAACGGCGCTCGTGCCGCCCGCTTTCCGGGCCGCAGGCTTCGCCGACGCGATGCGGCGGGCAGTGTCCGCCGTCGGCGTGTCGGCCTTCGCTGCGCGCGTCGTCGACGTACCCGATTTCGCGGTTCCCGATTTTGCGGTTCCCGTCTTCGCCGCCCCCGATTTCGGGGTGCGCCCGCCCGCCGTGCGCTTCGCGTCGATTTCGCCGGGTCCGACGTCCTCCGGCTCCTGCCGGCGCAGCACCGCGTGCACGATCTTCGGCTCGTCGTCGTTGCGACGCACGACGCGCCGGTCGCCGTTCTCGGTGGTGAGCACGGTCTGCGTCGACGCCGGCCTCACCTTCAGCAACGTGCCCACGGACGGCTTCGCGCCGACCCGGTTCCATGCGCGCAGTTGCGCGACCGTGGTGCCGTAGCGGCGCGCCACCGAACTCAGCGTTTCGCCGCGCGCCAGCCGGTGCCAGGCGGCGGGTTGCTCGACCAGCTCGTAGACGCGCGGGCCTTCGAAGCCTTCCAGCCGCGTTTCGTCCTCGACGCTGCGCTGCGGCGCGAGGATGCGCGTGCCGGCGAGAATGCGCTGTCCGCGACGCAGGTCGTTCGCGTCGAGCAGTTCGGCGGCGGTGATGCCGGCGTGCCGGGCGATCGATTCGATGGTTTCGCCGGGCTGCAGCGTGTGAGGCTGCCAGGTGGCGAATGCCCGGCTCTCCCTGCCGTGCCGCTCGACTGCGGCGAGGAAGGCGTCCAGGCGGTCGGCCGGCAGCTTGATCTGGTTGTTGCGGCTCGCGGCGATCACCGGCCGGTTATGGGCCGGATTCAGCGCGACGAACTCGGCTACGCTCATGCCCGCGAACTTCGCGGCGAGCGCGAGATCGATCGGGCGCGTCTTCTCGATCGTGACGAAGTACGGCTGGTTGCGCAGCGGCGGCAGCTGCACGCCCAGCTCGGCGGCATGCAGCACGATGTTCTTCAGCGCGATGAGCTTGGGCACGTACTGCCGCGTCTCGGCCGGCATCGTCAGCGACAGGTAGTCGGTGGGCAGCCCGCGCGATTCGTTGCGCCGCATCGCGCGAGCCACCGCGTTCTCGCCCCAGTTGTACGAAGCGAGCGCGAGGAACCAGTCGTTGCCGGCGAGCGCGTAGATCTTCTGCAGGTAGTCGAGCGCGGCTTCGGTGGACTTCACGACGTCGCGGCGGTTGTCGACCCACCAGTCCTGCTGCAGGTTGTAGGCGCGTCCGGTGGACGGGATGAACTGCCACAGGCCCGCGGCCTGCGCGCTGGAGAGCGCGGTCGGGTTCATCGCGCTCTCGACGAAGGGCAGCAGCGCCAGCTCGGTCGGCATGCCGCGGTGCTCGATCTCCTCGACGATGTGGAAGAGGTAGCGGTTGCCGCGCGCGAACATGCGCTGCAGGTACTCGGGCCGCTGCAGGTAGAAGCGTTCCTTCTCCTCGACCAGCGGCGTGGGCAGTTCCGGCATCGCGAAGCCGGCGCGGATGCGATCCCACAGGTCGGCGTACACGCGAGGCTTCCGCGCTGCCGGCGGGCCGTCGGCCGTGGCCTCGTCGACCAGCACCGGTTTCAGCGGCAGCTCGCCCAGCGGCGAAGCGCCCGCGGGCGCGGTGGTGGCGGCAGCGGCGACGGTGACCGGCGCCTTGTCGATCGATGCCGGCTCGGGCACCAGGCGAACGGTGGAGCAGCCGGCAGCAAGCAGCAGGAGGGGCAGCGTTCGAAGAATCGACAACAACGATGCCCCCTAACTCTCTGATTTGTCTCGGCAGGACCGCGGGCGATCGTACGGGAAGCACGATGCGCCGGTCAAGTCGGAATCGCCGTGCGACCGGTACAATGAGCCGGGCGCCAGAGGAGCAGGCACGCATGAACGACGAGGAAATGCATCCCGATCCCGTCGCGACGAGCGCCGGGGTCAGCGCGTGGCGCAACTGGCTCGCGTCGCCGCCCGGGCGCTACGTGCTCGCCTGGCAGCAGGCGCATTTCGACGCCGCCGTTTCCGACCTGTTCGGCTTTCACGCGCTGCAACTCGGCGAGGCCGGCGTCGACGCGCTGCGCGACAATCGGATGCCGCACCGGGTGCGCGCGTGCCGCCCGGCCGATCTCGCCGAGGGTGTCACCCCCGACCTGCTGATCGAGCACTTCGAGGAGTTGCCGATCGCCACCGAGTCGCTCGATCTGGTCGTCCTGACGCATGTTCTCGAGTTCGCCGCCGACCCGCACCAGGTGCTGCGCGAGGTCGACCGCGTGCTGCGCCCCGAGGGGCGCGTCATCGTCTCGGGCTTCAACCCGGTGAGCCTGTGGGGAATGCGCCAATGGTGGACGCGTGCGATTGCCGCCGACGCCTTCGTTCCGCGCGACGGCCAGTTCATCGCGCTGCCGCGCCTGCGCGACTGGTTCAAGCTGCTCAGCTTCGAGTTCGATCGCGGCCGCTACGGCTGCTACCGTCCGCCGTGCCGAACACAGAAGTGGCTCGACCGCACGCGCTTCATGGAAGATGCCGGCGATCGCTGGTGGCCGATCTGCGGCGCGCTCTATTGCGTGTCGGCGATCAAGCGCGTGCGGGCGATGCGGCTGGTGGGGCCGGTGCGCCGAGCGCCGCTGGCCAAGCGCGCCGCGCCGGTGGCGATCGCCGCATCGCGCGGCGTGGCCCGCCTGCCGGCGCGACGCGAAACGACCGATCAGCGGTACATGTAGGCGCGCGACATCGGCAGCGGGCTCTCCGCTCCTTCGGCCGTGCGCTTCGGCTTGATCGCGAGCAGCTGGTAGAGGTTGATCCAGCCGTGCGCGAAGGCGTGCGCGCAGCCGGCGAGGTACACGCGCCAGATGCGCACGCGTTTCTCGCCCGCCAGCGCGGTCAGCCGATCGAGGTCGCGCTCGAACGCCGACGACCAGAACGACAGCGTTCGGGCGTAGTGTCGGCGCAGCGATTCGGCATCGGCCAGCTCGAGCCCGGCGGCCGACAGCTCGCGGATCGCCGCCGAGACGTGCGGCAGTTCGCCGTCGGGGAAGACGTAGCGGTCGATGAACTCGCCTCCGCCCAGGCCGACCGACCGGTTGTCGACGTCGGCCGAGGTGATGCCGTGGTTCATCACGATGCCGCCCGGCTCGAGCAGCGCGTAGATGCGATCGAAATACACGCGCAGGTTCTTCAGCCCCACGTGCTCGAACATTCCGATCGACGAGATGCGGTCGAAGCGCTCGCCGTCGGGCACGTCGCGGTAGTCCTGCAGGCGGATCTCGACCCGGTCTTCGAGCCCCGCCTCGCGCACCCGCTCGCGGGCCAGTTCGTACTGGTTCGTCGACAGCGTGATGCCCACCGCCCGCACGCCGTACTCGCGGGCGGCGTGGATCACCATCGCGCCCCAGCCGCAGCCGAGGTCGAGCAGCCTGTGGCCCGGCGCGAGCATCAGCTTGCGGCAGATGTGGTCGAGCTTCAGGCGCTGCGCCGTTTCGAGGTCTTCGCCGCCCTCGGGGAAATAGGCGCACGAGTAGACCATCCGCGAATCCAGCCAGCTCGCGTAGAACTCGTTCGAGACGTCGTAGTGGTATTCGATCGCCTTGCGGTCGGTCTTGCGCGTGTGCCGGGCGATCCACGACGGCAGGCGGCCGGCCGCCTTCTCCTCGTCGCCGGCCAGCGAAAGGCGCTCGGCGATCGAGATGATCTCGGCGATGTTTCCTTCGACGTCGACGTGGCCCTCGACGAAGGCATCGCCCAGCGCC